>DATBQJ010000144.1:0-6689 GCA_036560885.1 Methylocella sp.
CCCCTCCATCGCCTCCCCGACCCCGGAGCGCGCCGCTTCCCCGTCGCCAACGCGTCGTTCGGCCTCGACGCAGGCGACGTCAAACGCGCGAATCGCGAATTTGCGCCGAGAGAGGGCGCGGCGCTCGTAGCGATCCAGCGCTGCAAACTCCCCCGCCAACTTCGCCAAACTCAGTTTCAGGGGGCGCGTGGAGCGATCCAGCGCCGCGAGGTTTTTGGCGAACACCACCAAACGGACCGACACGTCCGCCTCGAGCGGGTCGGCGCCAAGGATCCAGTCGCGGTCATCAGACGGGGAAGCTTTTAGGCGGGCGCCGCCGACAGGCGCGTTCGCCGGCGCGACTGGCGGCGGCTCGGCCGCCCCGGCCTGAACCTTAGGATCGAGCACCACCCGTTCGATCAGGCGGTGGCGGTGGAAGCGGATTCGGCGCAGATCGATCTGCGCCTCGGCAACGCATCGCGCCAGCTCCAGGACATTGGCATCGGCGCCTTTGCCGACAATCCGCTGCGCGAGGGCTTCGACGTCGCTCACCAGATCTGGATCACGCCAGATCGGCACGTTGAAGCCATGACGAAACGCGTTCTGCGCCGACTGCGCCTTGCCGGCCGCCGTCTTCGGACCGGAGCTGGCACGCGCATTGGCGCGGTTTGCCCGAATTTTTCGGTCGCTCGTCATTCCGCCTCGCCTTCGATCAAACGCGGCGGAATTTCCTTAAATTCGGCGTCCTGGACCTCGTCGGCCGCTTGCCGCAGCGCCGCCCCGAGAGTCGCACGATGCTTGTCGATCTCTCGCAGGGCGATATTTCGACGCGCTTCAGCGCCGGCGATCATGCGACCGATGCGATCAATTTCGTCGATTTTCAGAGCGAGTGTCTGCGCCATCACCGCGTCCATGGTTAAGCCGGCGGCAGCGAGAGCGGCATCCACAGTCGCCACGGCGCGAGGCTTGCGTGACGCCCAGTCTATGGCAACCTTTTGGCCAGTGAACGGGTCCAACAGCCATTTCAGAATGTGGTGGACGCCCTCAGGCGCGGCCGCTGGGAGCAGCGCCGCCCCGAGCCGGCGCAGCCGCCGCGTCTCCCAAACGAGATTGACGACGTCGTTGACCCAGATTTCCTCGAGGAAATCGAGCGGCCCGACGGCGGCCGAAATCTGATCCCGCATCGCCTCGTATTGGGTTGGATCCTCTCCGGCGATAAGCGGCGGCGGACCGAAAAACCGGGCGCTCTCCTCCTTGCTTAGGCGGGGTCTGGCTTTATTGCCAATGGCCGGAGCAGTGGGGATGACCTCACGCATGGAAACACTCCCGAAACTGTGCCGACAAAGCCCAACGTCACATGTCGGGACGATCCTCTTTTTGCCCCAGGACAGATTTCCGCTCTCCCCTGGTTGCGACCCCGATCTCATTCGGCCGGTCCAAAACAAAGCGAATTCCTGGCCGATTGGTCGGCGAGCCGACGAATGCGATGCCGCCGGCTTTAGGGGCGGCTTTCATATTTGCGAGCGTGGCGAACGACTCGGTGCTCCATCATCTATGGCATAAATCGTTTTGAGACGCAGTATGGCGCCAGCGGCCCCAACCTGCGGCAAACGCTTTTGATCGTCGCGTCGAGGCATCACGTGATCCAGCTGCGCGGGAGCGCGGAAGCGTTTCTCTCTTTTCTATGACGTTGACCGTACGGGCCGTACCGAATCCCGGACGCCATCTCTTTCGGGCGCCCGGTTCGTGACAACGACATCGATGACCTGATCGCCGTGTGCGAGATTCGGAACAAGGAACATGACGGGTTGAGACTGCAGTCACTCCGGGTCTGCCAGGCATCGGTCCCCCCGATTGCCGCCGTTACTTTGATGGAGACGCAGGACAGCCAGTATGTGCCCGTTTCAATGACGCTGATGGGGATCGACACAAGGCGAAGCCCAACCAAGTTCATTGTCTTGCGCAGAAGAGCCGCAGCAAATGGCTAGGCGCAATGGCATCTGCACCGCTCCCTATGGCTATGCAGCGTCGGACGAGATGTGTATCCCGGCTTTCTGAAGCTCCACCGGTTTCTTGGCGGTGAACATCGATCGTCATGTCAACGCACATTTCGATTTCTTCGATCATCTTGTCACCCGGCGATCGAGATTCAGCCGCCAAACACCACGAATTTGATGAGGAAGACCGGTCTGGCGCCGATATCTTTTGTGCAGACAGTCGACACTGTGTTTGCCAAACATGCATTGCCGAAAGGCGAAAAGAAGCACGCCATGCTGTAAACCTTGCCGCTTGGGGTTGCTCAGCGTGGAAGGTGAAAACGACGACATTTCGAGGTTCGGCCAAACCCTGCCGGGCAGGACCTCTGCCAAACCCTTCCCCAATGGTTGCAAGCGAACTCCCTATAAGACAATGCCGGTCATTACGGCGAACGATTCAGGTTTCCGTAACAAGATCGTGCCGAGGATTCCGGAGTTCCACTCCGGGATAGGTCGGCTCGTCCACGCCTGCTGATGGCAACGGCGGAGATTGCCAACAACAAGAAGAAGCCGCGCTAATATTATTATACCACCGATAGCATTTCACCTGGTATGACAAATCATATGAATGATGGCGAAAGGACAGGAATGGACAACCAGGATGCCGGGCTCGGGCGTCGAGGCCAATCGACAGGGGAGGCTGGGCAGGAATACCCAGACGCCCAACGGGAAGCCCTCATCCCGGAAATCATGGGGCTGATGGAACAAGTGAACGACTCTTCTATAGCGTTGTCGCAGCGCGTTGAATTGGCATCGCGAGCTATGGCGAAAGTGACGGGGATTTTCCTCTCGGAAGCTTTGGCGCCAGTGGTAGATGCTGAGCGGTCGGTTGTCCTCTCTCGCCTGTCGGCCCATTTGAAGGCCATCATCGACACCCTTGCCCGGAAAAACGAGATCGAATTTTCCCATACCATTGACCCACACTCGCCGCAATTCCAGATTTGCTTCGAGTGGTTCCTTGAAATTGTCAATGAAGCGCTGGTGGCGGCCAAAGTAGATGCGATGGCGAAGAACGCTATTTTTGCCTGCCTAACGACAGCGCTCGTTGGCTGGGAAGAGAAAGTACAGCGGCGGTTGAAAAGTCCTGAGGGGTATGCCTCGCAACCGACTCCTTACATTCAAAAGATCAAAGAAGAATCCCGACGGGTTAAAAATGAAACCCAAGATATAGCTCAAAATGGACAGGCAGAACGAGATGCCGCAAAATAGCCCGCGGTATGGATTCCTGCGCGGGACTGACACTGCTGTTGTATGCGGGGCCAGTTTAACCGTGACGCCGTGACGAAGCTCGTCGAACATGATGGCGAATTGGGTCTTCGCCTCGCTGTTCCTGCCCATCGCCGTCGCTCTCGAAGTGCTCAACGCCACGTCAGCGAGATGAGCGGCATTGCGCAACACACTTTCGCAACGACAAACATCATTGATTCAATCATTTGATTTTGGCCGGAAAATCTTCATTTTTGCCTTGCCAGTATGCTCCTCGATCTCCTACACTCCGTAGCATGCAGCATGGATCGCGAGGTCATTGCCGATCTGCTCCCGCCGGTCGCGGCTAAATCCAAAACACCTATCATCTGATCGAACGCCCTTAACGCTGGTCGTGATGACGCATTTGCTCGACGTAGGAGCGCTGCACGGCGTTGATTTTGGTTTGGAGCGCTTCGACGCCGGAAGAAATCCAGCACATCACGATCCACCCGCATGTTGAGCACGGCTTTTGGGTGCGGCGGTTCAACAGACGCGTGCGCCCCATTGCCCTGCAGACCGGCCTCGTCGGGATCAGCGGCTATTTCTGCATCGATTTCAGCTTCCGTCATCGCCGCCGCGCCCGGTCCGCCGCTCTTGTCCTCGCCGCGCGGCTGCATCGCCCGCAACTCTTCCTCCACGTGCTTGACGATAGGCTCTTTTCTCGCCGTCACGCGCCCTCCAGAATGAGACGATCCGGCGGTCTCGTCCGCCATGTCCAAACAACGGTGTAAAATTTCCGTCGCTCATGGCCGTCGAAATCAACCGCGCCTCGAAAGGATAAAAGGATCATCCGACCGGAGGGTGATCGTCGCCCGTCCGTCGAAGACCAGCGGCACCGCGAAGCGCTCGGCGCATCGTCTTGATACGCGGCATTCGCTTCATTCGGGATAGGTCGGCATCCATTGCCGGCGGATGATCTGGGTCGCTTCGTGCCGCCGATTCAACGTCTTCCGGCCTCATCGCGGGCAGACCCTACCCGTCGCAATCATCCGCGGCTCGCCACGATCCCGGCCCAACGTCGAAATTGTGAATACCACAAGCATCGTCGGATCGCAGGTTGCAGAACTATCCCTGACACCCATGATAGGTCGACCGAAAGCAAACCCTGGAGAGATCCGTGACCCCGGCCAAGGCGTCAATGTCCAGAATGTTTGACTTTGATTTGCCGATTGGAAAACGGTTTGCAAGAATTTGCACATGAAAAAACCCCTTGAGCCAGAGGGGCGTTTTCCGTGCATCAATCAGGCGCTACATATCACTGCCACGGAGCGACGACCCGCGCATGGGCGCGCTCGTCATCGCTCCTGTCGCGGGACAGGCTGGTCAGCCCGTGGCAGAGCGCCGTCGCTGCGATGATCAAATCGGGTTGCGAGAAGGGTTGCCCCGCCTTGCGGCCGTCCTCGACCAGCAGCCGCCATTTGAACATGACGTCCTCGGTGGCGGACGGGACGCGCTCCTCGAACAGTGGACGCACCTTGTGCGCCCGCCAGTCATTGAGTTCGGCGCGCCGGCCAGCGTCGGCGACAAGCTCGATGCCGCAACGGATTTCGGGGAAGGTCACGCTGCTGGGATAGAGCCGTTCGAGTGGGCGTCCGGCGATGAAGGCGAGTACTTTGCGCTCGGGCTTCGAGCGACGCAGCCCGGAGAGGATAATCGTATCGAGCCGCCAACCCGTCACAGATCGACTCCGCGCATCGGCATCCGGTCGCGCTTCGGTTCGATGTCGATGTCGCGGCAGGGCGAGGCCTGCATCGGCGCACTCAACGCGTCGCCGCCCCGTTCCCCCTGGAGCCGGCGGAAGTCTTCCGCCGAGACGACAACGACCTCGTCGCGGCCGTGGGTGACATGCTGAGGGCCTTCGCGACACCCACGCCGGACGACCTCGCGGAAGTGCGCCTTGGTGTCCTGAAGCAGCCAGTGGCTCGACAGCAGCCCGTGCGCGCGGCGCAGCGCGTTCTTGGCCCAGTCCCCCTCCGCTTTCCGAAATCTCCCCATGAGACGTCCTCAAACATTTGCCCGTCAGTGACTTGCCGAGAGTCCGATCCCGTCCGACGCACCGACGTTCGGGTCTCAGACGGGTGCCTCGCCGTCGTGCGTTTGCGGGTGGCACTATTTGAAACGTCCACAGCCTCCGGCGGCGGTTACTCTCGTGGAGGGCGCAGGTCTGTCCTGCGCCTGACGGTCCCTGCAACAATCACGTGCCGGGCTTGGAGCGCTTCCCGATCAGGGGGACTCCCCTGATCGGAAAGAAATCGCGCAAAATCACAGAACTGGAGCATGTTCTGATCGAAAAAGTCGATCCACTTTTTCGGAACAAACTCCAGACAAGCGGTTCACATGCCAGTTTACCGGACGGCAACGCGGCACAGTCCGGCGCATGTTTTGTCCGCTGGATGCGATAACGCGTATCATCGCACACTGCCACCTTGAGCACGAATAGAATAAGACGCGCGGCTTGCCTTTGTGTCTGAACGTTCGTGTCCAGCGCGAGCTGACAGAGACATGTGACGGGCGGGAGGTCAGGCCGGTTGCGGTGCTGCGGCTTGGAAAGGACCGCGTGGCGCGCCCGACGGCACCCCCGAACTTCCCCTCGCAAAGCGTCGGGTGTCTGATCGTTACTGCATATAAAGATAAGTCCTGGACTGCGCCATGAGTTTATCTAACTGATTTATCGATAGTTTCAGAATTGGGTTCGTTTGGCCAAAATTCACAATTCTACAGATATTTAACGTGGAATAAGGCCAAAACTATGCCACAGCCAAAATTGTCCTATCCGTTTTCGTTCCGAGGGTGACTTAATCGCGCCGCCAGCTTCGCCGCGTCAAAATCGCGGATCGCAAATTTGCGGCGCGATCGGGCACGCCGTTCATACCGTTCAAGGACGTCGGCCCGGCGGTCTTTCGGCGATCGCGTTGGCCACTTCACCGGCACCTCAACCCGATCGGGGGCATCTGGATCCCAGCCGGCCTTTTGCAATATGTGAGTGAGGTCGACAATCGAGGCGTTTTTGCGCCGATAGGCACGTCGGACCGCCGCCATAAACAATTTCGAATTGGGCGATTCAACCAGCCTAAAATAAGCCGGTGTCTCGGGAAGCTGAGCAAGCAGCCTACGAGCCCGGCCAACGCGCCGCAAGTCGAGTTCGGCTTCCGCAATCCGGCGCGCCAAAGCCATGAGGTCAGACCCGGCCTCCCTGCCTGCGATCGCCCGGGCCAGTTGATCGACCTCTTCGTCCGCGCCCGGCTCCACTCGCAGCGGCGCGGCCAGTCCATGCCACCGCGCATTCAGCCGGGCGGCCGCCTTGCCCGCTTCGGTGCGCGGCCCCGTGCTGCGCTTTGCATTGGCGCGATTGGCGTTGCATTGCCGGGCGCTCGTCATCGTGGGTCCTAGGAGACTTCGCGAATTGCCGGCCCGTCCAAGAAACCG
>DATBQJ010000145.1:0-28760 GCA_036560885.1 Methylocella sp.
AGCTTGCGGCTTGGAGTCGTGGGGACTGGCCTAAGCCTCGCTCCGGCTCACTCAGAGTCAAATCGATTCGCCCTTTCGCTCGCGCCGTGAACCCCAACGCCGTAGGCTAAACCCCATAGATAGCGTCCTGGAACTGTCCGACTCGCGGTTTCGTCCTTCAGATGTTCTCAAACGGCGGCCTCCAAGAGCCGCGCGCGCCCCATCGTAAGCCGGTTTCAAGTCTGCGTTGTCCTCACCATTGCAATCCCAAAGCCTCCGGAAAAGTGTTTGGGATTGCGAAAGGCAGAGCAGGCGCATACATGTTGTGATTCTCGGCGGAGGCTTCCGGAATGGCCGATGAAGATAGCGGCACGAGCAATCAGTCGAGCGACGATAACGGCAGGAAGCCCGTCGTCGTTGGCATCGGTGCCTCTGCGGGCGGCGTGCGCGCCTTGCAGGATTTTTTCGAGGCGCTTCCGGATGAGCCGGGCGCTGCCTTTGTGGTTGTTGTCCATCTTGATCCGCAAAGCCACAGTGAGCTCCCAAGCATCCTCGGCGCGCGCACCAAAATGCCTGTGGTGCAGGTCGGTGCAACACAGGAATTTCAGGCCAACCATGTCTATGTGATTGCCCCGGGCCGCCGCCTGCGCATCACAGATCGAGATATATCTTCCGCGGACTTCGACGAACCGCGCGGTCGGCGGGCGCCGATCGACCTCTTTTTTCGTTCGCTTGCGGAGCAGCACGGCGACGGCTTTGCCGTGGTGTTGACCGGGGCCGGTTCCGACGGCGCGGTCGGCGTGAAGGAGGTCAAGGAGGCCGGCGGCATCATTCTCGTGCAGGAGCCGGCCGAGGCCGAATACCCATCGATGCCGCGCGCCGCGATCGCGACCGGCGTCGTTGACTTTGTCTTGCCGTTGCAGGAACTCGCGACCGGTCTCGCGGAGCTGATCCGTAACATGGACAACGCTCCGCTTGCCGATATTCGAACTTTTGATGAAGAAATTGTCCGCCGTATCCTCGCGCAAGTAAGAGGGAGGACTGGGCATGATTTCTCGCAATACAAGCGCTCGACTATCTTACGGCGCATCGCGCGTCGGATGCAGGTCAACAAAATCAATGGCATCGAAGAATACTACAATTTTATGCGGGAGAACGCGGAGGAGGCGCAGGCGCTGCTCGGTGACCTCCTCATCTCGGTGACGACATTTTTTCGTGACAAAGATGTGTTTGATGCGCTTAAGACGCGGGTGATTCCGCAGCTCTTCGCCACCAAAAAGGAGGATGACCAGCTTCGCGTCTGGGTCCCGGGCTGCGCGACCGGGGAAGAGGCCTATACGATCGCGATGCTGCTATTGGACGAGGCATCGCGGCACGATTTCCACCCCTCCGTCCAGATTTTCGCCTCCGATCTCGATGTGAGATCTCTTGCCTTCGCCCGCGAAGGGCAATACCCGGCCGCGATTGAAGCCGATCTCGACGAGGAGCAGCTTCGCCGCTACTTCATGCACGAAGGCGAGACGTACCGAGTCCGGCGTGAGTTGCGCGATATGATCGTATTCGCCAGCCACAGCGTGCTCAAGGACCCCCCTTTTTCGCACATCGACCTTATCTCCTGTCGAAATCTTCTCATTTACCTTGACCGCAATGTACAGGCGCAGGTCTGCGGCACCTTCCATTATGCGCTCAATCCTGGCGGCTACTTGCTCCTCGGCTCATCCGAGACGGCTGACAGCCCACCGGGGCTATTTCGCGCAGTTGATCGGAAAAATCGCATCTATCAAACGACGGCGCAGCGCGGAGACAAACCTCGTCTCTTGCCGCGGCTGACCGGGGGTCCCATTGGCATAGCTGGGCAGCCTCCGCAATTTCTGGGGGGATACGGCGGCGGCAGGTTAGCCATCAGCGAAGCTGCCTTGCATCGGCAAGTGCTCGAAGCGGCTGCACCGCCGAGCATTCTGATTGACCGCATGCATCGAGTTGTCCATTTGTCGGATCATGCCGGCCGCTATCTTCAGCCTTCGGGCGGCGTCCTCAGCGGTGACGCCGTCGATCTCGTCCGGCCTGAGCTCAGATTGGAGCTTCGCGCCGCGCTGCATCGCGCATTCGAGCATCGCGAACCAACACTGACCTTGCCAATCGCCGTACAGTTCAATGGATCGCCGCATCGCGTCCACCTTCAGGTAAAGCCCGCACGGGAAGATGGCGAGCTCGAAACTCGAAACGTGCTGGTGCTTTTCATCGAGGGCGGGGGAATCGAGCAGAGGCCGGCTGGCGATCTTCCGCAGGGAAGCGAAGAGTCGAATCAGCTGCGTGAGGAGCTGAATCTCACCCAGGCGCGACTACGGACTACACTCGAAGAATCGGAGGCAGCAAATGAGGAGCTACGCGCCGCCAATGAGGAGTTGCAATCGACCAACGAAGAACACCGCTCCACCGCCGAAGAGCTTGAAACCAGCAAGGAAGAGCTGCAATCGATCAACGAAGAGCTGCAGACCGTCAACAACGAGCTCAAATCGAAGCTCGAGACAATTTCCCGCGCCCACAGCGATCTGCAGAATTTAATGGCGGCGACCGATTTCGGAACCTTGTTTCTCGATTCCAATCTGCGCATAAAGCGGTTCACCGAGCCGGTCACCCAGCTATTTAGAATTACGTCCAACGACGAAGGCAGGCCGATCACGGATTTCGCGCATCCGCCTGACTATCCTGACCTCGGCAAGGACGCGCGGGCAGTTCTCGACAGGCTTACTCCCATTAGGCGCGAGATCGGCGGCGAGAATGGCCAGTGGTTTGATATACGTATGCGGCCCTATCGGACGGTCGATGACAAGATTGACGGCGTTGTCGTCACTTTCGTTGATATCACCGAGAGGCGCCAGGTCGAGGAAGCGCTGCGGCAGAGCGAACGGCGCCTTAGCCAGCAAAAGCGGCTGGTCGAGCTTTCGCATGATCCGATCTTCATTTGGGATTTCGATAATGGGGTCATCGAATGGAACCGGGGTTGTGAGGAGCTCTACGGCTACAGCCGTGAAGAAGCAGCCGGCCAGAAGAAAGAGCAGCTTTTGGGTTCGATCGGGACAGGCTTTACCTTTGCCGACGTGAAAGCCAAGCTCGTCAAGGACAGCAGCTGGAGCGGCGAGTTCACGCAGCGAACCAAAAGCGGGGAGTTGTTGACGGTTGAAAGCCGGCTGCAGCTCGAGTCCTTCGATGGCCGCAGGCTCGTCCTCGAGAGCGCCCGCAATATTACCGACCGGAAACTATGGGAACAGCGCCAAGAGCTCCTCTTGCGCGAGCTGACCCACCGGGTCAAAAACTCGATGGCGGTGGTTCAGTAGATCGTGCATCAAACCTTGCGCAGCGGCCGTACGGGCGCCGATTTTGCCGCTTCAGTGGACGGACGCCTCTTAGCGCTCGCAAGCGCCCATAATTTACTAGCGGACACAGAGTGGCAGGAAGCCGATTTTGCGGCCTTAACGCGCCACCAACTTGAGCCTTTTTTGCAGGGCGCATCAGAACGCTGGATCTTGAAGGGGGAGGACGTCTTGCTGCCTCCCGACATCGCGGTGCCTTTCGGCCTCGTCCTGCACGAACTTGCAACCAATGCTGCAAAATATGGCTCGCTGGCTTCGCCGAAAGGCAAAGTCGAGCTCAATTGGGGGTTGGCTCGAAGGAACCAAAAACGCACGTTCATCGTTACCTGGCGGGAAAAGGACGGCCCCCCGGTGCAACCGCCCGCCACGGCCGGGTTTGGAAGCGCTCTTATCGAAAACGCAATTCCAGATTCGCATGTGACGCGTGACTTTCGGCCGGAAGGGCTCGTGTGCACAATCGAGTTAGTGCTGCCGGGAAACGAACATGGAGAGCATACAGGCCAAAGCTGAGGCTGTGGAGGTGCTAGCCGGTGCGCGCGTGCTAATCGTCGAGGACGATTTCCTCATCGCCATTGATCTTGAAACAATTCTTGCCAAAGCTGGGGCGAAGGTTTGCGGGCCGTGCCGTACCGTGAAGGAGGCGCTTGCCGCAATCGATGGGGTTGGTGCGGCTGTTTTGGATATCCGTCTTGGCGAGCAAACGGTCGAGCCCGTAGCCCGGCAACTCGACGAGCGCGGCGTGCCTTTTCTTTTTTATACGGGGCAAATCGAAACCGATCCGATTCGCCGGCAATGGCCTCATCATAAGATTCTTGCAAAGCCGGCCAGGCCGCAATGCATCGTAATGGCCGTCGCGGACCTGCTAAAATGATAGGCGGCTGCAAAGCTCGCTAGGGCTTAGCCCAGACAGCCTCGAAATTTCTCTCAATCGTCACATAACATTCGCAGCTCGCCCTTTCGAGGCGACGACGATCGAGAATTCGCATCCGGCCGCGATGGTAGCTGATGAGGCCGTCGTTTTGCATGGCCTGGGCTGTAAGCGTCACAGATTTGCGGTTGATGCCCAATATATGGGCGACATATTCATGGGTTATGGCGAACTCTTGACCATCGTTGCGATCATGTAAAGTGAGGAGCCAGCGGCATAATCTCTCGCGCACCGAGTGCAGGGTAGAGCACGCTGCGACCTGCTGAGATTGCGCGTGCAATGCCTCAGTGTAGCAGATGTAGAGACTACGGATTTCAGAATTATTTTCCAAGAGGAAACGCAGAACGCCGAATGGGCATCGAAGCAACCGCCCGCCCAAAAGCACGACGCATTGATTGAAGGAGGTATGCGTATACATAGCTTCAAAAAGGCCGAAAGCACCTTCCCGGCCGATTTTTGCGGTTTCGATCGCCGATCCGTCCGCGAGAACTGTCAGGACGGAAAGAATTGCGCCGTCTGGGAAAAAGGCGTGATCAATCGCATGATCCGCCCAGCACAGGACGCTTCCGGTCCTAACGTCAATACTTCGAAGATGTTGGTCAAGCAACGCCCTGCTGCTCGATCCCAACATGCTAAGCAGCCGGTTACCGCCTTGTGGCGGAAGCCTGAGCGGGTGATCATTACGCACACAGTATCTTATGACGTCCGTGCTGTGGTCATAAACAATCCCGCCCTGCCCGGAGGCTCGGGTGGAAGCGGGCGAGACGATCAGCGCGATCGCGGCGAGTTTGCAAATCAGTCCCTTGTGCGTTTTGAAGTGGAAGACGCGCCAACGGACGGGAGAACGGTTCGTCGGGCCCCGCGCAGATCGGCGGCTACAAGCTCCGCATTCTGTGGGGCGCGCTGGCCGACTGGCTGCGCGAACGTATCCGTTCGAGGCCTTCACGCTTCGGGGCCTGGCGGCGGAACTGGCCGAACGGGGATCAAGACCACCCCGCGCTGGGAATGAGAAGCGGCGGCCACGGCAATTTTATCGCTATACTTCAATAGCTTATCAAGCTCCGGGGATGAAAGACAATACATCGCCGGTTCAGCTGTCCGGTCTCATAAGCAACCGAATTACAGACGTTTGACGTTGCAGGCTTGACGGCAAACGTGTTTTTGCCCACGACTCCTTGCGGCGCTTGGAGCCATGATCGCGACTGACTTATGGAATATGTTCGCCGTCGCCTCAGCCAAGGATAAACACCGCGCATGACAATTGGCTTTGAAAGTTCTGTTCCTCCCGGCCTCGCGGATCCCGATGACGCCGGGCCCGCGCCGCGCCGCCGCTCTGTTGGCGTGCGGATCGGCTCGGGCGAAGGCGCGGTCCACGTAGGCGGTGGCGCGCCGATTGCCGTCCAATCGATGACCAACACGGATACGGCGGACATTGAAGGGACAGTAGCTCAGGTCGCGGCGCTTGCCCGCGCGGGCTCCGAGCTCGTACGGATCACCGTCGACCGCGATGAAGCCGCCGCCGCCGTGCCGCATATCCGCGACGGTCTCGCAAAAATGGGCTGCGGCGTCCCGCTTATCGGCGATTTCCATTATATCGGCCATAAACTCTTGGCTGATCATCCCGCCTGCGCCGAAGCGCTCGACAAATACCGGATCAACCCCGGTAACGTCGGCTTTAAGGACAAGCGGGACAAGCAATTTGGCCAAATCGTCGAATTGGCGGTTAAATTTAGCAAGGCCGTGCGGATCGGCGCCAATTGGGGCTCGCTCGATCAGGAGCTCCTCACCGCGCTGATGGACGAAAATGCGCGCATGCCGTCGCCGCTTTCGGCAGGGGCCGTGATGCGCGAGGCAATGGTGCAATCGGCTCTCACCTCCGCCGCGCGAGCGGAGGACATCGGGCTTGGCCGGGACAGAATCATCCTGTCGGCGAAAGTGTCAGACGTGCAGCATCTGATTGCCGTCTATCGCATGCTCGCGCGCAGAGCCGATTACGCGCTGCATTTGGGCCTTACCGAAGCGGGCATGGGCTCGAAAGGCATTGTCGCCTCCGCCGCCGCGATGGGCATTTTGTTGCAGGAAGGAATCGGCGACACGATCAGGGTTTCGCTCACCCCGGAGCCCGGCGGCGACCGCTCACTCGAAGTGAAAGTGGCGCAGGAGCTTTTGCAGACCATGGGGTTTCGCACTTTTGTGCCGCTGGTCGCCGCTTGTCCTGGCTGCGGGCGCACGACGTCGACGGTATTTCAAGAACTCGCGCGGGATATTCAGACCTACATTCGCGACGAGATGCCGCTGTGGCGGGCGCGCTATCCGGGAGTCGAGGCGCTGAATGTCGCGGTGATGGGCTGCATCGTCAACGGCCCTGGCGAATCAAAACATGCCGATATAGGAATTTCGCTACCGGGAACTGGCGAAACTCCGGCGGCGCCGGTGTTTATCGACGGGCAAAAGGCTATGACCCTGCGCGGCGAAGGCATCGCCGCCGAATTCAAGCACATCGTCGAAGACTATATCGAGCGAAGGTTTGGGGCCACAAAGAGTGCAGCGGAGTAGGCGCGGCAGATTGTTTTGCGGTCCCCGATACGTCAGTCCGCGGCCGCTTGGAGCGGGCGCCGAAAAAGTTGCCAGGCTTTTCCGGCGCACCCGCTCTAGTTCTCGGATTTCAAGCGATTTTCTTAGCTCGATTGGCGCCGCAGGAAAGCGGGAATCTCGAGCTGGTCCTCCTCGATCGCCCGGGTTTGATAGGCGCCGCGGCCATGCATGTCTCCCACCGGTTGGGGAACTCGTTGCGGGGCTTGCGGATGCTGCGCACGTTTGCCGTACTCGGCATGAACCGGACTCGGCTGCTGCTGCGGGTGGATCTGCCCTTGCGTGGACTGGCGCACGGGCGCCTGCCGCTCGCGCGGGCTTGGTCCGGTGGCCCCTTCGTCATGCCGGCTGATCCCAAACGAGGCAAGCCGCTCAAGGAGCGAACGGCGTTTGGCTTCGGGATGCGGCTCCGCCCCGAGTTCGCCCCGACGCGCTCGGATTTGGTTTTGCGCGGGCAGCGGCAGATCGCCGATTTGCGGCATTCTCTGGGGCCGGACATAGGGGGAATTAGGCGGCCCTGGAACAAACGGACCGGCCTCGAAATGTTCAGCCGGCCGCATGCCTTGTTGCGCATGTTCCGCATATTGGTGCGATTGCGGGGCAGCTTCCTGGACGCGGACCCCTTGCTGGGCTCCACCGCCTAGCGCGGCAGGGGCTTGCAATACGCGGTCTTCATAACGCGGCTCGTATTCCGCGGCCGCATAGGCCTCCGGCTGGGAGCCAGCATAACGCGGTTGTGCCGTGTCAATCGGGCGCGCCGCCGTCTGCGCCCTTAGGCGGTTGGTGACTTCGGCAATGCGCGTCTCTGCGGCAGTGGGTTCATAGACGGCTGCGACATGGTCGATTCCCGTCGCGACGACCGACACGCGGACGATCCCGTCGAGGGTTTGATCGAAGGTCGCGCCGAGGATGATATTGGCGTCCTCGTCGACCTCTTGGCGAATCCGGCCCGCGGCCTCGTCCACTTCGTAAAGGGTGAGATCGCTGCCGCCCGTGATCGAAATGAGCAGACCGCGCGCGCCCTTCATCGAAATCTCGTCGAGAAGCGGATTGGCGATCGCTGCCTCGGCGGCGAGGATTGCCCGCTTTTCGCCCGAAGCCTCGCCGGTTCCCATCATGGCCTTGCCCATCTCGCGCATGATGGCGCGAACGTCGGCGAAATCGAGATTGATCAAGCCTTCCTTGACCATCAGATCGGTGATGCACGCGACGCCGGAATAGAGCACCTGATCGGCCATCGCGAATGCATCGGCGAAGGTGGTTTTCTCGTTGGCTATACGGAAGAGATTCTGGTTTGGAATGATGATCAGAGTATCGACAGATTTCTGCAATTCGTCGATGCCCGCCTCGGCGACACGCATGCGCCGCGCACCCTCGAATTGGAAAGGCTTGGTGACGACGCCGACGGTTAGGATACCCATATCCCTCGCGGCGCGCGCGATGACCGGGGCCGCGCCTGTGCCGGTTCCGCCGCCCATGCCCGCGGTGACGAAGACCATATGCGCTCCGGAGAGGTGATCGCGGATTTCTTCGATCGCTTCCTCCGCCGCGGCCCTGCCGACCTCCGGCTGTGATCCAGCGCCGAGACCCTCGGTGACTTGAAGGCCCATCTGGATAATTCTCTCGGCCTTCGACGAGGTCAGCGCTTGCGCGTCGGTATTGGCAACGACGAACTCGACCCCGATCAGGCCCGAGACAATCATATTGTTTACGGCGTTACCGCCCGCGCCGCCGATGCCGGCGACCATGATATGTGGTTTGAGTTCCCGGAGCTCGGGAGCTTTAAGATTGATCGTCATCGTCTGGCCTCTCGACGTTGGAGCGCCGGTCAAGGACGCTCGGGTTTTCAGTCAAATTGTTCGCGGCAATTTCGCATGAATCGCCGCGCTTACTCTCGCCGCACGCACTCTCAAAAACTATTCTTGAGCCATCGCCCAACGCGCCCGAAGTATCCATTTTCGTGCGCCTCTGGAGCCGCGTTGCCCCGCGAAGGGCGGAAATGCTCGATGCCGCTCACTTGCGGATAGATCAGAAGCCCGGCAGCCGCGGCGAAAGCCGGGCTTTTGGCGGATTCGGGCAGCCCCTTTATGCCGAGCGGGCGGCCTGTCCGTACCTGCCCCGAGACGATGCGCTTCACCGCTGCCTGCATACCGGTGAGCTGGCAGGCACCGCCGGTGAGAACGAGTCTTCGCCCCGGATGCGCGGGAAGGCCCGCGTTTTTCAAGCGGTCGCGCACCAGCTCGAGGATTTCTTCCACGCGAGGCTTGATGATCGAGACGAGCTGCGCCTTCGGCAAATGTGCCGGACGCTCATCTTCCTCGCCCGCCTGAACCACCGCGATCGTCTCACTTTCATCGGTTACCGAAGTGAGGCAGCCGCCATAAAGTGTCTTCAACCGTTCGGCGTCGGCGAGCGTGATCCCGAGGCCGCGCGCGATATCCGTTGTAACATGATGGCCGCCGACGGCGAACGCATCGACATGGGTCAGATGGCCGCCGGAAAAGATGCTCACGGACGTTGTCCCCGCGCCCATGTCGATCAACGCGGCGCCGAGTTCGGCTTCATCGCCCGTCAAGGCTGCAAGACCCGCCGCGTAAGGCGTGGCGACCAGCGCGTCGACGGTCAGATGGCAGCGTTCGGCCGCGAGCACCAGGTTGCGCGCGGCGGCAGCGTCGCAGCTCAGCACGTGCAAATCCGCGCCGAGTTCATCGCCGGCCATTCCCCTCGGATCTTGAATATGACGCGTTGCCCCTAATGCAAAGCCGATCGGCAGGGCATGCAGCACCGCCCGGCCCTGTTGCCCTCCGCGCGTCGTGCAAGCTTCCAGCACCCGGTGGATATCGGCTTGCGTTACGGCCCGCCCGGCGATCGCGACCTTGGCATTGTAGAGCTGCGAGGAAAGTCTGCCGCCGGTCGCGTTCACGATCACGCTTTCGACCTGCACCCCAGCCATGCGCTCCGCCGCATCGACGGCGAAACGGATAGCTCCTTCCGCCGCGTCCATGTCGATGACGGTGCCGCCCTTGATCCCCCGCGAACGTTGATGTCCGATGCCGAGAATGCGGCAACGATGGGTGCGCCCGCGCAGCGGCTCTGAGGGATCGCTTGGGTTTAGGCGCGCGACAAGGCAGACGATTTTCGACGTACCGATGTCGAGCACGGAAAGGACCGCGCTTTTGCGGGCCGGCAGGGACGGCAAACGCGGCGGCAATACCTTCGAATTCATGTCCGGCCGCCGTTCGCCTTGGGTTTACTCGAAAGCATCGCGGCGCGCTCGGCTGCCGCTTCCTCGGCGAGACGTGCGACGACCCGGCCGGGCTGCCGAAAATCGAGCGAAAGGATGTCCTTGTCGAGCACATGCGAAGTTCGCTGAAGGTCGACGAGCCTTGCCAGCGCCACTGCAGGCTCCATTTCCGGCAAGAGAACGTCGATCCCGTTTGCCGTTTTTAACGTCCAGCGGCGTCCCGCGACGAGCACGCCCGCCACGATCCGCTCGCGCAAATCTCCCGCCGTTTCGAGAAGCGCCAAATATTGGCCGAGTTTCCCGTTGGCCCCTGCGCCCACGACGAGCGGCAGATGAATGAAGCGCTGGTCGCGCATGGCGGCGAGGGGAACGCCGTCGGCGGCGACGATTTGCACTTGCCCGTCGCATTGCCACAGGGCGAAAGGCTGGCGCTCCTCGATCTCGATTAGGAGCCGGTCCGGGTAGAGCTTGCTGACAGTTGCTTCCTTGACGAGCGGAAGCTGTTTCAACTTCTCCCTTATTGTTCCCACATCGAGGAACAGAAGCGAATTGCGTGGACTTATCCCCGCGATACCAAGGATATCGTGCTCCTTGAGTTCGCGCTCGCCCGCGATGGTCACGGCCTTGATCGAAAAACCCAGCGCCTTGGCAAGGATGTCGGCCGGTTCCCCCTCCGCGGCTACGAAGGCGGCGTAGTGGCCACCTTGCACGGCGCCGTAGGCACTCACGGCCGCTAGCAGCGCCAGCGAAAAGCAAGCGCCCGCGCCCGGCCCGGCCAGACGGCTAAGGATTTTATGCCGCAAACTCGGCCTCGGCTGGCGCGCCGGCGGCATGATTTGCCGCGCGGATGAGGCTCCCGAAACAGTCACGGCGCCGGCATGGGCCATCGCCACGGGCGCGAAGCCCAACGTTATCGCACTCACCGATCGCAGGAAGCGTCCTCGACCATCCATCGAACAAGCTCACCGAATTTGAGGCCCGCGAAGGCCGCGAGTTCCGGCACAAGCGAAGTCTCGGTCATCCCCGGCTGAGTGTTGACTTCCAAAACCACGAGTTCCCCCGTACCGCCGGGGGAATCGTCGTACCGGAAATCCGTCCTGCTCACGCCGCGGCAGCCGAGTGTCCTGTGCGCCTTCAGCGCTAACTCTTGAACATTTTGGTAAATATTTCCTTTAAGTTTTGCCGGAAGGACGTGAATGGAACCGCCTTTCGCGTATTTTGCATTATAGTCGTACCAGCCCCCATCCGCCGCGCGTATCTCTATGACATCATAGGCCTTTTCACCGATAACGGCGCAGGTGAGCTCGCGTCCGGCAACGAAGCGTTCGACCAAGACCTCCCGGCCGCAAGGCCAATCGTCATTGGTTAATTCTTGCGGGGGCGCGTTTGCCCCTTCCCTCACGATCAAGACACCTACGGAAGAGCCTTCATCGACGGGCTTGATGACGTAAGGGGGCGGCAAAACATGTCTTTTTGCCGCTGTGAAGCGGTCTGTCGTAACGCCGTCCGCGATTGGCACCCCGGCGGCACGAAAAAACTCCTTGGCACGATCCTTTCGCATGGCGAGCGCCGAGGCGAGCACGCCGGAATGGGTGTAGGGAATGCGCAGCATTTCCAAAATGCCTTGCATGATGCCGTCCTCACCGAAGCGGCCATGGAGGGCATTGAAAGCAATGTCGGGCTTAAGTTCGGCGAGCGTTTCGGCGATGCTGCGATCGACATCGACGCGGGTGACTTTAAAACCTTCGGCTTCGAGTGCTTTTGCGCAGGCCTCGCCCGAGCGCAGCGAAACCTCGCGCTCGGCGGACAAGCCGCCCATGAGGACGGCGACGTGTTTGGTCATGATCGGCTCATTTGCTTTCAAGTGCCTTTTTCAGCGCACCGCTTAGTGCGGGCAGATGCAACATCATGAGTTTCCGGCATGAAGGTTTGGCCCTGCTAGCGGCGTCTTCACCGGTAATAAGCGCCGCTTGCGCTATTCGCAAATTAGCCAGTTGAACGTTTCTGATTCCAAGTAAATTGCCAAGCAATAGACGTCTTCGAAAATATTATTATGCATGCCGCTTTCGCTACTTGTCACTCTGCTTTGCGCAGCCATTTGTATTGACCAAATGCTAACGTCGGCCTTTTGCCGGCAATCTTAGAGGGAACTCCCATGACCATGAACGATGACGTAACAACGGCGCCGCAGCCCGCAGCGCCGGAGTCAGCCATGCCTGAGGCCGCAATGACGGAAGCGGCCGCTCCTGAGCCTGCGGCGATGGAAACAAGTGCTCCCGAGGCAAAAGCGACAGAGGCGGCGACACCAGAGGCTCCCGCAACGGAGGCAGCTACTCCCGAGACCATGCCGGCGGAAGCGACTGCTCCCGAGGCCATGCCGATGGAGGCAGCTGCTCCTGAGACCATGCCGATGGAAGCGACTGCTCCCGAGGCCATGCCGATGGAAACAACTGCTCCTGAGACTCCAGCCGAGACCAAAGTTGCGGAGGAGAGTCACACCTAAAACCCAAGCACCGGATTTCGCTCATGCGGCCCAACGGTGTAAGGCCCCGGCCCTAGGGCCGGGGCTTGTTGTTTCGAAGACTGGTCACTCACAAGTCCAGCTTGGATTGCTTTTCCGTATTCTCGCGCCTGGCCTTTTTGAACACCGACGTGTCCTGCCAGGGCAAATGCAGCGGATTTGACGGGCCGAAAAGCTCTTCGACCGTCACGATCTGGATTTTTGGAAACTGCCCATATTCCGTTTTGTAAAAGCCCGCCGCGACGGCTTGCGTGACCATGCCCTTGGTCGGCGGTTCGAGCGTTAAAAAGACACCCATCTTGGCGCCCTCTTGATCCACCGTGACGATGAGATCCTTCACCATCGCCGGATTGAGGCTTTGGCCCCCCTTGACCGAGACGATGACTTTTTCGGTCTTCTTGCCGTCGGGTTTTATATAGAGAAAACCGTCCACGCCGCCGTCGCTGCCTTTCTTGCCGCCCTTGAAAGGCTGCGCGCCGATCATCGCGAGCGCCCATTTCTGAAACTCATATTTGTCTTGGAGAGCGAGCACGCGGGCGCCACCAAGGTCTTTCGGCTCGCCAACGATGTCGAAACGGATGCCGGAAAAGGCGTCCTTAAGGCGGCGCTGGATGAGATGAATCGCAAGATGCGTGACATCGATGCCGATCCAGCGGCGGTTCAATTTTTGCGCGGCATGGACGGTGGTGCCGCAGCCGCAAAAAGGATCGAGAACGAGATCGCCTTCGTTAGAGGAGGCGGAGATGATGCGTTCGAGCAGGGCGAGCGGCTTTTGGGTGGGGTAGCCGAGGCTTTCCTTTCCAGCTGCCGATTTAATGTCGTTCCAATCATTTTGAAGCGAGACTCCAGGCATTTCATCCAAATATCGCTTTTGTGCTGGCACGGCACCCGGTCGAGTTTGTACTACCCGGCCTTCCGCAATTAGCTTCTGCATTTTTTCTTCTGAAAAACGCCAGTAGCGAGTAATGCCCATTACCTCGTAAGCTGGATTGCCCTTTGCGGCACCTCCAGGCCCCGTGAGGTCGCTTAGGCGATAGCGTCGGCCAGTTTCTGGCTCTGCATGCTTGTAGAAGTCCGACAGATAGCTCTCATCGTACGCCGTATAGAGCCAGTTCCAAGTCCAAACTCTCCCCTTCGTATAGAAAAAAATTACGTCGCGCACATTGCCATACTGCACCCGGCCCTGCTTAGCGTCACTGTGGGCTGATTGTCTGCGCCAACTTATTTCCGTTCGGAATTGAGTCTTTCCAAACACCGCGTCCAAAAGAATCTTCAAATAATGACTCGCGGTCGGATCGCAGTGCAGATAGAGCGACCCCGTGGGCTTCAGCACGCGATGCAGCTCTAATAGCCGAACGGCCATCATCGTGAGATAGGCCATCATGTCGTTTTCCTTCAGAAACGACCGCATCGCGCGCAGCATTTCCGCCACGTCGGAATTGCCCGACTGCATCACCTCGTCAAAAGCCTGCTCGGCTGAAGGGTTCCAGTGCCAGCTATCGTCAAAAGCCTCGATCTGCGCCTGGCTCTGATGCCCGTCCGGCGCCTTGAAGAGCACATTGTAGGCGGCGTTGGAATTGAACGGCGGATCGAGATAGACGAGATCGACGCTCTCGTCTTCGACGTGCTCACGCAGAATGGCGAGGTTGTCGCCATAAAAAAGCGTGTTGCGGGCGGGCGTTTTCTGCATCAGGCAATGCCAAACAAGTCGCGACGGCTACTTAGCTCTAGTTGGGAGCTTAACTTTAAGCGTTCAGACCGATGACGCCGAGAGAAATCGGGCTCTAGCGAAGTTTCGCCTCGGAAATAGGATCGCCGTTAGTTGTCAAGGTCAATGTGAACGCCAACGCTTCCTCGGCATTGTGGACGGCCGCTACGAATGAGCAGTCATGGCGTCCAGACCGCCAAGAGGAGAACGGGGTTATTTTCTCCACATTTTGATAATGTAGGCCGCAAGGATTAGAAAACCGCCCGCCGCTATGGCTGTAAATGCGGACCACACTTCTAAAGGAATAGTGTCCATTTCTGCCTCCGTTCGATTAATGGAGCACCGGGGCAACGATGTCGCGTCCATGCGAACCCAAGGGCCGCGCCGGCCACAAGGTTCCATTTATCGCACGGCGGCAGAAAAGCGTATCTGAACTTTGAACTCAAGGATCATTGACCGCCGGAGGCGGCGCGCCTTCGGCGCGTCCTTGACTTCAAAGTTTAGATGCGCTCGGGTCAGCCGCGCGATGAATGGATTTTCCCGCGTCTGACGCGCGGCCTTTACTGACCTATTCGCGCGGGAACCTTGACTTGTGATTGCAAGCGCGATTCACGTGGCGCAGCCCAGCCGCAAAATCTCCCATTCGAGGGCAACGCCACTTGTCTCAAGCACGCGGGCGCGGACTTGCTCGCCCAGGCTTTCGAGATCGGCGGCGGTGGCTTTGCCGCGATTGATCAGAAAATTGCAATGAAGGTTTGATACCTGCGCATCACCCAGCGCAAGTCCGCGGCAGCCCGCTTTGTCGATCAGCTCCCAGGCCTTGTGCCCCGGCGGATTCTTGAAGGTCGAGCCGCCGGTCCGCGTATTGACGGGCTGCGTTTCCGAGCGCGCCTTGGTGATTTCCGCCATTTCCGCAAGGATCGCTTGGCTGTTACCGGGGCTGCCCGCAAAAACCGCGCTCGTGAAGATCACGTCATCCGCCACGCCGCAATGGCGGTAGGTAAATCCCATGTCCGCATTGGAAAGCTCGACAACACTGCCCTTGCGGCCGACGCCACGGCAAGAGACGAGAACGTCCCTCGTCTCGGCCCCATAGGCTCCGGCATTCATCCTGAGCGCGCCGCCAATGGTGCCGGGGATGCCGCGAAAAAAAGAAAGGCCCGCGAGGCCTGCGTTAGCGGCTGCGGAGCTAAGTTTTACGTCCAGCACGCCAGCGCCCGCCCGCGCGGAAAAACCATCGATCACGATCTCATGAAATCCTTTGCCGAGGCGGATCACGACGCCTGCAATGCCGCCGTCGCGCACCAGAATGTTGGAGCCAGCGCCAACCACCAGGATTGGCATCGCGGAATCGAGCCGGGCCAGAAAATAAGCAAGATCGTTTTCGTCGGCCGGCTCGAACAGCACTTGCGCCGGGCCTCCGGTCCGGAACCAGGACAAGCCGGCCATCGGCGCATTGCCAAAAAGGGATCCGCGTAGACCGGGCATTTGCGCGGCGAGTTTTGACGCGATGTCAGGACGGATCGCCGGACTTTCCTTATGCGGGGACAGCGGCATCGAGTTCCGCCGCGAGCTGGCCCGGCAACGCGTTCGCCCATTGGGTGATATTGCCCGCGCCAAGGAAGACAATGTAATCGCCGGGCTTGGCGAGGGAGCGGATTAGCGCGGGCAAATCCTCGGGCCGTTTCAGGCCGAGCGCGTGGCCGTGTCCCCGCGCCTTCAAGGCGGCGACGAGGGAATCGCGGTCGGCGCCCGCGATGGGCGCTTCGCCCGCCGCATAAACATCGGCGACGATCACCGTATCGGCATCGTCGAACGCACTCGCGAAGTCATCGAAGAGCGAATGGAGACGCGTGTAGCGATGCGGCTGCACGATGGCGATGACTCTGGCCTTGGTGGACGCGCGCGCGGCACGCAGAACGGCGGCGATTTCGACCGGATGGTGGCCGTAATCGTCGAAAATGGCCGCGCCGTTCCATTCGCCGGTGCGAGTAAAGCGGCGCTTGACGCCGCCGAATGCGGCGAGCGCATTCCTGATCGTCTCCGTACGCATGCCAAGCCGGTGCGCGACGGCAAGCGCGGCCGTCGCGTTCAGGGCGTTGTGATGACCGGGCATCGGCATAACGATGTTGTCAAGCACGGTCCGGGCGCCGCTCTCGCGGTCGCGAACAATTACTGTAAAGCGCGAGACGCCATTGCTGAGATCGAGTCCAGCGAGCCTGACATCGGCGTCCGGATCTTCCCCATAGGTGATGATGCGCCGGTCCTCGATCTTGGACGCAAGCTCTCGCACGACCGGATGGTCGAGGCACATGACCGCAAAACCATAGAAGGGAATATTTTCGACGAAAGCGCGAAACGCTTCCTTGATCGCCGCGAAGGTTCCGAAATGATCGAGGTGTTCGGGATCAATATTGGTGACGACCGCTATATCGGCCGGAAGCTTGAGGAAAGTGCCATCGCTTTCGTCGGCCTCGACCACCATCCAATCGCCGCTGCCGAGCCGCGCATTGGTTCCGTAGGCGTTGACGATGCCGCCATTTATAACGGTCGGATCGAATTGTCCGGCCTCCAACAAGGCCGCGACGAGAGATGTGGTGGTTGTCTTTCCGTGTGTCCCGGCGATGGCGACGCAGGTTTTGAGACGCATGAGCTCGGCGAGCATTTCCGCGCGGCGAACGACGGGTATGCGCCTTTGCCGCGCCGCGGCGAGCTCGGGATTCGCGCGCTTGATCGCGGTCGAAACCACGACGACCTGCGCCGCGCCGAGATTTTCCGTGTCATGGCCAATATGAATGCGGGCGCCTTTGCCGCGCAGGCGCAGGACATTGGCGCTCTCGGACGCGTCCGAGCCTTGGACCTTGTAGCCAAGGTTGAGCAAAACCTCGGCTATGCCGGACATTCCGATGCCGCCTATCCCAATAAAATGAATGGGGCCTAATTTATCCGGCAATTTCATAGATTTATGCCCTTATCGCTCATGAGACTCTGAACCAAGCCGGCGAGCCGTGCGGCGGCATCTGGGATGCCGGCCCGCTTCGCGGCGGCGGCGCGGCGCGCGAGAGAGGCCATGTCGCCCTGCGCCTCGACTAGAGAAGTCGCCAGCCATTGCGGCGAAAATGCGCTTTGCGCGGCGACGACGGCGGCTCCGGCAGCCGCGAGCTGCCTTGCATTGGCAGCCTGATCCTGATCGAGCGCATGCGGAAGCGGCACAAGTATGGCCGGGCGCCCAATGACGGCGAGTTCGGATACGGTCGAGGCCCCGGCGCGGGCTATGACGAGATGCGCTTGCGCGATTCGTAGGGGCAAATCGGAAAAGAACGACCGGACCTCGGCATCGACGCCAAGGCGCCGGTAGGTATTGCGCACTCTTTCTTCGTCCTCCGCGCGGGCCTGCTGAACAATGACGAGCTTTTGCCGGGCAGCGTCCGGCATGAGCTCGATCGCGGCGGGGACAATGTCTGAAAACATCCTGGCACCCTGCGAGCCACCGGTAACGAGGATTCGCAGCTTCCCTGCTGAACAATCTGGAAACGCGATGCGCTGCGCGTCGATGACCATCGGACGAACCGGGTTTCCGGTCAGATGCGTCTTTGCCGCCAAAGCCTTGGGGAGGCCGTCAAGGACCTCGAAACCTTTGGCGATCGCGTCGACTCGCGGAGCGAGGAACCGGTTGGCGCGGCCGATTACGGCATTCCCTTCATGCACTATTGTCGGGACGCGAAGCAACGTTGCCGCGAGCACCGGAGGAACGGCCGGGTAGCCGCCAAAGCCTATCACCGCGCGCGGGCGAATCCGTTTGACAAGCCGCAGCGCGGTAACCGTTCCCCGGATGAGCGTGAATATCGCCATCGCGCGGGCAACCAAGGAACCGCTGCTCGGCGTCGCGGCGGCGACCATGTGAATGGTGTGCGCGGGAAAATCGCCGCCGTATTTTGCCGCCCGTTCGTCGGTGATGAGATGAACTTCTAGCCCCCGCGCGGCAAGCGCATGGGCGAGGGCCTCCGCCGGAAACAAATGGCCGCCGGTGCCGCCTGCCGCGACGACAACCGGACACCGGCCGCTCATGGAAAAGCTTCGGCCGTGGCGTCCGAAAGGATCGCCGCACCCGGCCGTTTTCGCATGACCGCGATCAGCAAGCCGGTTGTGAGCCCTAGCGAAAGAAGCGAGGACCCGCCATAGGAGATAAAGGGCAAGGTCATGCCCTTGGCTGGTATAAGATGAACGTTGACAGCCATGTTGATTGCGCTTTGGAGGCCGAAGAGTATCGCCAGTGCGGCCGCGGCGAAGCGGCAAAAGGGGTCCTCGTTGCGCGCCGCCATGAACAAGCTGCGCAACACGATGAAGGCGAAAATCGCGGCGATTAGGAGGCAGGCAAGAACACCGAATTCTTCTCCCGTGACGGCGAAGATGAAATCCGTATGGGCATCTGGAAGAATGCGCTTGACTGTCCCTTCGCCCGGCCCCTTGCCGAACCAACCCCCGGACAGAAAGCTGTCGAGAGCGGTGTCCACCTGAAACGTATCGACCATGCCGCCGCCGGCGCTTGGATCGATGAATTTAAGAACGCGGGCGCGGACGTGCGGCACCAATTTATAGGCCAAGAGCGCGCCCCCTAAGCCAGCTCCACCAATCCCGGCAACCCAAAACCAGCGCAGCCCCGCCATGACGAAAAGCGCCGCCCAGACCAGCGAAACAAGCAACGTCTGACCGAAATCGGGTTGCAGAATCAAGGGAACGATGGTCACCAGCAACAATAGAAGGGCGAGAAGATTGGCTGGAACGTCGCGCCGCTTCCCGGCTTCCGAGAAGGCCCACGCCACGAGAATGGCAAAGGCAGGCTTCAAGAATTCAGAAGGCTGGACACCAAAAATCCAGCGCCGCGATCCCTTGATTTCGTGACCATAGAGCAGCGCCACGAGGATCAGAGCCATCGACACCAAAAACACGAAAAGCGCGGTCCGGCGCACTTGCCGAGGGGATAGAAACGAAGCCGCGACGAGGATCGCGGCCGCGGGGATCAGGAAAAGAACCTGACGGTGTACGAAGTGGAACGTCGAAAGGCCGAGCCGCTCCGCGACCGGTGGGCTTGCCGCCATCGTCAACACGAGCCCGGACACCATCAGGGCGCCGATCGCCGCAAGGATCCAGCGGTCGATTGTCCACCACCAGTTCGCCAGGGCCGAACGTTCCGCGCGCGATACCATTGTGTCCCCCTTCAGCCCGGTTTTTTCGAGGCGAGCAAAGCCTCGACGAGCGCGCGAAAACGCTCGCCGCGCTTCTCGAAATCCGGAAATTGATCGAACGACGCGCAAGCCGGCGAAAGCAGCACGACAGGTTCCGGAAGCTCGCTCGCAAGTGCATCGCGCGCGGCTGCCGGAACCGCTTGTTCGAGCGTGCCGCAACTCTGATAGGGAAAGGAATCCCCAATCGTTTGCGCAAAATTCTCGCTTGCCTCGCCGATCAGATAAGCTTTCACCACTTTGCCGAACAAGGCGCGCAGAGGTTCGATGCCGCCCTCTTTCGCCCTCCCGCCAATGATCCAAAACACTTTGTCGAACGACAGGAGCGCCTTTTCGGCGGCATCAGCGTTGGTCGCCTTTGAATCGTTGATGAACAGAACCTTCCCCTTGCGGCCAACTTCTTCCAAACGATGCGGCAGTCCAGGAAAGCTTCGCAGACCTTGCGCGACGCCATCGAGATCCAATCCGCGCGGCCCGAGCGCCGCGACGGAGGCGGCAGCGTTCTGGCCATTGTGCTGGCCGCGCAACGAGGCAATTCCGGCAAGGCTCGCGATCCGTGTCGAGCGGCCTCCGTCCCGCCGCACGAGCCAGCCGCTCTCAAGAACAACGCCATCATTGAGCGCGGTTTTGGTCACCGAAACACATTCTGTTTTCCGGCCCGCTTTCATGCGTTCGCCGGCAATGGCACTCGTAAGACCGTCGTCTACTCCGATCACCGCGAGATCGGCATTTTCCACCAGTTTGGCCTTGATCGCAGCATAATTCTCAATCGTGCCGTGGCGGTCGAGGTGATCTGGCGTGATATTCAGCAGTACGCCGACGGAGGGATTAAGCGAGGGCGAAAGTGCGATCTGAAACGACGAGCACTCAATAACATGAACGCGCGTCTGCGCCGGCGGCGCCAACGCGAGGATCGGGGTGCCGATATTGCCGCCAATCTCGACCGCGAAACCGAAGCTCCGGAAAAGATGCGCGACGAGTGCCGTCGTCGTGGATTTTCCATTCGTGCCGGTAATCGCCACGAAAGGCGAGCCCGGCGCGATTTTATTCCGCTCGCGGCAGAACAATTCGATGTCGCCGATAACCTCGACCCCGGCCTGCTTCGCCTTCAGCACGGTCCAATGCGGCGCCGGATGCGTCAATGGAACACCTGGCGAAAGGACAAGCGATGCAAAATTCCGCCAATCGGCAAGCGCGAGATTCTCAATTCTGAGACCCGATCCGCGCGCCTTCTCCCGCGCGTGCTCGTTGTCGTCCCAGACTAAAACATGTGCGCCGCCCGCGACCAGAGCGTGCGCCGTAACGAAACCTGAGCCGCCTAGGCCAAACACGGCAACTTGTTTGCCATTGAACGAAGTGACAGGCGTCATCGTCACCTCAATTTCAACGTGGAGAGGCCGATCAGCGCGAGGACGAAAGCAATGATCCAAAAGCGGACCACGACTTGCGGCTCGGACCAGCCAAGCTGCTCGAAATGATGATGGATGGGCGCCATCTTGAAGACTCGCTTGCCGGTGAGCTTAAAGGAAACGACCTGGACGATAACCGACAGAGTTTCGAGGACGAAAAGACCGCCGACGATGGCAAGAACGATCTCGTGCTTGACCGCGACCGCTATCGTGCCAAGCGCGCCGCCGAGCGCGAGCGAACCGGTATCACCCATGAAAATCTGGGCGGGCGGCGCGTTGAACCAAAGAAAGCCCAACCCCGCGCCGATCAAGGCCCCGCAAACGACGGTGAGTTCGCCCGTGCCGGGTATGAAATTGATCCCCAAATACGTCGCGAATATCGCGTTGCCTGCGAGATAAGCGATGATTCCGAACGCCGCCGCGGCGATCATCACGGGCACGATCGCAAGGCCGTCTAGGCCATCCGTGAGGTTGACCGCATTGCCGGCGGAAACGATCACGAAAGACCCGAAGGCGAGAAAAAAAACGCCGAGGTCGGCGACGAAACCATTAATCGCAGGCAGGGCGAGGCCCGTCGTATGCGCTGTTCCGAATTTCATCATCGCGTAGCAGGCGATGACGGCGATGGCCACTTCCAAGGCAAGCCGCCGGCGGCCGGAAAATCCTTTTTGTGTCTGTTTCGTCACCTTCAATAAATCGTCGTAAAAGCCTATCGCGCCGAAACCTCCCGTCACTATCAGCACGATCCATACATAATGATTGCGTAGATTTGCCCAGAGCAAGGTGGAGACGACGAGACCAGACAAGATCATCAAGCCCCCCATCGTCGGTGTCCCGCTCTTCGTCAGGAGATGCGACGGCGGCCCGTCGTTGCGAATTGGCTGGCCCTTGCCTTGTTTCAGGCGCAAGGCAGCGATGATGTTTGGCCCGAAGAAGAACACGAAAAAGAGCGCCGTCGCGGTAGCGCCGCCAGTCCGGAAAGTAATATAACGAAATAGGTTGAGCGGCCCGAAAATGCTTGAAAATTGGGAAAGCCAAGTAAGCATTTCACGGTCCTTGACAACTCTGCGCGGAATTTTCCGCCGTGGCGTTTTCCTTGAGTGCGTCGACGATCGCGCTCATTCGGCTGGCATGCGATCCTTTGATGATAACCATGTCGCCGTGCCGCACCTCCGCCACGACGACCGCTGCAAGGTCGCTTGCGCGGTCGCGCCAGGCTCCTTGCATATGACCGGGCAATGCCTCGAACAGATGTTTCATCAAGGGACCCGCCGCGAAGACGAGATCGATGTGATTGGCTAGCGCCTCGCCGGCGAGTTCAGCGTGCATTGTGGCGCCCTTGTCGCCTAGTTCCAGCATGTCGCCGAGAACCGCGATGCGGCGCCCTTTGCCCGGCAGGGGAACGGCGCCGGCAAGGGCGATCGCCGCGCGCACGGACGCCGGGTTTGCGTTGTAGCTCTCATCGATTAGCGTAAAAGGACCATTTTTGGCGGCAAGGAGAAACCTCTCGCCCCGGCCTGGCTGCGCCGAGAAAAACCCGAGCGCGCCAGCGGCAAGCTCGAGGTCGACTCCGAAAGCCTTCGCGGTTAGCAGCACCGCGAGCGAGTTCATGGCAAGGTGGCGGCCGGGCGCGCCGAGGCGATAGGTCAGCCGATGGCCGCACACTTCCGCTTGCACGATGGAATGGTCGGCGCCGAGGGTTACGCTCACCAGTTTCGCGTCGGCTTTCTCATGTTCGCCGAAGCTCGCGGTGTGACCCCCGGGCGAGGCCTTGGCATGGGCGAGGAGACGCTGATATTCGGGGATATCGCGATTGAGGATTGCAACGCCTCCCGGAACAAGGCCGGAAAAAATCTCCGCCTTGGCGTCGGCGATGTCGTCCAGGCTTTCGAAATATTCGAGATGAACCGGGGCGATTGTCGTTATGATCGCGACATGCGGACGCACCATCGCGGTGAGCGGTGTGATTTCGCCCCGGTGGTTCATGCCGATTTCGTAGATTCCAAACCTTGTATGTTTCGGCATGCGCGCCAAGGTGAGCGGCACGCCCCAATGATTGTTGTAGGAAGCGACCGGCGCATGGGACGCTCCCGCCTGGGCGAGCACGAGCCGCAACGCTTCTTTCGTCGAAGTCTTGCCGGCCGAACCGGTTACCGCGACGATACGAGCCGGCGAGCGCGCGCGGGCGGCGACGCCGAGCCTTTCCAGGGCAGGGAGAACATCGGACACGACATAGAGCGGGCCCAGAGGTCGAAGCGTCTCGGCATGGGCTTCATCAACCACCGCCGCGACGGCACCCTTTTCGAAGGCCACGCTGGCATAATCATGGCCGTCCGAGCTAGGTCCACTGATTGCGAAAAAAAGGTCGCCTTGCTGGAGCGTGCGGGTGTCGATGGAAATTCCAGTGGCGCCGCCGCGCGGAACGGAGCCGCTGACCCGTGCCGCGAGCGGGCCAACGAGACCGAGACTCGTCCAAAGAAAACCGTTCGCGGCGCCATTGCTCATGCGGAAAGTTCTTTCAGCAGCGCGCGGACACATCCAGAGTCCGAAAAAGGCAATGTCCGGTCCCCAATGATTTGGCCGGTTTCGTGCCCCTTGCCGGCAATCAGAAGACCGTCATCTGGGCCGAGCATTGCAACGGCCTGGGCAATCGCCAAGGCCCTGTCGCCGGTCTCCTCGACATTGTCGAAACCGTTCGTGCCCAGAATGATGGCCTTGCGGATCGCCGCCGGATCTTCCGAGCGGGGATTGTCGTCGGTAACGATGACGCGATCCGCCAGGCGCGCCGCGACCTCACCCATGAGTGGCCGTTTCCCCGCATCGCGATCGCCGCCGCAGCCAAACACCACGATGAGCCGGCCAGCCACAAAGGGCCGAAGCGCCTTGAGCGCCTTGTCGAGCGCGTCCGGCTTATGCGCGTAATCGACAAAGATCGGGGCGCCCTTGCGGCGGCCGGCGAGTTCGAGACGGCCGGGCGCGCCTTCGAGCTTTTCCAGCGCCGCGAAGACCGCGCTGGCGAGGCTTCCCGTGGCGATGCAAAGACCGGCGGCGACGAGCGCGTTCGATGCTTGAAACGAACCGGCAAGCGGAAGTAGGAGCGAGAAGGTCTTCTCTCCATGGGCAATTTTGATCCGCGTCGAAAAATTTTCCGCGGCCGCTTCAAGAAGACGCAAAGTGGTGCCCTTGAAGCCGGTTGAGACGACGCGCAGGCCACGCTTTTCACAAACCGCGACGACCTTTGCCGCGACATCGCTGTCGGCATCGATGACGGCGGGCTCGCCTGGAGCAAGCAAGCGTTCGAAAAGTTGCATTTTCGCGGCGAGATAGTCTTCCAGCGTCGCATGATAGTCGAGATGATCGCGTGAGAGATTGGTGAAGGCTCCGGCACTGAACCGGACGCCGTCGAGCCGGCGTTGTAGAATGCCGTGCGACGACGCCTCCAGGGCGAGATGGGTCACGCCGTAACGTGCCAGTCTATCCAGGGTTTTGTGCAAGGCCACCGGATCCGGGGTGGTCAACGCGCCCGTGACCGGCCCAGAAGGCGCGACGACGCCGAGCGTGCCGAGCGAAGCGGCCTTTTCGCCAAGCGCGACCCAAATCTGACGCACGAAATCGGCGACCGAGGTCTTGCCGCTCGTTCCGGTGACCGCAACGATGGTTTCGGGCTGGCGCTCGTGCATGCGTGCCGCCGCGTGCGCCAAGGCACTCCGGACGTCCGCCACCTTAAGGAAGGCGGCGGGCGCGATGGAAACTAAGGGCGCGCGCTCGGCGGCGATCACGATAGCGCCGTTCTGGACCGCTTGCGGGGCGAATGCAAGACCGTCCGCTTTCTCACCCGGCACCGCGAAAAAAACCATGTCCTTCGTTACCGCGCGGCTGTCGGCGCTGATGCCCTTTATCTCGTGTCCGGCCAAGGTTTCTGGAATGCTGGCCCACGGAAACAATTCGCCGAGGCGCATCAATGCTCCCCTCCGCCATGCGCCGGCACATTCGCCTCTGCGTAACCAAGTTTTGCCAGGAGCGGAAATGGCTGCGTGGGCAGGTCGATGCGCGGCGGTAGCCCGAGCAAAGGCCCCGTCCGTTCGATGATCTTGCCGGTGACCCAGCCTGCATTATGGGCGGCGGTGTGATAGCCGCCGTCCTCGGGCAAACCTTGCGGCTCGTCCAACAGCGTCAGAACGAGATATTTGGGCTTATCGGCCGGAACAACCGCCATGAATGTCGTGAGAACCTTGTCCTTAGAATAATGGCCATGGACGATTTTGTCCGCGGTACCCGTCTTCCCGCCGACGAAATAGCCCTTGATATTGGCTATTTTGGCCGTGCCGGTTTCGGCGTTGAGCCGCATCAAATAGCGCATGGCCTCCGAGGTTTCCGGCTTAACCACGCGCCGTGCATCCTTCTTGGCATCTTCCTCGCTCCGCTTCAAAAAAGTTGGCGAAATGATTAGTCCGCCATTCGCTAGCGCGCCGACGGCCATCATGGCCTGCAAGGGAGCAACATTGAGGCCCTGTCCGAACGCAATCGTCATCGTATTGAGTTCGCCCCAATTTTTTGGAACCAGGGGCTCGGCCGACTCCGGCAGCTCGGTGCGCAAGCGGGTAAGCTGCCCCATTTTGCCCAAGAAAGCTTTGTGACCCTGGACTCCAACCATCAAAGCCATGCGCGCGGCCCCGATATTGGATGAATAGGTGAAGACTTCGGGTACGCTCAATACCCGGCGCGTCGCATGGAAATCATGAATGGTGAAGCGCCCGTAGCGCAGGCTATCGCGCGCGTCGATTCGCGAACGCAGCGTAACCTTGCCCAAATCGAGCGCCATTGCAATGGAAATGGCCTTAAAGGTCGAGCCCATTTCATAGACGCCGACGGAAAGCCGGTTGATATGATTGGGGTCGAGTGCATCGGCCGGGGTGTTCGGATCGTAGTCGGGCAAGGACGCCATTGCGACGACTTCCCCGGTGTTCACGTCGAGAATTGCCGCCGCCCCCGCCTTGGCCTTGAACTTGGCGATGCCCTTGGCGAGCTCGTCGCGGACAGCATAGGTTGCCTTGAGATCGAGCGAGGTCGTAATGGGCGTCAGGTTCTCCTGGGTCAGACTGAACCCCGCGCCATGCAAATCCGCCAGTCCCTGGCCGTCGATATATTTTTCGAGTCCCGAGATGCCGATGCCGTCGAGGCTGGCGAAGCCTAGAACATGCGCGGCAACTGGGCCGTTTGGGTAGACCCGCTTATTTTCAGATAGAAACCCGACACCCGGGAGGCCAAGGTGATAGACCTCCTGCCGCTGTTTGGGAGTAACTGCGCGTTTGACCCAAACGAAACCTTTGCGCGAGCCAAGACGTTCGCGCAGTTCACGTGCGTCGAGATCGGGAAGCACAGCGGTGAGTAGTTCGACCGCTTCGTCCTTGTCGATGATTCGTCTCGGTTCGGCGAAAACCGACATGACCTTGATGTCGGTTGCCAGAAGCTCGCCGTTGCGATCGAGAAGATCGGGGCGTGCGGCGGCGGCGGGCTCTGAGGCCGCGCGTCTTACGCCCGCGAGCGGGTCCGGGTGCACACCGAAGTCGATGAGCTTGGCCGCGATGATTCCATAGATGGCGAGAAATAACCACGTCGCGAGTCTGATCCGGGAGGCGCTCTTGTCGAGCCGCGCCGAAAAAATCCCGGCGAAGAGATTTTTCCTGCCGCGGCTGCCTGCGGGCTCAACCGCCGCGTCCTCTGCCGCATTATCTAGTCCCGAGTTGCAGCCGGCGCTCATCGTTCCGCGATCTTCGTCCATTTGCGTGCCGTCATCTTGCCGGCGTGGAAGACACGGCGGCATCGATGGCATTGGCGTCGCCAGGGGTGTTCGTCGGCTCCGCCAATCCAAGCGCTTCAAGTTTACTTCCGATTGCATCCCCTCTTTGTGTCTTGTTCGGCAATGCTTCCACCCGGACAATCTGGTTCAGGGCGACTGGTTGCAAATCGAGGAACTTATCGGCCAGCGCCTGGATACGCTCCGGCCGCGTCAAATTCGCCCATTCGGCCCGCAGCGTGCCGATTTGGTCCTGTTCCAGTTTGATCTGATGCTGGAGTTTCACGATCGTTTCGGCATGAAAGATGGTCTCGTATTTGATCGTATAGGCGGTAATCGCCGAACCTATCAGTGCGGCGATCGCTAAAATATTTAATATCCGTACCATTTCAGCGGCCTCCCGGACGAGCTTCTGGAAGCTTTGCGAGCGCCATCAGCCGGTCGTCGAGACCGCGAGGCGCGGCTTTCGTGCGCACGCCGTAACGAAGCTTGGCCGACCGCGCACGCGGATTGGCGCTCATTTCGCGCCGCGAAGGCATCACCGGCTGCTTCGCCCGCAGATTGAAGGTTGGCTCCGGCGGGGCGATCTCGTGCGGCAGCCGCCGCGAGACCGTTTGGCCGCGCCCGGAACGCCCAGCGAAAAACTGTTTGACGATGCGATCCTCAAGCGAATGAAATGTCACCACGGCAAGCCTGCCGCCCTGCTTAAGGATCGCCTCGGCCGCCGCGAGCGCATGCGCCAATTCGCCAAGTTCATCGTTGACCGCGATGCGCAATGCCTGGAACACGCGGGTAGCCGGATGAAGTTCGCCCGGTTTGCCTGGCGCGACGCGGGCGATCAGTGATGCGAGCATCATTGTCGAGGTGAAAGGCGCCGTGGCGCGGTCTGCGACGATGGCGCGGGCGATACGGCGGGACGCGCGCTCCTCGCCGAAATAGTAAAAAATATTGGCTAATGTTGTCTCCCCGGCCGTATTGACGAGATCGGCGGCGCTCGGCCCCGCGCAATCCATGCGCATGTCGAGCGGGCCGTCGGCCTGGAAGGAAAAACCGCGCGCCGGGTCGTCGATTTGCATGGACGACACGCCGATGTCGAGGACCACGCCGTCGAAATCATGAAAGCCGCGCTGCCGCGCCGCCAGCTCGAGACGTCCAAATCGCTCTTTGACAAGGCAAAGCCGTCCGCCCGCTTCGGCCACGAGCCAGGCTCCGCCAGCAATCGCAGCAGGGTCGCGATCGAGCGCGAAAACCTTTGTGTCTGGCTTGGCGAGCAGAGCCTTCGAATAGCCGCCGGCGCCGAAAGTGGCGTCGAGATAAAGGCCGCCCTCCCGCAAGGCGAGCGCGGCCATCACTTCGTCACGAAGCACGGGAACGTGCCGGGCCGGTCCGCCAGCGGCGAGATAAGCCTCATCGCCGTGGCCCGCTGTCATTCCCGTGCTCCATGTGGCCGTGGCGGCGGCAAATCCGGCGCCACGTGTCTGGCACTGAGCTGTTTTCTGAAATCGTGCAGCCGGCTTTTGGCCTCCGCCAGATGCACCCGAAAACGTCCCGGTTCCCAGATCTGAAACTTGAAATCATGCCCGACGAAAGTGACCTCCGTACCGATGCCCGCATAGGATTTGACGCTTTCGCTTAAGGTTACCCGCCCCTCCGAATCGATCTTCAAAATCTCGCTGGTGCCGATGAGAGCGGTCGAAAACAAATCCCGCTCCTCCGAATAGGGAGAAAGCGGACGCAAAAGTTCGTGAATTTCCCGCAGCAAGGCATGGCCCCCGCAATCCACCGCTTCCACATCGAGCGAAGGATGAACATAAAGACCGTCGAAACCGTCACGCGCGAGCACCGCGCGAAACGGCGCCGGGATGGAGACCCGGCCTTTGGCATCGAGCCTGCTCGTGTAATTCGAGAGATATCCGCCAGAACCGTCCACTCCCAACCCCAATTGCGCGGGTCCCCGGCGAAGCG
>DATBQJ010000146.1:0-63979 GCA_036560885.1 Methylocella sp.
TTCAGAAGTCGCCGGTTGTCGATCTTCACGTTGCCCCGTTGCAACGGCAGAAGCGGCGACACCAGCGCGTATTGCAAATCAGTTAGTTCCATCCCGCATTGATGGAGCCCTTAACCTTTCTTTTGTGTTAACAGGCCCTAGGATGTCGGTCTTGCCTTGATAGTTAAAGGTCTCTCCAGTCGCTTGCCCTTCATACTGGCCGTTGAGCTGGACAAGAAAATGCTGGCGTAAATCCTCTTCGTCGATTGTCGTAAAAGCCGACGGGCTCCTCTCCATGAGGAACGCCATATTCATCATAATGTCGAGAATATTCTGGTACTCGCCTTCGTCAAGAACCGGTTCGGGTTTGTACGGCGCAGTGCCCGCTACAGGAAGCTTCGGCGCGATCCGCTTCCGCGCGACAGGTGCGGTGTAGGTTGCCGATGCATCCGGCCGCTTTTTCATCGCGAACCCAAGTCCCGCAACGAGATTGCGATTATTCAATAGCTTTTGTTTGCGACGTTCAATGTGACCACGCGCAAGCTCCCGCAGACCGGTATTAAACGGGTTGGTATCAGCCCTTTGCCAATCGAGATATTTTTTGATGTCAGCAATCTGGCTCTTCAGCGCGTTACTGACTCGTGCTTGTTCAAGCTGCACCCCGGCAACCTGAAGTACGAGATGATCATTCTGAACTATTGCACGCGGCGGCATCGACGAAAATGTATTCGGACGCAATCGAAAAAGATTCCCGTTGCCTGTGAATGGCACAACAAGCTCCACCAACGTACCGGAAAGACGCAGCGGGCGAGACTCGTCGAAATGCCCGTAAAGAAAGTTGTCGTTCACCTCGACCTCGGCCTCACGCTGATCTACAAGCGCCTGGTCATCCTGAAGTTCAGGTGTATCGAGACGGAACTCATTCTCAACATAGGTGCAAAGGTCTTCGATAGAGGAATTCGTAATGTGGTTCTCGTCGAGGCTATCGACCCACGATTTCACCTGCTGTTTCCTCTGTTCAATGGTGGCGAACATATCGCTTTCGGCAAATAGATAATTTTGCTTATCGCGCCCATGGCTCATATGCCAAATCTCCACATGCGTTAGTTCTGCATCAAAGCGCCTTGGTACTCGTCCTCTTCTTCGCTGTCATCAAGCTCAAGAGAAGAGTTGCTTAAGTGGGCCGTTTAGATTATCTTTTCAATGCGCCGGTCGGGCACAAACCACATGAGCGCGACGGCAATATAGAGCGCGATCGCGATCCACGGCTGAACAAAGGCAAGCCCAATCGCCACAGTGTACGCCGAGAGGGAAAGCTTGGTTTTCAAATCGCTTCCGACGGCGCGGGCCAACCGCGAATCCGCGCCGTTGATGGCGATCAGCATCCGTTCCAGCAAAAGATAGCCGATCGCCGCCATAACAAGAACAAATCCATAGGCCGCGGTCGGCAGCGCGGCGAAACCGGTCTCGTCCATCCAACGGATCACGAACGGCACCAGGGAAAGCCAAAACAGCAAGAACATGTTCGGCCACAGGACCCGGCCGTCGACGCGCTCGCTTGCCTGCAGCATGTGGTGGTGGTTGTTCCAAAAGATGGCAACATTGGTGTAGCTCAGCGCATAAGCAAGGAATACGGGCGCGCTGGATGCTAGCGCGGCGAAATCTGGGCCATGCGGCACCTTCATCTCCAGCACAATGATGGTGATGATGATTGCGATCACCCCATCGGTGAAAGCTTCTAGGCGGCCTTTGTGCATCACAGACCTTTCTCGCAAAGGCAGACATAATAGAACAGCAGGCTCTATTGATAAGGCCGACCGCCCACCGGAACTAGGCAAAAAGACAATCGCTGCGCCTCGCGCATGTATATTTTTGACGGCGCCGATCGTACCAAAAAGTTTCACGTGAAACATTTTGGTGCGATTGGCAGGCAAATCCGGACAAAGAGTTTAGAGACCGGACCCGCTGTCCGGCCAGCGAAACTTCCCGTTGCCGTTCGCGGGCCTGCATGGTAGCTGCCGCCATGCTCGAAGGCCTGCCCCCAAATAGCGCCACGCATGTGATGCGCCTTTCGTGCGGCGAGGCGGCGGCGCGCAGGATCGCGGACATCATTGTCGAGACTTTTGATCCGGCCACGACCGCTGCCGCGGCCTTTGAGGAGGCGCCGGACGCAGTCGGATCGAAGGATGGTCCTTGGGTCGTCGAAGCCTATTTTGGCGAGCCGCCTGATGAAGCAAATGTGCGTGCCCTCGTCGCTGTTGTCGCGGGCGCCGCCACCGCCCGCGCGGCAAGCTTCGGCCGCGTCGATGAATGCGATTGGGTTGCCGCTTCCCTCGCGGGGCTGCAGCCGGTGCGGGCGGGGCGTTTCAACGTGCATGGCGCGCATGGACGCGGCGCGGTCAAGGCCAACGACATTGCAATCGAGATCGAGGCAGCGCTCGCCTTTGGCACCGGCCACCATGGTTCGACTCGCGGCTGCCTCCAAATGTTGGATCTCGTCGCACGCAAGCACCGGCCTCGCGCGATTCTCGATCTTGGTACCGGCTCCGGCATCCTCGCCATCGCGGCGGCAAGATTGTTCAAGCGCAGCGTGCGTGCGGGGGATATTGATCCCGTTTGCGTGAAAGCGGCCACCGCAAACGCAAGGCGCAATCGCGCTGAGCGCTTCGTGCGGTTCGTTCTCGCGAAAGGCGCCGCACATCCGTTTTTGCAGCAAGGGGCGCCTTACGATTTGGTGCTTGCCAATATTCTCGCACGTCCTCTGCACGATCTCGCGCCTGAAATTGCGCGATTAACGGCGCCCGGCGCGGACATTATTCTCTCAGGGCTCATCGCGCGGGATGTCCGTGGTATTATCGCGGGCTATGGGGTGCAAGGCATTGCCCTGGCGCGTCTAATCGACATCGACGGCTGGGCGACGTTGTTCATGCGGCGCTGCGGCGGCCGGCGCGAAAACCTACAGTGTCTTCATCCGCGCAAACGTTAGCCGCAGATGCGCGATCGTGAGGCTGCGCAAGCCGGCGACATCGAATCCCAACACGACGACAGTGTAGACGGCCACGCCGGTGGCAATCTGTTCGGCGAGCGTCACAAGTCCTGGCTCTTGAGCGCGCATTGGCAAAACGATCGCAGACATCAACGCATTGGCGAAAATCGTGACGGCGAGATCGCGTGGACGAGGCCATTGCCGTTTTGTGCGGCTTGCGAAACCGGTCAGCACGATGAGCGCGACAAGCATCGCGCCGGCCTGGGCAATCGCGAGGTTGACGGCGCCGCCACCTCTCGGCAAGAACAGGAGCAGCAGAGGGTCGGCGGCACAAGCCGCCAAGGCCGCGACAATCAAAGGCGCGGTTTTTTTTTCGATCTGGAAGACCGGATTTATGGCGTATTGAATCATGGCCATGGAGAAGAGGCCGGTCATCATCAAAGGCAACAGCAAGTCGAAATGGCCTCGATACGCCTCCGGCACGGCCAATTGCTCAATCGAGGGAAGGGTCAGCCAAAGACCTGTGCAGGCAGGCAAGACCATGGCGATGACGATGGTCATGTTGCGGGCGATCTGCCGCCTCGCCTCGGACGGACCATGCAATTCGTGCGTCGCGACCGCAATCTGGAACAACACAATATCGAGGGCCGAGCCGATCGCCTGGATTGCCTTGGTTCCGAAATCATAAGCCAAGGAAAATTGTCCGGTTTCCGAAAATCCATCAAGGATCGCGAGGATCGAGCGATTGGCAAGCGGGATCGCAAGGTAAAGCACGTTGGCGCCGACGATGGGCAAACTATAGGCCATCAGCGAACGGGCAATGGAAAGGCGCGCGAGATGAGGTTGCGAGGCCGGATCGTGCAACGCCGCGCGCGCGGTGGCGACCGATCCGGCGAGACTGATGATGGTGCCGGCAAGAGTCATCTTGGCGGAGCCGAACAGGAAGGCTCCGCTGCCCATGAGAACGAAAGCCACGATATTCTTGACAAGAAGCAGCCGGGTAAAAAGCCTATCGTCGAAGCGGGCACGAACCAACGCCGTATGATAATCGAACAGCCCATTGGCGGCGGCGGTGGCGAGCGCCAGGGTGATCAAACCATTAGTTAATGTAAATCTGATCCCGGTGAACAGAAGAAGGCTCGCGCCGGCCGCAAGCCCGGCGGCGATCATTGTAAAGCCGAAATCGAGCGTCGCCCGCAGCGCTGGCTCCTCGTCACGTATCCGTTCGGAATAAAACCGTGTGGCCCCAAGCCGGATCCAATCGAAAAAGCCGGTCTGCACGAAAATCGCGGTCGCGTAGGCAAGCGCAAACCGGCCATATTCCTCGGGGCCAAGAAATTTCGCGACAAGAAGTCCGATCGCGAAATTGAACAGGATATTGCACAGAGAAACCAGGAAAACCGTCATCGAAGGAGCGCGCCGGGCCGTTGTGCGGCCGCACATGTGCTGGCACCGACCAGGGCATTATTGGAATCCAAAAGCCATGCGGCTACGGCGGGCATCGCAACAAAATTATTTGTTATCGTCATGAATTTCTCCAGCACCGTGGAGATTTTATCCTCAGGTGCTCTAAGGGCTCACGTTAATTTTACGAATCCCGCCAAATTGCCGGCGCCTCCGCGAGGACTTGGGCTTTTCCCTTATCCCACAACAAGCTAGAAGGGCGGATGACGCACGATGTCACGCTTCCCTCCGCCGCGCTTGCAGGTCTTCTATCATTCCTGAGCCCCTGTGTGCTGCCGCTGGTTCCACCCTATCTTACGTTTATTGCCGGAACGACAATCGAAGAGGTTGCCAGCCGCGAAGCCCGCGCGCGGCGCGACATTTTCTTCGCGGCGGCGCTTTTCGTCTTGGGCTTTTCCACGGTCTTCGTTGGCCTCGGCGCGACAGCTTCGGCTTTCGGCCGACTGCTACATCAATACTTCTTGACGCTTTCGCTTCTTGCCGGGGTCGCGATCATCGCAATGGGCTTGCATTTTTTGGGCGTCTTCCGGTTTGCTTTTCTTTATCGTGAGGTTCGGCCCTCCGTGGGAAAGCCGGCCGGAATTTGGGGCGCCTACATCATGGGGTTGGCTTTCGGTTTCGGCTGGACGCCCTGCATTGGCCCCATTCTCGCGGCGATTCTCGCGGTCGCTGCGTCAGAGGAGACGGTCGGCAAGGGCATTGCGTTGCTGGCCTCCTATTCGGCGGGGCTTGGCCTGCCGTTTTTGCTGGCGGCATTGGCAATCGAACCCTTTGTTCGCGGTGTCAAGCGGTTTCGCCCCTACTTTGGCGCGATGGAGCGGGTGACCGGCGTTCTGCTCGTAGCGACGGGAATAGGGTTTTTGACTGGATCGATTGGGGATTTCTCGGCCTGGCTCTTGCAGACCTTTCCCAGCCTTGCCAATTTGGGATAAACGGCTTTCAAAGCGATTTGCAACCGCTACAATGAATGGCTGTGGCTTGAGGTTCTCGCCGGTGGCGCATAGTTTTTTTGCCGAAGCGTTTGCTAACATGAAAACGACCCATCGCACGCTGTTCTTTGACGGAAAGATCCCTGCGATGAAGAAGGACCCCGGCGAGGGCATGACCAAATCCAACAATGGACACGCGGAGATACGCGCCGTGCCAGGTCAGGGCGTCGATCCGGCGCGGTTTCGCGACGCGATGAGCCGTGTCGCTGCCGCCGTTCATATTGTCACGACCGATGGACCGGCGGGTCTTGCCGGAATTACCGCGACTTCCGTCGCCTCGGTCACGGACGAACCCCCAATGATGTTGTTTTGCATCAACAAAACCTCGCCTTCTGCGGCAAGGATGATCGCGAACGGCGTATTTTGCATCAACACTCTTGCCCCCTCGCACGAGGCGCTTGCTGATATATTTGCCGGCCGCACCGGTCACCGTCTTGAGGAAAGATTTGCGGGCGGCGAATGGACCAAGCTTGTCACTGGCGCTCCAGTGCTTAAGAGCGCGGCCGTGGCGTTAGATTGCCGTCTTGTCGAGGCAAAAAGCGTCATGACGCATTTTGTCATGATTGGCGCTGTCGAAGCGGCGGACTTTGGTCTGGAAGGCGGCAACCTCGGCTACGCTCACCGCAAATACGACACGGCGTGAGGTGTGCCGGAACGGACATTTATTCAGCTTTTTTTTGCCAAGTCGCTTCTTTTTGACCGGCCTTACAGCTGCTTTCTTCGCCGCCGCCTTTTTGCCGGAGCCCTTGGGCGGGGAGGGGGCGCGGCCGCCGCGGTTTCAACAGCGGTCAGGAAATCGATGACCGCCTTGGTGAAATTCGCTTCATCCTCGATATTCGACATATGCGAAGCTTCCAGCGTGATGAATTCGGCGCCTTTGATGGAACTGGCCACCAAAGCGCCTGACGCTGGCGGAGTCGAAAGATCGTGCCGCCCGGCAATGACGAGAACCTTGTTGGTGATGCTTCGAATGGCTTCGCGCTGATCCATGTCGCGGACGGCCGCGCAAGCGGCCAAATAGCCATGCAGCGGCGTCGTCCGGACCATTTCCAGCACGCGCTCCACTTTTTCCAAATTGGCGTCGCGGAAAGTCTTTGTGAACCAGCGCTCGGCGGCCGCAATAGCGACGTCATTCATGCCGCTATCTCGAGCCGATTGAATGCGTTTGTTCCACAGGTCGGGACCCGGTATTTGGGCAGCCGTGCCTGCAAGCACCGCTCGGCCGATGCGTTCGCGCGCATGGACCATGAGCCATAATCCGACGATGCTGCCCATCGAAAGGCCCAGCCAATGGACTCTCTCGAGCCCGAGCGCATCCATGATAGCGAGCGCGTCACGGGCAAGGCCTTCGACCGAATAAGGTCCTTGTTTGGCAGTGCTTGCGCCAGCTCCGCGTGAATCGTAGCGCACGACTTGGAATTGTCTGGTTAAAGCGGGGATTTGAGGGTCCCAGAAACGAAGATTGGTCCCCATTGGGTTGGAGAGCATCAAGACGGGCTTGTTTTCGCCGCCCTCGATCAAAACGTTGAAGGTCTCGCCGGCGATGGTAATACCACTCATACTTTAGCTCCCGAAATCACTGAATTCCCGCGAGGCGGCATCGCCGCGGCGCCGGAAGATGTTTTTGAACTGGCGGAGTGCGGCCCCCGCAATTGCTACCGGCATCGATACAAAGGAGTCTTTGCGCCTGCTTCGCGGCATTTGGCCGTCGTGAGACCAACCGGCAGTTCTAAGCAGTCCTGCGCTGATAGGGCAACAATGAGGTTTGGTGATTCAGTTTCGGGAGGTGATTCGGAGGCTCCCTCATATCAAGCAATTCTCCTGTCTCTAGAACCGAATAGTCTCGCGCGGAACTGGAACCCAGGACCGTCGCCGGAAACGTTACCGCCCGATGACAACGCCACTTCCTTTGGGCTATATATCGTTGAATCGTGAACGAAAGGCGCCGCGAAAGGCGAACCGGTCCGCACGGATTCAATGGCAAGCCGATGGCGGATCTTTCCCTCACCCTCAGCCCGCAAACGTCGGCCGACCTCGCGGCGATCGAGAAGCTCGACGAGCGCGCTTTCGGGCCGGGCCGGTTTGCCCGCTCGGCGTACAGGCTGCGCGAAGGGAGCGAGCCGGACTACGCCTTGTCCTTCGTCGCGAGGGTCGGCACTTTGCTTGTTGGCGCCAACCGCATGACGCCAATTATCTGCGCCAACCGGCCCGCGCTGCTGCTAGGCCCGCTGACGGTCGATCCGCCATTTCGGGCGGGTGGAATTGGCGAAGAGCTGGTGATGAAATCGCTCGACGCCGCGCGAGCGGCTGGCCATGGATTGGTTTTGCTCGTTGGCGACATGTCTTATTATGGCCGGATGGGTTTCGCGCCGGTGCCGCTGGGCAGGCTCGTTTTCGCGGGGCCCGTCGATCCGGAGCGTTTGCTTTATTGCGAACTCATCGAAGGCGCCTTCGAAGGCGTGCAGGGAAAGGTGCGGCGGGCAAGGTAGCTCTGTGCCCACTGGAAGCCTCCGCGCGTTCCCGGGCAAAAAATGGCGCGCGAGCTTGATCTCGAAAAAGGCGCTGGCTTTTTCGAAAAGATCATGCAGCAAAACAAAGATTGGAAACCATCCGCGATGCAGCTTGATGCGATCATGCCTTAGAGCATTTTCGAGCGAAGTGGACACCGGTTCGCGTTAAAAAAATGCGATAAAACAAAAATGTAGAGCGCTTTCTGATCCTTCTGAATCAGAAAGCGCTCTAGCCCGCCCGCGCGGACGGACTGAGCTCTCCGGCAGCGCTCCGGACTGCTGCAACGAAAGCCGCGATCTTGTTTGCGTCTTTCACCCCCGGAGCATTTTCGACGCCGGACGAAACGTCGACACCCGGTGCGCCAGTTTGGGCAAGCGCTTCCGCCACGTTGTTGGCATCGAGGCCACCCGCGAGGAGCCACGGCTTTGTGGTTTTGATCCTGGCAAGCAGGCTCCAATCAAAACTTGTCCCACTGCCTCCGGGAAGGCCGCCGGCGTGGGGCGGTTTGGCATCGAACAACAGGAAATCGGCAACGTCATCGTAAACCGGTACAAGCGCAAGATCGGTCTGCTCAGAGATCCCAATCGCCTTCATTACGGGGCGGCCGAAACAGGCGCGAATGGTGGCAACCCGTGCCGGGGTTTCACACCCATGCAATTGAATGAGCCCAGGATCGAGCGCTTTAATCGCCGCCGCGAGCAAGGCATCGCTTGCATCAACCGTCACCAAAACCTTGCACGTCCGGCCCGCCGCGCGCCGGCCGAGATTTCCGGCGAGCTCCAGGGAGACGTGGCGCGGACTCTTGTCATAAAAGACAAAACCCGCCATGCTGGCGCCCTGGTCAAGCGCGGCGTCGAGCGAGGCTTGCGTCGCGAGGCCGCAGATTTTGACGATGACGCTCATCGGCCTGCCCTGCCGGTATCGTTCAAGCGGAATGGTTCGTTTATACTAAAGTGGCACGGCTTTGGGCGGCAACATTTTGCGGGCGCGGCGAACCGGTTCTGGCGTTTTCCAGCCGGTCCTCTTTGAAAATGTTACGGAATCTTTCGTTTTTCGCCCGGCCGTGGAAGCGATAGCCGCGCGATTTCCGCCCGCAGCGAGTCCGCCTCCCGTCTCGCCCGGCGCGCCGCGCGACGGTGCCTCCCTTGTTCGAGATAGGTTGCGACGCCGCCGAAAATAACCCCAATTATGATGGCAACGCCTAGAACTACGAAAAGCTGCACGGTGATTTGGGTGCCCTCAGGAGCGGGCCCGGCAAACGGATCAAGGTAAATAACCACCGGATGGCGGTTGGCAACCGCCACTGCCACCACAGCGAGCGCAAGCGGAACCAGAAATAAGAGTTTCAAAAGTTGCTTCATTTAGGTCCGCCGGTGAATTCGCGCGCCTCAAAGCGCGCTTCTAGAGGATTTTTCGCACGTTAGTAAGACCCTGACGAATGCCAAACGCCAGATCCACCGCCTGGCCGGTTGGGCCGATCGGGCGCGCTCCCCTCGCAGCCAGCCAAAGCTTAAAGGCGAGCAATCGAACATCTGATTGTGCAATTGCGGGGGAAAGCGTCAGCCGCCATGGCCCTGGTTCAAGCGTTCCCGCATTTCCTTGCCGGTCTTGAAAAAAGGAACCGTCTTTTTGTTCACCGGAACATGCGCTCCGGTACGCGGATTGCGTCCAATTCTCGCGTCCCGGTGTTTCACCGAGAAGGCGCCGAACCCGCGCAGTTCGACCCGGGCGCCGCGTGCCAAAGCGCTGGAGATTTCCCCGAGAATGGCATTGACGATTTTTTCCACATCGCGAAGGTAGAGATGCGGATTACGGCTGGCAATCTTCTGTACGAGCTCGGATTTGATCATCGGCCCCTCCCCCTATTTTGGCCAAAACTAACCCGTGGGATGCCGCGCTTCAGTTGGCGCCATTAACTTGCCAAATCGAAACAAGGCCGTCAAGAATACGCTCTTGGGCGGCACTCGCGGCACGATCGAGCGCGCCGCTCAGCCCGCCAAGCCCGAGCAATTCCGCGGCCCGCGCGGAAAAGCTCAAGATGCCCAAACGTTCCAGCGTACGTTCTTGTTTGTAGTCTCGCACCGGCAGCCCCTTTTGAATATTTTTTTCCTTCTCCAGCCATTCTATGGCTTCGCGTTCGCCGCCGAGTCGATCGACGAGATGCAGTTCGATGCCCTGGCGGCCGGTAAAGACGCGTCCGTCCGCGACAGCCTCGAGCTGCTCGCTTGTCATATTCCGGCGCTCCTTCACCAGCGCCTTGAACCAGGTGAAACTGTCGCCGACGAGCGCGGCGAGCGCGGCGCGCGCTTCCGGGCTCGTTGGCTCGAACCCGTTCGGCGAAGCCTTCAGTGGGGAAGATTTCACGTCCTCCACTTTCACCCCAATTGTGTCGAGCAATTTGGCGAAGTTTGGATATTGAACTAGGACGCCGATCGAACCAACCAGCGCATTACCCAGGGCGACGATCTGGTCGGTCCCCAGCGCGGCCACATAGCCCCCGGAGGCAGCCAAGCTTCCGACCACGGCAACTGCCGGTTTCTTGGCCGAGAGACGCCGGAGCGCTTCGTAGAGCCGCTCCGCTCCCGCTGTTGTGCCGCCGGGACTGTCGATCGAAATCAGTACCGCTTCCGCGGCTTTGGAATCTTCTATTTTCTGGATCAGTTTCAGAGTTTCGCGATCGCCGGTGATGATGCCTTCGATGGCCAGCCTCGCGATATGCGGCGTGAAACCAATGGACCCATCCGGCCCAAGCAGGCGGAAGCTCGCGGCACCGGCGGCGAGGATCACTGCCGCGATGGCGGCGATTCGCCAATACGATAATTTTCGCCGCAGAATACGGCGCTCGGCAAGATAATCCGGAAAAAGCGGCGCAGCCATGACTCTCCAGGGGTTCGAGTTCCAGCGAGCGGGCCGGTCCGCGCCGGCGGCTGGGATTTGTGGCGCTATCAAAGCAGATTTGTAGCGATTGGACAACCGGCGGTGCGGCGGCAACTGGCTGCACGATCTTTGCCGGCACTTATTTTCGCTGTTCCAGCGGCGGGCAAAAAAGAGAGTGCGGAACCAATGGTGCCTCCCGGCGCAGCCGTCCCAAGCTCGTTCGACTGCGACGCTGGGTGAGGCGAGGCTTAGGCCAGGTTCGCGCAAGCCCGCAGACCTATTTGGTTCGTGCCAGGATGTCTCCTGCCTAGCGGTTCGGAAGCAACGATGACTTCCAAGCCTACGGCACGCCGGCGGGGGCGGTTGCTGGTCCCCTCAGGCTACGTAATAGAGATGTAGTACAATGATGAAAGATCTAAATTCATTGAGGTCTCGACTTTCAAAACTGCGCCTCGGTCTGGTGGCTTTTTTCTATGAAATTTACCGCAGGCGCGCGGTCTTCTGGCCCTGGGCGGATCGAGTTTTAATATTTCTTTCATTCATTATAGTAGTTATCCGTCTATACGGGCAACCGCTGGATTTATTTATTACGGGCTTGGCGTTCCCGCTATTTCTTCTGATCCTTATTTTTCGCAGTCCGCTCTTGGCCGGGCCTCCGCCGCCACTGTTGGGGTTAATTGGACTGGTAATGAGCTATCCAACTCTATCGTTTCTCGAATTTCCTGGTAAAACTGTCTCAGGTTATACAGGAACTGTCATTTTATATACTATAGTATTTTATATAATAGTTCTAGCGTGGGCATTTTATACAATTAGACGAAGCTTTGCAATTTTTCCTTCGGCACGCGCACTTGTCACGGGGGGCCCTTACACCATGGTACGGCACCCGATATATTCTTCATATTTGCACTTGGCGATATGCGTCACGGTGCTTATGCCGACTCTCCAAAACTTCATCGTAACCGCTATATTCGGCCTGGGTCTCTTTTTGAGGGCCAAATGCGAGGAGGATCTTCTTGCCGGAGCCGAGGGGTATGGCACTTTTCATAACCGCGTGAAGAAGCTTTTTTTCAGCGCGCCACTTTCAGCTCCCGCCGGTCTTGCAGCCGCGGCCGTTTGGTTCGGGCGGCTGTGACAAATCGCATCGTCGAAACTTCCCTCCAGTCTACGAAACTGGAGCACTTGCCGGCGGCCAGACTCCAGTCGAAGAACCTCATCACTCGATGCACCAGCCGTTCTCCAGGGCTGCCTTTTGCGCTCCAGAACAGGATGCTGATGATGTGAGCTAAATCGCGGTCCTACCGCCACAAATTAGGACGCTATCCGGCGAATACGGAACAATGCGGATACCGAATGACGGCGTACGTTCGTCAAATTTCATGACGGACGGGAGTGATCTGATGGAAAGGCCAGTGAAACGGAGTTTTGGCGCTTTTGGGTGCTTTCATCGGGTGTGCTGGGGTGGATAAGCTCTGTGGCCCGATATAACGCAAATATCGGATCTACACCTATTTTTTCGTGGGGATGAGGAGGTATGAAGCGCTATGTTCTGTGCAGTGCGCGGCTCGTGAATATGCGCACCGCTCGCTGAACCCGGTGGCCGTGTGGTGTCCCCCAATGCAAATGCCGTTGTAAATCCTCCCCGCGTCAGCCATGCCCGCGTGGTGCGGCTTGCGCTACCGATGACGCTCGCCCATTTGTCGACGCCGTTGCTCGGCATCGCCGACGCGGCGATCATTGGCAGGCTCGGCCAGGCGCATCTGCTCGGCGCGATCGCCGCCGCCGCCGTCATTTTCGACTTCATCTTCTGGAGTTTCGGTTTTTTGCGCATGGGGACGGCGGGGCTCACCGCGCAAGCCCTTGGCGCCGGCGATGCGGCCGAGCAACGCGCGACGCTCATTCGCGCCGTGATCGTTGCCACTTGTATCGGAGCCGCGATGATTTTGCTCCAGGCGCCGATCGCCTGGATCAGCTTTGGCGCGCTCGATGCCAGCCCCGAAGTCACCGGCGCGGCGCGGCTTTATTTCGACATAAGGATCTGGTCGGCGCCTTTTGTTCTTGTCAATTACGCGGTGCTCGGCGCAATCGTCGGACGCGGGCGGACCGGCATGGCGCTCGTCCTCCAACTTTTAATTCATGTGGTTAACATTGGCTTCAACGTCGCTCTTGTATACGGCTTGGCGTTAGGCGTGCGGGGCTCGGCGGCGGGCACGCTGGCGGCTGAGGGATTGGGCGGGCTCGCTGGTGTTTTTGTCGTTTGGTGCATGTACGGCGACCTTCTTTCGATCAAAGGCAAACTCATTCTCGATCGCGGAAAAATCGCACGGATGTTTGCGATCAATCGCGATATTTTCGTCCGCAACACGGCGCTGCTCTTTGCCTTCGCGTTTTTTACCGCCCAGGGCGCGCGGGGCGGCGATATCGTTCTCGCGGGCAATGCGATATTGATCAATCTCATTCTCGTTGCGGCTTATTTTCTCGACGGCTTCGCGACCGCCGCCGAGCAGATGTGTGGCCAATCGATCGGCGCGCGGGACGCCAAGGGTTTTCGCTCGGCGGTGCGCATTACGGCCTTTTGGTCCTTCGCCTTCGCCGCCGGCTTGGCGGCCGTGGCGCTTATTTCCGGCAAACCGTTCATCGATTTCCTTACGACCGATCCGCAGGTCCGGGCCTATGCCCGCGATTATCTTTTGTTCGCTGCGCTCGCCCCGCTTGCGGGCGCCCTCGCTTATGAACTCGACGGTGTGTTCGCCGGTGCGACATGGACGCGCGACATGCGCAACATGATGCTCGTTTCGCTCGCGCTTTATATCGCAAGCTTCTATCTGTTGCGGCCTCTCGGCAACGCCGGTCTATGGCTCTCGCTTCTGCTTTTTCTACTCGCGCGCGGCCTCACACAAGCGTGGCGCTATCGAAAATTGTCTGCGTTAAGTTTTCCACTCGCCCAATCCGCGGCCGCGGCGCCGGTCGCGTCAGTGAGCCGGGGATAGGACTTTCGCGCGGAGAGATGGACGAGGCCACGTTTGATTTCGTCTGCAATCGCAAGCCCTTTGAACACGAAGGATGTATAGAGCTGCACGAGACTTGCGCCGGCCTCGATCTTGGCGAAAGCGGTTTCCGCGCTGTCCACGCCGCCAGCGCCGATCAGCGGAAACTGTTTCTCGACGCGCAGGTAGGCGGCAGCGAGCATCTGTGTCGAAAGCTCAAACAACGGCCGGCCGGAGAGGCCGCCGGGTTCGTTAGCGGAATGGTCCCGTAACGTCGCGGGCCGTGAGACCGTGGTATTCGAGACAATGAGGCCGTCGATTTTCCGCGCGCGGGCACAGCCAATGATCTCGTCGAGTTCAGCGAGCGTAAGATCGGGTGCGATCTTCAGAAGCAAGGGTTTGCGGCCAAAGCGTTCCGCCGCGATGTCGCGCGCGGCGAGCACGCGCGCAAGTAGATCGTCGAGCGCATCGGCACGCTGCAAATCGCGCAACCCCGGCGTGTTCGGCGAAGAAACATTGATCACAAAATAGTCCGCGACATCCGCGAAAACCTCGATGCCGCGCACATAATCATCCACACGATTGCGCGAATTTTTGTTCGCGCCGAGGTTGACCCCGATTATTCCCGGCCCTTTCTTGCGCAGGGCGAGACGCGCGTGGACGGCCGCATGTCCTTGGCTCGGGAAGCCAAGGCGGTTGATCACCGCCTCGTCGTGGGTGAGACGAAACAGGCGCGGGCGCGATTGGCCTGCCTGCGGCTCCGGCGTGACCGTGCCCACTTCGGTAAAGCCGAAACCCAGACGCAATAGGGCATCGGCTACTTCGCCGTTCTTGTCAAAACCCGCCGCGAGTCCCAGTGGATTTGGAATATCGAGGCCGAACGCGTGGATCGCGAGGCAAGGGTCGTCTCGCTGGGGCGGCCGCGGAAATTCATTCAGTATCTTAAGTGCCTTTATTGCCCATCCATGTGCCTCCTCAGGATCGAGACGGAACAAGACCGGACGCGCCACCGCACCCAGAAAGCCGATCATTCCAAAAGACCAGTGAAATCGTGCCCACCGTCCGGCCGGAGCGGCAGCGGTTTTGTCCAGACCACGGCATCGAGAGGCAAGTTACCATAAAGGTGTGGAAAAAGCGCGCCGCCGCGCGATTGCTCGAAACGCAAGCCGTCGCCGAGCTGCTTTGTGTCGATTGCGATGAGCAGCAAATCATCCTTGCCGCTAAAATGTTTCGCGGCTGTTGCTTCGGCCTGCTCGGCGGTCGAGAAATGGATGTAACCGTCGGCGATATCGGCCGGCGCGCCCTCGAACCGGCCCTTGTCCTGGGCCTTGCGCCACAAGGAGGCAGGAGCGATTTTGTAGATCAAATCCATGGTCCGGCCAAGTCTTTGGTGCCTCTCTTAATACAAAGACCGTTGCGAGGGCGACCCAAGTTTAGAGGCGTTGAAGAAAATCTCCGATATCGGGTTGGTCCTTGTGAGAGAGACCGGCTACTGGTTGCCCGCGCTTCAACCTCTCTGGGATGCATACGCATAGCAAAAGGCTCTTTGGCGCCGATGCGTTGCGTCGGGGTAGCCGGCCAAATACTGGCTTGCCGCCTCGAACCGGCGCGTCAGGTCGTGCGCGCGGGATGTTTCATCGCCCTGATCGCGTCGCGCGCCGCCCGCGCGGGCTTAAGAGCGTTTCGCCTGACGGCGCCATAGACGCTTCGCTTGACCGCATCCTTGAAACCCGAAACCCGCGGCGGGGTAGGACTTAACCCCAGGCGGCGAAGCCAATAATTGGTCCTGTAGACATCCGCCGTGATTGCGTCGAGATAGTGGAAATTAACGTTCAGCGAGACCGACACCTCGGGCCCATTCTGCACCCAGTGGGGGGCGCCGACCGGAATGTGGACGCCCTGTCCGGGAAGGAGTTCGATCACTCTGGCGCGGTTTTGATATTGCGGCCGGTAGACTGCTGCATTGTTATCTACTGCCCAGAATTTTTCGATCTCCTGCTCCGGCAACACATCGCGATCCATGGGGTCGAAAATGCTGATCGTTTTGCGGCCTCGGATCTGATAGAGCCAGCTGCATTCACGGTCGATATGGTAGGTGCTGATCCGGTTGGGCGAGTTGACGAAGATGATCGCATCGCGAAGCTTCATGACTTGTCCAAGGTCTCGCCCCGATAACGCGATGATCTCGTCCATGCAGGCGTCGAGCAGCCCGGCGTATTCGGCATCTTCTTGCACATGGCGTAAAACAATGAACGCGCCCGCCGTCTCGATGCGCCGCATAAGCTCATCGACCGGCACGTCGCAAGGCGGCGTCTGATCCCAGCGCTGATCGACCCGGATCTCGCCCGCGTCGTAGTACACATTGTCCGGGTCGCGCGACCGCCGGCGGGCCAGCGCGAGCAGCCGGTCAGTCTCAAAAAGAGGATTATCCGAAAGCCGATGCGCGAAAGTAAAGCAATTTCTGTCGAAGTTGCGGGCAAACACCGCAGGGTCCGCTTCTAGCAGCCGTTCAGGAGAGACTGTGGCCGGCACGGAACAAATCTCCACACAGAACAAAACTATCGAACGAAACAAGTCAGCAGATATAATGCAAATAACTAACCTCTACGAGACAATGATTGGGGCGTATGAAAACACCAGGCAGTTCGACAAGCACGCCATGTGTTCTACACCTGCGAAGCGCTCTCCCCACGCCTTGCCTTTAGCTATACTTTAATACTCTCTATTTTGGTAAAGCTGCCCCGCACTTTTGTCAAGGCGGAGCAGGTCTCCGAGCCGGGGAACCGGGTGAAGAATTGCGGGACAGACGGCAAAAGCTCTGAATCTGCCGCGATCCTCTGATTCGATTTCCGCCTGAAAATGAAGGGGCATTCACTCGTCAATGCCTGCTCGTCCTTCGGCTCATCCGCTTAGCGAGCCTGAAGGGTGCCTTGAGCTTGTTCATGCCGGAATATAGCAACTCATCGGTACTTGCTGGATTTGCCTTTGTAAGCATTTCGAAGGTGCGATGTTTCAGCCTGTCCCTAACCCGCGATTGGCCAGGCGGCAGCGGCCGAAATCCGAGATGGCGGAGACAATAATTCGCCTGATAAATCCTCGCCCTATATGTCACGGGGGAGAGGGTGAACCAGATGCTGACGCTCACGGAGACGTTGGTCCCGTTCGTCACCAAGTGAGGTGCCAAGGGCGGGTGATGGACAGCTGTTCCAGGTGTCAGGTGAAACACCGTACCAGATTCCAAGATTTCTTCGCGGTAGATTCCGGCCATCGGATTCCCCGCGTAGAACCGCTCGATTTCATTTTCGGTCAGCACGAAGCGGTCCTGGGGGTCGAAGAGACGAACATTTTTTTCGCCTCGAATCTGAAAAAGGAAATTCGAGTCATGATCGAAATGGTATGGCGTGACCATATTGGGAGACGCCACGAAAACTGTGATCCCTGACAAGCCAATGTCGTGCCGCAAGGGCAGCCCAGTGAGGTCCTCTATCTCGCCGATCGTCTTGTGGAGGATGTGATCATAACCGGGGTCCAATTCCTCAAGGCTAGATATTTTAAACCAAATCTTACCCTCTTCGACATGACGTATGGCTTGGAGCAGCCTGTCTCGCAGCGGAGCGCTGTTGAATTTCGCATCCCCTTCGACTGTGAGCGCGAATTTTGTTGGATCGCCCCTATCGATGGCTCCCTTGGCTAGGGTAAGCAACTTGGAGATATCAAAGAGGGGATGGTTCGCCAGAGTATGGCGAAAAAGGTAAGGCGCGGAATTAAGCCGCTTCCAAATGCCCGGATTTTCGCGTCCAATGATACGCGTGTTGTCTTTTGCCTGCTCGACCAGAGTTGAAAGAGACATCGTTGAGTGCCCCGCAGGTGAACAATGCACTATGGTCACTAATGCTTTTATGCTTTCCGATGTGCTATCCTTCGCTTGCCCCCTGTACAGGAAACTTGCACTTCCGATCCATGTAGGAGGTTGCACCGGTTGGGCGAAAGGGTGCGTTGTTTTCCACGATAAATTACCGCGATCGTCTCGATTTTGGTAAAGTTGCCTCGCAGTTTTGTCAAGGAAAGGCGGATTTCGGGCAGCGTCGTAAATGCCACAACTGCTAGGATCACGTTTGGGCCAACTTCCTTATCGGATCGCCATCCGCCAAATCATGTTTGCTCCACCTCAGGAAAAATATGCTGCATGTTGGCGCTTAAGATCGCCGCTCAAGGCATCGGCAATGAGTTTGCGTGTTTCGGCGATCCCGTAAAGCGCCACGAATGACCCAAATCGCGGGCCGCGGCTTTCGCCGAGCAGCACGCCATAAAGCATGGCGAACCAATCGTTCGAGACGCCGGGACGCTCTGCCGTTGCCCCCTTGGCTTTCATATCCTGATAGCGCGGCAATTTCCGCGCGACATCGTAGAGCACTGTCTGAATCGCTTCCGCGCTGGCGTCCGGGGGCAGGGCGCAGAGAGCGGCGGACAGTTTTTCGAGCGCCTCGCGCTCGATTTCGTCCGGCTCGCGAAAGCTTTTCGCGGGGAGCACGAAATCGCGGAAATAGCGCACCGCATAAGCGACCAGCCGGTCGAGGCGCGGATGCGTCGCGGCTGAGACATCCGGCGCATAGCGGCGCAGAAAACCCCAGAGAACCTGCGGATCTTCGCTGTTTGCTACAGCGGCTAGGTTTAGCAACATGCCAAAGGTAATTAGCGTGGCTTGGCTGCCATGCCCGCGCAAGACTTCGGGAGGCGGCGGCTCGCCCGAATGAATATGCCAAACCGGATTGCCGAGACGCTCCTTGGCCGCTTGCCTTGGAAAGGCGTCGAGAAAGCCAAGATAATCATCGACCGTGCGCGGGATAACGTCGAAATAGAGCCGCTTGGCGGCGGTTGGTTTCTGATACATGAAAAGCGACAAACTTTCGGGGCTCGCATAGGCGAGCCATTCGTCAATCGTCAGGCCATTGCCTTTCGACTTCGAGATTTTTTGGCCCTTTTCGTCGAGGAACAATTCATAAGTGAATCCTTCTGGCGGCGTGCCGCCGAGCGCGCGGGTGATCGCGCCCGACAGTTTGACCGATTCGATCAGATCCTTGCCGGCCATCTCATAGTCCACCTTGAGCGCATACCAGCGCATCGCCCAATCCGGCTTCCATTGCAGCTTGCAGGCGCCGCCCGTAACCGGGGTCTCGAAAATCTCCTTCGTGTCCGGATCGCGCCAGTTGAGCGTGCCCGCGCCGGCATCGATCCCTTCGATCGGCACCTGCATCACAACGCCGGTCCTTGGATGTACCGGTAGAAACGGCGAGTAAGTGGCGGCTCGCTCCTCGCGAAAGCTCGGCAGCATGATCGCCATGACTTCGTCGTAATGCGCCAGGATGTGGAGAAGCGCGGCGTCGAAGCGGCCAGACCTATAGTAATCCGTCGCCGAAGCGAATTCGTAGTCGAATCCGAATTGATCGAGAAAGGCGCGCAGCCGCGCGTTGTTGTGCGCGCCAAAGCTCGGATGGGTGCCGAAGGGGTCTGGAACTTCGGTGAGCGGCCGGCCCAAATGGGCGGCGACAAGCTCCTTGTTCGGAACATTGTCCGGCACCTTGCGAAGGCCGTCCATATCGTCCGAAAATGCAATGAGGCGGGTCTTGATCTTGTCCCCGGTCAAGACCCGGAACGCGTGGCGCACCATGCTCGTGCGGGCGACCTCGCCAAAAGTTCCGATATGCGGTAGGCCGGAAGGCCCGTAGCCGGTCTCGAAAAGCACCTCGGTCTGGCCGGTTGCCGCAATCCGCCGGAGGAGCTTGCGCGCTTCCTCGAATGGCCAGGCATTGCTTTGATCGAGAGCTCCCGCGAAAGACATGGCAAGACCTTGGGAAGGAAAGGAAGTTCACGGCGAGCGATCCACAAACGATAAGGAGCACGGGGTCGCGCGTCAATTACCCCTCGCCTAGATCATGTGCAGGAGAGACGGTTCGCCCGGTGCCGCGAATTTGCGGGTGGGCGTTTCGAGTGTCGTGAAATGGCCGCAGCGCTTTCGCGGCGATTTGGATCGTACCAAAATGTTTCACGTGAAACATTTTGGTACGATTGGGGCCAAAATACTTACAAGGCGTCAGACAGCGGCCACGTCTTCGATCATGTAAGATCGATCGATTTTTTGGTGCAATTCCAGGAGGGTGCAGCCGCCGCCTCGATGGCCAAGCCCATTGCCGGAAAAAGTATCGCCGGTGTAAGTTTCGTTGAGCGACGGGTTCAGACGCTTTTCCCGAAAGCTCTTACGATTGTCCCTTGCGATAGGCTGCGAGGTCTTGGTCGGTAATACTCTTCGCCTCGGTCAGGCGATAATGACGTTCTTGAACGATTGAGACGTCGTTCCCGTCGAAATTCAGTTCGAACAACGCAATCACGTCATCGGCCATGAATTGCGCCGAAACGGGGCGCGGAATCGAATGCGCGTAACGAGGCTCGGTCTCGCAAAATGCCGTATCTTGAATCGTCTGGATCGCTCCGAGAAAATCGGTTCCGCCTTTTGCTTGCACGGGCACGACGTACTGCGCTCCGCGCGTATCGACGCCCACATATAGCTCGTCAATTTCGATCTGGCCGTAGTTGGGAATTTTGGTTCGGAGGTGGCTTTGCAGAGAATAGGCCGTGATTCCCAGAAAGGTATCAATCAATCGATTGTAACGAATCTTGGCGAGTAGCGCTTGCTCATCGGTGAAAGCGTAATGCGCGATGATTTCCGGCGTCGCATCCGGAACCTTGCGAACCAGCAGCCCCGGTGTCGGTTCGATGTAAGCTAGGTTGCTCAATCTGAATCGATAGCGAGCGTCACCAGCGCCTAAAATCAGCCAATGTTTGCCTTCGGGTTGCGTGCCGAGAATGTTTGTCGGGAGCTTTTTACGATAACGGAATGTGTAAATTACGTCGCCTAAGTTCTTGGGCTTCTTTACACCCAGCGCGGGCGCAACTGCGTCAATCTCCTCGCGTTGGAATTCGAAGTCGGCGGAACCCGATGTGTAATAATCGAAAAATATCTTCTCAATGATCGCCCCGTAAGCCGTCGTTTTCTTATCTTTCTTAGAACTTTTAGCCATGAACCACCCTAAGGCGGCTGCGAGCTTCCTCGATCTCGTGTTGCTTTCTTTTCTTCGCGCCGCTTTTGCGGTCGCGGCGGCCGATAGGCGGCACGACGCCGAAGTATTCCGCCGCCTCCGACATTTCCATGTAGAGCAACGCCGTATCGCCCAAATCGATTGACTGCTCGGGCCGCCCCGCACAAAGGCCGAAAACTCCAGTCACGGCCGTCGCGATCGCGTGGGCAAGGGGAGGAGGCACGGCGTTCCCGATCTGCCGTGCGCCGTGCCATTTGGTCGCGTGGAAGCGGAACCAGTCAGGAAAACCGTGAAGGCGCGCCATTTCACGCACTGTGACGCAACGGGCGTGTTGGTAATGGATCGGTCGCGGACTGGTGAAAGCGCCGCGCGCGCCGTCCGTGCCGGCGCGCAGAGTGTTCGACAAGCCGTCGGACGACAACTTGAAAAAGCGGCTGATCGGTTCGACTTCGCCGGGGAATGTCTCCACATAACGACTGCGTGAAATAGCCGTATGCGTCGTGCGTGCACTCGACGTGAGCACGCTCGGATTCCAGTTCCGCACATACCCGTAGTGCCATGCGTCGTTGCTGAGGCAGCGCAGGGTGGCGGCATAAGGGGCAGGCTTGCCGAACGACGTCGTGCACACGGCGTCGGTGTCGATCAGCGTCTCGAAATGATCGGCGTCGGGTATGTCGCCAAGCGCGTCGCGGCATGTAGGTCCGTTTGGTAGGCCGGGAATCGGCCCCCGGTCGTCGACGGCATTGAAGAGGGGCGGAGGATACGAGGGGAGCCTCTCGCCTTTCTTCGCGCCGAGCAGGATGAGGCGTTGCCTATGCTGTGGCACGCCGTAGCTGGCGGCGTCCAAAACGTGCCACGGCAAGCGCACGGCATAACCCGCGCGATCGAAGGCAGCGACCAGTTCATCGAGGAAGATGCGATGCGTGCCAACAGTGAGTCCTTTTACGTTTTCGAAGACGAAGGTGCGTGCATTCAGTTCGGCGACGATGCGTACGAATTCGAGTACGAGATTGTTGCGCGGATCTTCGAATGCTCGCTGTCCGATCAACGAAAAGCCTTGGCAGGGCGGCCCGCCGAATACGCAATCGATCGGCCGGTTGCCGATGCCCGCGGCCAAACGGATATCGGCCGCCTTTAACCCGATAACCGATCGCGGCAGAACGGCCGTGTCGGGAAAGTTGAATTTGTGGATAGCGCAATGAACCGGGTCGATTTCGACGGCAGCCGCCACATCGAAGCCCGCCTGTTCGAATCCGAGGCTCATGCCCCCCGCTCCAGCAAAGAGATCGATTCCGATTGGTCGTTTCTCCATAGGTCCTCCACCACTGAATCGGGGATGCTAGCAGTGTTGGAACATTATGTCGATCGGAAACTTACATGAAACTTACGACGCACTTAAGAATTCCACGATTCGTTGCCGAAGAGCCGGGCGATCTTTGGTTTGGCACTGCCAAACGGTAAAAACCCGCCATCCGAGTGTGGCCAGGGCCGCCACGGCCGCCGTATCGCGCTCGCGATTGCGGGCGATCTTGGGTTGCCAGAATTCGAGGCGAGACTTGGGCAAGCGGCCGATTTTGCAGCCGTGGCCATGCCAGAAACATCCGTGAACGAAAATTACCTTGTGGCGGGTGGGAAAACACAAATCGGGATTGCCGGGGAGGTCTTTGCGGTGAAGCCGGAAGCGGAATCCGGCTGCATGGGCGAGGCGGCGCACAAGTAGTTCTGGCGCCGTGTCTTTGCCCCGAACGCGCCGCATGAGGTTGCTGCGCTGTTCGATCGTCAGCCGATCCGTCATTGGGCGCTCGCACCGTACCGAGGAAGGGGCTTTTCTGTCCCCGGGTGAGTCGGTCTCCGTCCCGCCACCGCAGGCTTAACTCTAGCACAACTGACATTCGCCAAGTTGCAAGGACGAGGGCTTCCGTGTGGAGTCTCCCGACGCGCCGACGCCCGCGCAAATCAGACCGTCACCTGGGCGCCGAGCTCGACGACGCGATCGGACGGAATGGAGAAAAAGTCGGTCGCGTTCGCCGCTTGCCGCGACAGCGCGATAAAAAGCCGGTCCTGCCACAAAGGCATCTCCGACTTAGGCGCAGGCCTGATCGTCCGGCGGCCCAGGATGAATGATGTCGTCATGATGTCGCATTTCATGCCGGCCTTGCGCAATAGGGCCAGCGCCGCTGGAACGCGCGGACTTTCCATATAACCAAAATGCAAAATTACGCAGGTAAAATCCTCGGAAAGTTTTTCAATCTGATAGCGCTTGCTGTAGGCCACACGGGGCGTGTTTTCGGTCATGACCGACAAAAGCCAGACGCGTTCGTGCAAAACCTTGTTGTGTTTGAGATTGTGCAGCAGGGCAGGGGGCGCGATCTCAGGCGAATTCGTGAGGAAAATCGCAGTTCCGGGTACCCGTATCGGTTTCGATTTCTCCAGCATCCGGATGAGATCGGGAATGGGGATCGAATCGCGGCGAAGTTTTTCGGTGAGAATATGAGTGCCGCGAACCCAGGTCCACATCACGATCATCGCGCCGCCCGCGAGCATCAGTGGCACCCAGCCGCCATCGACGATCTTCATGAGATTGGCGGTAAGAAAAGCAAGATCGATCGCGAGGAATCCAGATACGAACAGCGCCGCGAGCCAGACCGGCCAATGCCAGCATTTCCACACGACCACGAAGGCGAGCGCGGTGGTCACCACCATCGTGCCGGTGACCGCGATGCCATAGGCGGACGCCAGCGCACTCGAACTCTTGAACAACATCACCAGCAGGAGAACCCCGAGCAAGAGCAGACGGTTAATGCGCGGAATGAAGATCTGGCCTTCCTGGGTGTCCGAGGTGTGCAAGATAAGCATTCGCGGCAACAGTCCGAGCTGGATCGCCTGGCGGGCCAGCGAGAAGGCGCCGGTGATGACCGCCTGGCTCGCGATGACCGTGGCAATCGTGGAAAGAATGACCAGCGGCAGCAGCGCCCAGTGCGGCGCGAGAAGGAAAAACGGATTTTCCACCGCCATCGGATCGGCGAGAACGAGCGCCCCTTGGCCGAGATAATTCAAGGTCAGCGCCGGCAGCACGAAGACCATCCACGCTGTCTGGATGGGGGCGCGGCCGAAATGGCCCATGTCCGCGTAAAGCGCCTCCGCTCCGGTCACCGCAAGAAATACCGAACCCAGCACCACAAAACCGAGCATGCCGTGGTCGAACAAAAACCTTAAACCGTGAATCGGGTTGAAGGCCTGAAGAATGCGTGGCGCATCGCCAATGTGGGCCGCGCCGAGAAGGCCGATCGTCAGAAAAAAAACCGCCATGACCGGGCCGAAGAAGGCGGCGACGCGCGCGGTCCCGCGCCTTTGCGCCCAGAAGATCGAAATCAGAATGACGACGGTGAGCGGGAGGATATAGGCCGAAAAAACCGGCGTGACGAGTTCGAGGCCTTCAAGCGCGGAAAGAACCGAGATCGCCGGTGTGATGACCGCGTCGCCTGAAAACAGCGCCGCCCCCGCGACGCCAAGAAAAAAAACCGGCGCCACACCATGACCGAGTGCTGATTGGGCCAGCGCCATCAGCGACAAGGTGCCACCTTCGCCCTTGTTGTCGGCGTACATAAGAAATAGCACATATTTCGCGGTCACCGTGAAAAACAATGCCCAAATCAGCAGCGACACGGTTCCAATCACGCCCGCATCGGTCACCCCGGTGGCTTTGATATGATGAAGCGATTCGCGCAGCGCATAGAGGGGGCTCGTCCCGATGTCGCCATAGACGACGCCAAGCGACCCGAGCGCCATCGCGGCAAAGGCGGTTTTTCGCGGGACCGGGGCTACGGGATCGCACGCGTCCCCCCGCGCGGTCGGCGGGCCTTGCTCTTGCGCGATTTGTCGCCCCATTCGAATGTCCTTCGAATCCGCCGTCATGCGCCGGTAGAATTGCCGGAACCTTGTTGTTGCATTGCAATATAGTCGTTTCCAGGCCGGGAGAGAAGGGGGTGGTTTTGACCGATGGCCCGGTGGAGGTGCCGGAGTTGGTCATGATCCGAGCCGGAATAAGCCTCTTCGGCCTGGGGCCGCCGAGCCTTGTGATCCATATGCGCCAGGAACCATGAACCAAGCAAATGGTTGCGCGGTTTTGTGAAAAGCCCCTGCGAAGTTAGGCGATAATTTTTCATGCCGGCAATAGCCACGGGAACGTGAGACTTTATCAAATAATGGGCGCGCGGCCTTGCGTGAAGGGTTGACGGCCGGCCGCCAAAATGTGGCGGCGCTCGAACCAACAAGGATTATGCGTAATCTTCCATACCGTGCGATGTCCACAGCCCGGATCACATTGTAAAGCGCTGCAAGAGGCTAGACTTTAGCGGCCGATGTCCACGTAAGCACTGAAGTCCGGCGGAAGAATGGGCTGGGCGCCGGTAATAATTTTTGGCAGGGAAACGCGAGCTAGCCTATGGGCGGCGGGATACGTGACATTTAACGGCCGGTGCGCCGGTAGCGGGACGGCTTGCGGGGCCTCGGCGGGCGTTGGTTCGCTTGCCGGCTCGCCGGGCGATTGGACCACGATGCCGCCGGCCGCGGGCATGAGTTCCACCGGGCGCGTTGACGGCAGCGGTATGTCCGCGAGCAAAACGCTGGCCAGCACAGGTTTCGCGGCCGGCTGCGGCGAAGCCGCCGCGCGATCGTGTTTCGCCACCTCGCCGGTGCTGAAGACCGACAGCATTTTGTCCATCACGCCAGCGAGGAAAGGCTTTTCGGCGCCGGGCTCTGCGGCAAGGGGAGGCTTCCCAGCGGCGGCCGATGCGGCCATAATCCTTGTCGCAATGGTCTTGGGCGCGTTGCAATCCCTGATCCCAAGCTCAATCAATTCGCTTCCGCTCAAAACTTTGTAATGCCGGGTCAAGGTTCCAAGCCGCGCCCGCACGGCGGCCGGATAGGATTCAAATAATTGTTGCGAAACCTCAGGGTTGGTTTGATGATTGCGGGGATCGTAGGCAAGATGAAATTTGAGCGTGCTGCCTGGATAGACGCAAACATTGGGCAGGCCGAGCGCCATGGTGCAAGCCGAGCGGCACTCGTGCAGTCTGACCTCGCGTTCCGACGCCCGGTAGATCGCGGTTTGACTCTGGTAATCCGCGACGACGCCCCCGACATCCTTCATGACGATGACGGGCGCCGGCATCGGCGGCGGCTCAAGATAACTCAATACCCACCTTGCAACTCATATTCGCCGGGCCCAACGCGATGCTTTTTGAGCCGTGCCCTCTCCAAACATAAGTAAACGTGGTGTACCCATTCTTAACAAATCGCGGCGAAACTGCGGATTCTGGCGCCTGCTCGATATCGATCATCCGAGCGCGATTTTGCTTTTAAATGAAGCGCGACATTGACCGCGTGGATTAATCCGTAGTGATGCCGGGAGCCCGGCGGCTGTCCAGGTTGGCGTGAGCAAAAAAGATGTCCTTGCAAAACAATATCGCCGCCGGTCCAGGCTTTGGAGTCTATGTGCATTGGCCGTTTTGCCTCTCCAAATGTCCTTATTGCGATTTCAACAGCCATGTGCGCGCGAAGCCGGTCGACGAGGCCCGTTTTGTAGCGGCCATAAGGTCGGAACTCGCGCACCGCGCGGCGTTGACCCAAGGCCGCACGGTAGCCTCGATCTTTTTTGGGGGCGGCACGCCATCCTTGATGAAGCCGCAAACAACCGCCGCCATCCTCGACGCGATCGCCGCGCTCTGGCCGGTCGCGCCCAAGGTCGAGATCACCTTGGAGGCCAATCCGACAAGCGTCGAGGCGGAGCGGTTGCGCGGCTTCCGGGCGGCCGGCGTCAACCGTGTTTCGCTTGGCGTCCAAGCGATGAACGACGCGGATTTGAAAGCGCTCGGCAGGGGCCACACGGCCGAGGAGGCGATGCGCGCAGTGGACCTCGCGGGAGTCGTCTTCGAGCGCTATTCCTTCGATCTGATCTATGCGCGGCCCGGCCAAACGACAGCCGGCTGGCGGGACGAATTGGAGCGCGCGATTCTCCGCGCGCGCGATCATATCTCGCTTTATCAGCTCACGATCGAGCCAGACACGATGTTCGAGCGCTTGCGCGATGCGGGCAAGCTGAGCGTCCCCGATAATGATCGCGCCCGCGCAATGTGGGACGTGACCCAGGATGTCACGTCGAAGGCCGGGCTTCCCGCCTATGAAATTTCCAATCACGCGCGCCCTGGCGCGGAGAGCCGGCACAACCTCATCTATTGGAGATATGGCGAATATGTCGGCGCTGGGCCCGGCGCGCATGGCCGGATTTTGACGGCAGAAGGCCGCCGCGCGCAAGCGACGGAGCGCCATCCCGAAACGTGGCTGACCGTGGTCGAGAGCGAAGGCCATGCCTTGGTCGAAGACGATTATTTGTCGGCGGAGGCGCAGGGCGACGAATTCCTGCTGATGGGCTTGCGTCTTGCCGAAGGAATCGAGCCGTCCGAGTTCCTGGCGATGTCTGGCCGGAGTCTCGATCCCGGCCGCGTTGCCTCGCTCATCGCCGATGGCATGGTCGAATATACGTCACGCGGGCGCCTTAGGGTTAGCGCGGAAGGCTTTCCGGTGCTAGACGCGGTCGTCGCCGATCTCGCCGCCTGAGCAAGGGAAACCGTCCGAGCCCCTATGGCGCTTGATTCTTGGGCCATCACCAATATGGCGCGGGGCAGGCCGACCTCTACGATCCCGATGTCATGCCGGAGGAACTGCGCAAGGCGCATCGCGCGCTCGACAAGGCGGTCGATAGGCTCTATCGCAAGGAGCCATTTGCGAGTGACCGCGAGCGCGTTGAGCATCTTTTCGGCCTGTACGAAAAGCTCACCACGCCGATGCTCGCTGCAGCCGCCGCCGCCAAACCCAAGCGGGGCCGGAAAAAGTGAAAGGCCGGCAACAAGGTTGGCCGCAACTATTTCCAATGAATTAATATCTACCACTCTAGACGTCCGTGAGTGCATACTCGCCATAATACTTGCGATAAAATTAATTAACAGAATAACGTAGTGTTAACAAACTCGAATCGTAAAATTTATCTTTACTTAATATTTGATTTTCCTAAGCATATAAAGCTTGGATTCAGCGTGTTGCTTAAACTGGTTTTCATTTGTGATTCGTATTTTGGTTTGCATCGACGCGCCGGCAGGCAAGTCGCCGCAATGCAAACGAAGAGGTTAATCCCATGTTGAGTGTCCAGAAAAGCGAGGCCGCGCAGCCTCGCGCCGTGCTTGCTGAGGTCCGGCCGGCCTATCTCGAGGCTTTGACGCTGGTCGAGAGGCTACATCGCCGCCTTCTCGACGTGATTAAGGACGAATTCGACCGGCGCGGCCGCAGCGACATCAACTCCGTGCAAGCCTTGCTGCTTTATAATATCAGCGACAAGGAATTGACCGCCGGCGAATTAAGGACGCGCGGCTATTACCTTGGTTCGAACGTCTCTTATAATGTCAAGAAACTGGTCGAAACCGGCTATCTGCATCATGCGCGCTCGCGCATTGACCGCCGCGCCGTGCGAATCAGCCTGACCGACAAGGGCAGGGACGTCCACACCATCGTCTCTGGGCTCTACGACAAGCATGCCGCCACGGTGGAGCAAATCGGTGGAATCAACTCCGGCGAGTTCGCAAGACTTAACCAATCGCTGGTCCGGCTCGAACGTTTCTGGACAGACCAGATAAGGTACAGACTGTGACCCGCAGGATACGATGCGAAGCTAAAGATTAAATCTGACTGCGGGAGCCCTTTGCCCCGGGTTATTTTGGACACGGTGTTATTTCGAACCTAATCGCCACAAATTCGCCGTCCTGTTTGCGCCTTTGTTGTCGCTCGGCGCCACCTTGAAAGAAAAGCAGGTCACGCTGCTCGTGTCTTGAGTTTGGGTGTTAACTAGGTCTTCACGAAGCTCTTCCAAACCAATTGACGCATCAGGCCGGGAGGCATGGCCGCGCCGGATCGTCTGAGACCGGGATATTGTCCGCCCGTGCCGGATCGCAGCACACAGCCGAATAAGCATTGGAAGGGCGTAGGATTGGAGGTCGAGACATTGGGATTCAAAACGAAAAAAGATTTGTCGCGCCTGGCGAATCGTCATTGTTGCCAATTTGGGCGGGCGGCGGTTGTAATCACCGCCTTCGGTTTAATTCATGCCGCCGGCGCGGCCGCCGAGCCGCGCTACGCAGCTTTCGGCGAGCAGGCCGAATGGGCGCAACGTTACGATGCTGATCCTCGCCTTTCGGTCCATCGCTCCAACACGCCGGTTCTCTCGGTCGAATCCATGGCGGCGACCGAACAAGCCATCGAATCCTACCGTCAAATCGTTGCCAATGGCGGCTGGGTCACGGTTCCTGCGGGACAGACTCTCAAACTCGGCGTAAACGGCCAGGCCGTGGTCGCGCTGCGCAAACGGCTCGTGGCGTCGGGCGATCTCGATCCCTCGGCAGGTGCTTCGCCGGTCTTCGATTCCTACGTCGATGCCGCGGTGAAACATTTTCAGGCCCGCCACGGTCTGCTCCAGAGCGGGGTGGTCTCAAAGGAGACCTTTATCGCGCTCAATATCCCGGCAGATGTGCGGCTGCACCAGCTCGAGGTGAACCTCGTCCGATTGCGCTCCTATTCCGGCAACCTTGGCGAACGTTTCGTCATGGCGAATATCCCGGCGATGGCTGTCGAGACGGTCGAGAACGGCGTTGTCGTGACACATCACGCGGCGGGCGTCGGCAAGATCGACCGCCAATCGCCGGTCATGATGACGAAGGCGATCGACATTAATTTCAATCCGTATTGGACCGTGCCCGCTTCGATCATCCGCAAGGATTTGATCCCGCGCATGCAAAAGGATCAAAATTATCTGGCCGACCATAAGATCCGGATTTTCGACAAGGACGGCCAGGAGCTACAATCCGGTCAGATCAATTGGAACTCGCTTGATGCAGTCAATTATAAATTCCGCCAGGATCCGGGTGGCGATCTCAATTCGCTTGGCGTGGTGCGCATCAACATCAACAATCCCTATGGTGTCTATATGCATGACACCCCCGAGAAAGGCATTTTTGGCGACGATGACCGGTTTGTGTCGTCCGGCTGTATCCGGGTCCAAAATGTTCGCGATTATGTGACCTGGTTGCTCAAGGACACGCCGGGTTGGGATCGCGATCATATCGACGAAGTGATCCGCTCGGGTGAACGTGTGGATGCAAAGCTCGCCGCTCCTGTTCCGGTATATTGGGTGTACATCACGGCGTGGGCCACACCGGAGGGTCTTGCCGAGTTCCGCGAAGATATTTATCAGCGCGACGGTTTCGGGCCGGAAACGGCCGCCGACGCTTCCCCGGCCCCGCTCCCGCAAGTGCAACCGCCGCCGCAACCCCGCGCGGTCAGCGTGCGAAGTACCGTTCTCGAACCGATGAATGACGACGAATAATTTCTGCCTCGAGTGGCAACGGCCGAAAGGCGGTGGGGGCGATGGACCACGCCGACCTTCGCCTCCGGCACTATTGTTGAACTATGCTGAATTCGGTACGCCGGTCGTTGCGCAGGCGATCTTCCATTGCACTGTTGCTGCGGCCTTCCATTGTCCCGGTTTCGCCGGCTGACGACTTGGTGCTGCCGTATCCCTTCGCGCTCAGAATGGCGGGATTGACCCCGGCATCGACGAGGATTTGGCGCGCGGCGTTGGCCCGGCGTTGCGAGAGTTCTTTATTTGCGGTGGGATTGCCGATGCTATCAGCGTAGCCGCTGATTTGAACCAGTGTTCCAGGAGGCAATTGCTTCATCTGAGGGGCCACCTGCCGCAGGCGAATCTTGCCGCTCGACGGAATTTTGGCGCTATCTTCAGCGAAATAAATGGTTGGCAGATGAATGTCCGGCTGATTTGCAGCGACAACTGAGTTTTTGGATGCTGCCGCCGTTTTAGTCGGGCCACTGCCGGCAAGCGCAGCAACCGCAAATTGGGGCCCGAGAACGGATTTCACCGAACTTATGATCCCGTCGCGATCCGCATCAGGGATCGTTCCCCCAACACTAATGGCATTTCCTTCAAACACCGCTTCTGACCCTTGGGTTTTGAAGTTAGCGAGCGCTGCCTTGAGGTCCTTCGTCCAGTCCGCCTGGCCGGCATGTTGATCCACAGCGAGATCGCCAGTTATTTTGTCGGCTCCGAACACCGTTTTGAGCGAATCGATGATTGCGGTGCGACTGGTGTCATCTCCGACGGTGCCGGAGTAGACAATGAGGCCATCCACATTGCTAAGCGCCAAGCTCGCGGGTATCGTAGGCGCGGGCGCGGGCGCGGACGCCGGCTTGCCAAGTGCTAAATTCGCCGGAGAAGGAGGCCCGGGCTGGATTGCCACACGCGCATTTTGCGCCGTGACCGGCGCGGACTGTACGGCCACACGGTTGACGTCGCTTCCTGCTGAAATCGCGTATCCCAAGGCCCCGAGCGTAATCACTACAGAGGCGGCCGGAACGAACAACCGTCCTAGCCCGGGAGCGCTGCCGCCGCCTCCCATGCTGCTCGTCGGAATTGGCGTAGCTCCAGGCACCATAGTATCGTCGGCGCGGGAGGATGAACGCGGGATGGTCGCGCCAGGGAAACGCAATACCTCCGCGGGAATCACCGGCGGGATAGCTCCGCCTTGGGCCAGCTGGCCGATGATTTTAGGTATCGCATAGCCCAAAATCGTTGTTGCGAAGCGTTGGCTTATGCCGACTTTATCGGCAATCTCGCTAATGATGTCGGAGCCTAGTGCCTCCTCTACTTCTTGCCCCGACAGCGGCACGGCATCGGTTCCTTCCACCCAAGAAGCAATTTCGGCGACGAAACCCGCGGCCTTGAACTTCTCCAGGAAGCCGCCAATGCCGCCTGGCTGTCGAGCAACCAGATTCACGGCCTCTCGAATAAGCGAACGGCCCTTGGGTCCAAGATGATATCGCGCGCTGATTTCTTGAATGAGAGTTTCAAAAGTAGTGAGCTTGTCAAGAGTCGCCATCTTGCCTCGTCTCCTTACTTGAAAAATGCCAGCTGCCTCCGCGCGTCTCACGAACAGACGTTTGGTCCCTCCCAACGAACGGATAACCGCGGCTGGATGCGAAAGCTGCCCGACATGCTCGCCTTTTATATATAGCCGCTTGCGGCAAAGCGCAGAGCCGGAGGCTTTGATTTTGCCATCGGCGGGCGGTTTAGTTTTCCCCCGCGATATTTAACGTTCGGTGCAGCTTGCGCGCCAAACCACCGCCTTTCGAAAACCGTAACCGGCGGCGTCTCGTGGGCTCTACCCCAATCGATGTATCACATACGTCGCTATGCGTAACTCTTACTTTCATGCCCCGCTTTGAGTCCGTCATTCAATAACCCGGAGCACGGAGGGATTGTTTCGCAATGACCAGCCGAGGCTACTGTGGAAGAGATCGCGAGCCGCAGGGGCCACGAAGTGCGCGGGGGAGCGCCGAAAAGGGAGTAAGAGCTCTTGCCGCCGCGCAAGTCTCATCACAACGATTTGACACTTACATCCCGCATTTTCACCTGGAACCACCTCAAGATGAGACGATATGAATTCTTGAATGGTCACATTTAGGCTAGAGGCCGCGCCCCTATCTCGTGGCCTGCCAGCGGATGCTGCAGCAAATCCGCGGCGATGGCGCGCTCTCATAGAATCTTCAACCCTAAATGGAGAAACCTATGTCTCTGACATACGAGGAGATGACAAGCCACGAGCGCTCCGCCAAGGGCGGGTTCGTGGATGCCATCGGTGGCGTTGCCACTATTGTCCTGGCTATCTTGGGGTTGGCGGGTCTTGCTCCGACCATGATGATCGGAATTGCAACCATCGTCTTCGGCGTGGCCCTGCTGATCCAAGGCGGGACAATGTTATCCGAGTACGCCCGGATAATTTTTCCACCCGGCGCGAACGCTGCTTCCGTTGACCATTTCGGCGGCAACAGCCTGTCGGCCGTTTTCCTGGTCGGTGCCGCCGGTATCGTCCTTGGCCTGCTGGCCTTGCTGGGCATTAATCACTTGCTCACGTCGGTTGCGGTTATCGCGTTCGGCACTGCCTTGGTGCTGAGCAGCAATTCGGTGTGGCATTTGCATGTGCTCAAGCATGCGGTGGCAAGAGCCGAAAGCCAATCACAGCTTGCCGGAAGCGAATTTCTGGCAACCGAGATGGCCTCCGGTTCCGCGAGCATTCAGGCGCTCGCCGGGTTGGCCGCGATCGTGCTCGGCATTCTCGCGGTCGCGGGGATGGATGTAACAGTCCTGACCCTGGTCGCGTTGCTCGCACTTGGTGCCACGCTGGTCATGAGCGGAAGCACGCTGAGCGGGACAGTGATGAGCTTGATGCGGCCTTCGACTCAGATCTGAAGGCGAGCCACGAATATGGACGGGCGCTGCTAAACTGAAGTTGAGATCCTAAGCGCACGCCTCCCTGTGATCCGCGGCAATGGGCTGCGCCCACGGTTGCCAAAAGGGGCATGTCCGAGGCCGACGTTGCAACTTCGCCTGACGCCCCGCCAAATGGCGTGGCCCTATGCATCCGCGTACCCCGCCGCGCAACAATCGATCTATGCGATCAATCGATGCGCGGCGGAAGGGCGGCTAACAAAAGCCTTCCCCTAGACCATGTGCTTAAAATAGGCGCGCGCTTGTTGCGTTTGGCACAATCCAACTCATCGAATTTGAACGGTTCCTTCGATCACGTGATTCCACGTGAGGGGGAAGCCTTCCAACTGAACTCGCACTATGTGACACCAAAGCCGCACAAATTGTTTTTCTGAACGTCATCCACAACTTCCTGCGGGACTGGGCTTTTGCACCTGCATCCGGATGCTATGCTAGCGGCTATCTAGAAATTGTTTGTACGCGGTTAGTCCGCATGCCGCGTGGGAACCAATTTCCGGCCGCGCGCGATTTTGGAGGTGAACCTTGGATGGCAAAAATTTAGCCTCTCGCCGGTTCGATTTCGATCCCGCTTTTGAGTTGGCGGCGATCGAAACTGTCGGCCTTGTCGAAATTGCCGGACGCGTTAAATGGTTCGACATCGCGAAAGGCTACGGCTTTATCGTGCCGGATAACGGCGGCGCCGACGTTCTTTTGCATGTCACCACCTTGCGCAAGGACGGCTTTAGCGCCGCGTGCGAGGGAGCCCGCGTCGTCTGCGAGGCCGTACGCCGGGCGAAGGGGCTTCAGGTTCTAAAAATTATCTCAATGGATGAACCGGCCGCCGGACGCCGCTCCGAATGGAAACCGCCGCAGGGCTCTTCCGAGGTGGCGCCAGTGGGCGGGTTTCAAATCGCCATTGTCAAATGGTTCAACCGGCCGCGCGGATTTGGTTTTCTGACCCAAGGCGAGGGGACACAAGATATTTTTGTCCATATGGAAACTTTGCGCCGTTACGGGCTTGCGGAGGTGCGGCCGGGAGAAAGCCTCCTCGTGCGTTTCGGTGATGGCCCGAAGGGACTTATGGCGGCCGAAGTGCGGCCACTCGATGCGGCAATGCCTATCCCGCACTGAGAGTGTCTCCGTTGGCGGGTTAGCGGCGGTCAGCTCCGCTGCGGCCGCGGGCCGGACGTTGCGGGTGAAGGTCGTTGGCGGGGGCCGGTCCGAGTCGGCCAGCAAGCGGCTCGCCTTCAGCCCTTCAATCGGGTAGTTTTTTGGAACGTTGACTGATTAATGACCGCTTGCGACATCTACGCGGCGTGCACCGTCAAAGGAGTCATCACGGACAAATTCAGTGACGGACGTCTTCAACGAGCCGGGTTGGGCCCGTGGCACGAGGGCCCTAGCTCGACTGAGCACAGCTTTGAAAAATGCGGCGGGGGCCGCGGGTCCGTCGCTGCTTTTTGGGCTGCGTCTATGGGCCTCTGTCTGCCTTGCTCTCTATCTCGCGTTCTGGCTCGAGCTCGAAAATGCCTTTTGGGCCGGCACTACAGCCGCTCTCGTTTGTCAGCCCCATCTGGGGGCTTCGCTGCGCAAGGGATGGTACCGCATGATCGGCACCCTGGTCGGTGCCGCGGCGATCGTGGTACTGACCGCGTGCTTCCCGCAGGACCGCGCCCTGTTCCTCCTCGCCCTGCCGCTATGGTGCGCTGCATGCGCTCTCGTCGCCACGCTTCTGCATAATTTTGCGTCCTACGCGGCGGCGCTGGCCGGCTTCACGGCCGCGATCATCGCAGCCGACGTGCTTGGCGCGACGGGCGGCCCGAACGCGGATGCGGTCTTCCTGCTCGCGGTTTACCGCGCCAGCGAGATCTGCATCGGTATTGTAAGCGCCGGCGTCGTTCTCGCTGGGACCGATTTCGGCGCCGCCCGGCGCCGCCTGGCCGCGTTATTTGCTGCTCTGGCAGCCGAAATCACGGACCAGTTTACCGGCATGTTGGCGCTAGCCGGGCCGGAAATGCCGGAGACGCAAACTGCCCGGCGCGAACTCGTGCGGCGGGCCAGTGCGCTCGATCCGGTCATCGACGAGGCGAAGGGAGAATCTTCTCAAATCCGTTATCATTCGCCGGTATTGCAGAGAGCTGTGGACGGCTTGTTCTCCGCCCAGTGCGGCTGGCGCACGGTAGCGGTACTGCTGGTCCGGCTGCCGGGCGACAAGGCTCGGCAGGAGGGCGATGCCGTCCTGCGAAGCATTCCGGACGACCTGCGATCCGCGGAGCACGGTGTGCCAGCAGACTATATGACAGACCCCGACCGCCGGCGCCGGGCCTGCGAGATGGCGGTGCGGACGTTGACCGCTCTACCGGCCGGCACACCATCACTGCGGCTGCTTGCCGACCAGACGGCTAAGGTGTTCGACGGCATCGCGGACGCGCTCAACGGACTGGCGCTGCTTGCCGGCGCTCCTGTTTGTCCCGTTCCCCGGGGCCGTGGCTTCCGGCTTCGCGTGCCCGATTGGCTGCCTTCACTCGTCAATGCGGGGCGCGCGTTCGTCGCGATCGGCCTCGTTGAGCTCTTCTGGATCATGACGGCGTGGCCGAATGGCGCCTTCGCCATCACCTTCGCCGCCATCGTAATTCTGCTGTTATCGCCACAAGCCGAGCGAGCCTACGCGGCCGCGATGCGTTTCATGATCGGCCTCGCTCTTGCCACCATCTTCACGGCGATCATCGCATTTGCAGTGCTGCCGGGGCTTGAGACCTTCGAGGCCTTCTGCCTCGCTATTGGTCTTTACCTGATACCCGTCGGGGCCCTCGTGGCCCAACCATGGCAGACGTTGACTTTTACCGCCATGATAGTCGGTTTTATGCCGCTGCTCTCGCCCGCGAACCAGATGAGCTACGACCCTCAGCAATTTTACAACCTCGCGCTGGCGATCGTCGCGGGAAGCGGCACCGCGGTGTTTTCGTTTCGTTTGATGCCGCCGCTGTCGCCCGCGTTTCGGGCTCGCCGGCTGCTGGCGCTGACCTTGCGGGATCTGCGCCGACTCGGAAAGGATCGTATCTCATGGTCAGCCGAGGATTGGGAGGGCCGCATATACGGCCGGCTCGCAACATTCCCGGACGCCGCCGAGCCATTGCAGCGATCGCAGCTTTTGGCGGGGTCATCGGTGGGCACCGAAATCATCCGGCTTCGCCACATGACCCACCAGCTCGGTCTGAACTTGGATCTCGACGCCGCGCTCCGGCCCTTAGCGCAAGGAAGCAGCGCAATCGCGACCGCAGGGCTTGCCCGGCTCGATGACCGCCTCTCCTCTTTCCCCGGCGCTGGGTCAGCGGCGTCTCTTGCTCTCCAGGCGCGCGGGAGTATCCTTGTAATCGCGGAGGCGCTCATCACGCATGCCTCTTACTTCGACGCAGGAGCGCCCGAGTGAGGTTCACCGAGATCGATTTGTACGGCGTTTACGTTGCGCCGATGTCGTTGATGATGGCCGCGGCGTGGCTCATCACGATCGCGCTGCGCCGGGTTGCGAGCCGCTTCGGCGTGTTGCGTTATGTTTGGCATCCAGCTCTGTTCGTGTTCGCCGTTTACATGATCGTACTGTCGTCCATAACGCTAATCGTCGCGCGCTGAGCTCGCCATGACCGAAGCTCAAACCGAAGCTAAGAGCATCAGGACGGCAGAGGAACGCGAAGCCGTGTGGTCCCCCGGCCTGGCGCCCCGCCAAAAGGCCAGGCCACGCCCAAGCCTAAGAATCATTCCAGTTTTGATCACTTTGGTGACGGTTGCGCTTGCCGTGGCGTTGGGTTGGGCGATGTGGGACACTTATATGGGGGCACCTTGGACGCGCGACGGGACCGTGCGCGTCTATGTCGTCACCATGGCACCCGAGGTCGCTGGGCGAATCGTTGGGCTGCCCGTCGTCGACAACCAGTTTGTGCACAAGGGCGATTTGTTGATGGTGATCGACCCGAGAGACTACACGATCGCCGTCAGTCGTGGCGAGGCGGCTGTGAAACAAGCTGAGGCTAATGCGCGGAACTCAGAGATACAGTCGCGGCGCCGGCAAAAACTGGGTCCGAATGCCGTCACATTAGAGGATCAGCAGACATATGCGACGACGGCGGTTGCAGACCAAGCGCTATATCAGCAAGCCATAGCAAATCTGGACCAGGCGCGGGTCAACCTCGAGCGCACTCAGGTCCGCTCTCCGGTGAATGGCTGGGTGACCCACCTGCTCGCGCAGCTCGGCGACTACGCGAATGTCGGGCAGAATATAATCTCCCTCGTCGATGCCGACTCATTTTGGGTCGACGGCTATTTCGAGGAGATTTACCTCGGTTCGATTCATGAGGGCGATCCTGCCGAGATCAAACCTATGGGCTACAGTCAAATCGTTCGTGGCCACGTCGACAGCATCGCGCGCGCCATCAACGTCCCGAACGCGCTAGCCAACCAGCAAGGGCTTGCAACGGTCAATCCGATCTTCACCTGGGTCCGCCTTGCCCAGCGAATTCCGGTACGCATCCACATCGATGCGGTTCCGGAGGGCATGGTCTTAGCGGCTGGGATGACGACCACCGTGCAGATCAATCCTCAACCCCGGCCGCAAGTCCAGTGACGCAGTAGCCTAGACCTTGGCAGCTTGGAAGGTGCCCATACCTTGGCAGCTTGGAAGGGAAAGCGCATGGTTTTTATCAAATTGTTTTCATCTCAGACTGCATCCAAAAAATCTGCGCCTTGCTGCGATCGTACGCTAACCATCCGCCGCGCCAGTTTGACGCGCGGGGTTTTGCCCTTCCTTCGCCTTTACGCAACCCTGGTTTTTCTCGGCGCGAGTCCGGCGGCGCTCGCCATCGACGCGCCGCCGCCGCAAGGCAACCTCGAAAGGCTGCAAATCGTCACCGCCAGCGGAACCCACGAATTTTCCGTGGAAGTCATGCGCAGCGAGCCGCAACGCGAACGGGGCCTGATGTTCCGCCGGTTTCTTCCGCAAGATCGTGGCATGTTGTTTGATTTCGGGACCGAGCGGCCGGTGATGATGTGGATGAAAAATACTTACTTGCCGCTCGATATGATCTTCATCAGCCGGGCCGGCAAAGTGTCTGGACTCGCCGAAAATACCGAGCCCTTGTCGGAAAAAATTATCCCCTCGGGCGCTCCGGCCTATGGCGTTCTCGAAGTCAATGCCGGGACGGCAGCTCGTATCGGCTTGCGGATCGGGGACGATGTCCGCCACCCTCTATTCGCCAAGTGACGAAGACCCCGTCCTTGTTCGCGGCGCCTCCGCGTGATAGCGAACACGCGGCAATAGGTCAGGGGGAACCTTGCCATGCGGGGCATAGCGCAGTCTGGTAGCGCGGAAGTTTTGGGTACTTCAGGTCGCAGGTTCGAATCCTGCTGCCCCGACCAATCTCACAGCGGCCTGGCTCTCGACAGCAAATCAAGGTGGGAGTAACCTCGCCTAGTGCATTTTCGAGCGAAATGGACACCGGTTCGCTTTAAGAAAATGCGATAAAACAAAAACCTAGAGCGCTTTCTGATTCCACTAAATCAGAAAGCGCTCTAGGTCCGCGTAAATGCCCGTCTGCTTCGAGATAAGAGCGATCGACAATGACTGCACGGATTTACCGCCCCTCCCGGACCACGACCCAATCTGGTATTGCCATGTCCAAGCTATGGGTTTTGGAATTTGAACCCGCCGCGCCACGTCAGATCGACCCGTTGATGGGCTGGACGAGTTCGAGCGATATGACGAGTCAGGTGCGGCTGAAGTTCGCCACCAAGGAAGAAGCGATTGCTTATGCCGGGAAGTATGGCTTGAGTTACAGGGTCGAGGACACCAAGCCAGGTCCCCGGAAAATCCAAAGCTATTCCGATAATTTCAAAACGACCCGTCTTAGCCAATGGACCCACTGAGCCAGCATTTTTTCATACTTGACTTGAATATAGTTATGTAAACTACTGTTTTATAGGTGAAATTAGCACTAGAGAACTCGCCGCTCCGGCGCAAGGCACGGCCGGCCCCGTAGCTCAGCTGGATAGAGCAGCCGCCTTCTAAGCGGCAGGCCGCAGGTTCGAGCCCTGCCGGGGTCGCCAACACCGGGCATACGAGTCCCAATAGGGCGATTCGGCGGATGATGTGCGAACGAGTGCGCCGTATCGAGAATGGCCGGATGCGCCATAGACAGAAGGCTCAATTGACTGGAATAAGACTTTTGTCCTCATTTCTCTTGAGCTTGAAATAGGCTTCGAGCGTGCCCGGCTCCGCGTAATAGACAACTTCCTTCGCCTTCAGCTCCATCAGCCGTTGCAGGAAATTTGTTCGATAGAGCGAGGCGTTTACGTAGAGGTCTCCGGACATCGCCTGCGCGGTCTTCAAATCCTCGAGAAAACCCTTCAGATCATCCGGCTTGCCGTTTTCACCAATATGGTTGCGCACAGTTTGGATCGCGTCGTTCAGCTGAATGAAGCAATGCGACATGGCGATGTGCCATGTCTTTACGGACAACCGGTTAAGACCGGAGACTTCGTCGCCATGCGAGTCTTTGAAGAATGCGTTGTGGCAATCGATCTTGGAAATATCGCGCAAACTGACCGGGACGGAATTGCCGAGCGCACTGTCTACGGCCATGTCGATGCGGCTCAGGAGCGGGGCGTCGCCGACATTCCATTTCGTCAACAGATCATCGTAGATTTTCGTGGCCTCCTTGAGCCGGTCGTCGTGTCCTGGGTGTGGCGCGGCGCTTTGCGAGAGTTCGTCGAGCAACCGGAACCCGCGGTACCATCGCTCATGCGCAAGGGCGATCGCGTCCGCATGAATCTGCTCCGCGTTCTTGATATTTTCTTCGAGACGGGCGAGACGCTTGTCGCGCACCCATGTCACGTAACCGAACGCACCAGAAAGAATGGAACCGAGAAGCCCCACGGTCAGCAGTTTCACGATATCCGGTTTGACGGTCTCCCAGAGTCCTTTGTCCCCCTCCGCCACGATCGCCTCCGCTTTGCGCTGCCCTATTTTGCGCTATTCCAATTCCGGGGTTTCGTCAAAAAGCCTTCGATGCTCCGCAACGGCATAGCGGTCGGTCATTCCGGCGATGTAATCGCAAATAAGCCGCGCCCGGCGAGCTTCGCCGGCGCCCGCCTTGGCGGCGGCCTCCGCCCAATCGGCCGGCATCGGTTCCTGGGCCGTAAAAAACCAAGAAAAAAGATCGCGAACGATCAGGCCCGCTTGCTCGCGAATACGGACGAACCGTTGATGCCGGTACATGTTTTTTAGCAGAAAGCTTCTGATCGACTTATCGGCGCTCAACGCCGCCGGCGAAAACCCTATTAGGGGCGCGCGTTGAGAGTGCACGTCCTCGACGCTCGCGACCCTGGAGGCTGCGATTCGCCGCCGGCTCTCGGCAATCGCGTCCTCGATAAAAAACGCGATCAGCCGGCGCACCAATTCGTGAACGGCACGGACCAGTTCGAGGCCAGGATGAAGCGCCGCGATCTCACCATTGATATCACGGAGGAAATCGGTTTCGTCAATTTGGGCAAAATCGATGAGGCCCGCGTGCAAGGCGTCGTCGAGGTCATGCGCGTTATAGGCGATGCCGTCGGCGAGTGCCGCGGCCTGTGCCTCGGCGGAAGCAAAACGCGCAAGTTCGAGATTATGAACAGAATTGTATTCAAGGATCGCGGCGGGAAGTCCGCGTTTCGCATATCGCGCAGCCACTTTGCCATCGGCGTGCAAAAGCGGGCCATTATGCTTGACGAGCCCTTCCAGGGTTTCCCAAGTTAGATTGAGTCCATCGAAGGCCGCGTAACGGCGTTCGAGCTTGGTGACAATGCGCAGCGCCTGTGCATTATGATCGAAGCCGCCGTAAGGAGCCATCAGTTCGTCGAGCACATCCTCGCCGGTGTGGCCAAACGGCGTGTGGCCTAGATCATGCGCAAGCGCAAGCGCCTCGGCGAGATCGTCGTCGAGGCCGAGCGCGCGGGCAAGCGTGCGCGCGATTTGACCAACTTCGAGCGAATGCGTGAGCCTGGTACGGAAATGGTCTCCCTCGTGCGGAACGAAGACCTGCGTCTTGTGGGCCAGCCTGCGGAACGCTGTACAATGGAGGATGCGGTCGCGGTCGCGCTGAAAAACCGAGCGCAATGGGGAATGAGGCTCCGCAATCAACCGTCCGCGGCTTTGTGCCGCATTGGTGGCGTATGGAGCGCGCGGGAGAACGCCAGCGAAATCGGGAGAAAAGTGGCAGACTGGCATGCAAACCTGAATTGTGCCGCGCGACACGTTGCAGCGGCGGGCCTCCGGGCGTATTTATTTCAAGAGGAGGCAAGCGGGTCCCGCGTGCCGTTTGATCCTTAACGTGCCTTTCGAGGTATTCAAAATGACCGAAGCCACCGTGGACGCCCCTGTTGAACTTACCGGAAACGCCGCGCGGCGCATCGCGGAGATTTTGAAGAGCGAACCGTCGGGTTCGTTTCTGCGCATCGGCGTCGATGGCGGCGGATGCTCGGGGTTTACCTATACCTATAACATTTCGGCGGAACAATCCGCCGGCGATCTCGTGATCGAGCGCGACGGTGCGACGGTTGCGATTGATCCGGTCTCACTCGATCTGCTGCGCGGATCAAGGATTGATTTCATCGACGATTTGATGGGCCGGATGTTCAAAATCGACAATCCGGCGGCGACGGCGTCCTGTGGTTGCGGATCGAGCTTCGCTATCTAGTGTTCAGGCCCGTTTTTGGCCGTTTCACCGGCGCCGAAGTCGCCAGCCTTCGCGAAAGCAGGCGCGCCGATTATGAACGTTTGCCGGAAGGCAGGACCGCGATTTTCAGCAGGCTTATCTTGGAAGCGGAAAAACCGACTTGTTCATGCCCCGGTTTTACGGAAATTCCGGGCTTTCCATAGCCATGCCGGTCCAATCCATAGCTAAGAGCATGTTTCAAAATCCTCGCTTTTATCTTGAGGAGCCCAAGAAGTGGGCGTCTCGAAGGATACGCCGCGAGGTCCCCGGGCGCCCTCGCCCTTCGAGACGCTTGCTCCGCAAGCTCCTCAGGGTGAAGGTTTGGGTTCGTGATTGATCTTGAACGCGTGGCCGCCAGACTCGTCAAGGGTGGCTCGCTCACGCTCTCCTCCGTGGCGGACGGTTTCGACGCTTTCTGCGTTGCTGATCTCGCCCACGCGCTGGCGAAAGACGCGGAAAGCCGGGCTGTCGCGCTCATACATGTCGCGCGCGACGGCCAGCGCGCCCGTGCCTTCGGCGAGACGCTGGGTTTCGCCGCGCCGGACATCGAGGTCCTCGATTTTCCAGCCTGGGATTGCCAGCCCTACGACCGTATATCGCCCGATACCGCGATTTCGGCGCGCCGCATCGTCGTCCTCTCGCGTCTTGCCCGTTCCCGCTCCGCATTGGAGCGGCCGCGGATTCTGTCCACCACGGTGAATGGCCTGGTCCAGAGGGTGGCGCCCCTTAGCACTATCGCGGCCGGCACGTTTTCAGCCGCGCCGGGCAATGTGGTCGATCGGGACGCGCTGGTAAACTGGCTCGAAACCAATGGCTTCGCGCGGGCATCGAGCGTGCGCGACACTGGCGAATATGCCGTGCGTGGCGGCATCCTCGATCTTTTTCCGCCCGGAATGCCGCGGCCCATGCGCCTCGATTTTTTCGGCGATGCGCTCGAATCGATCCGCACCTTCGATCCTGAAACGCAACGCACGACCGGCCAGCTCCGCGCGCTCGATCTCGTGCCGATGAGCGAAGTGCAATTGACGAGTGAATCGATGCGGCGGTTTCGCCAGGCCTATGTCGCGCATTTCGGCGCGCAGACGCGCGGCGACGCGCTGTACGAAGCCGTCAGCGAAGGCCGCCGCCATCAAGGTTTCGAACATTGGCTGCCGCTGTTTTACGAAAAGCTCGACACATTGTTCGATTATTGCGCCGGCGCTCCTTTGACCTTCGATCCACTCGCCGAGGCGGCGGCGAGCGAGCGTTTCGCGCAAATCGAGGATTATTTTAGCGCACGGAAAAGTGCGCATGATGCCGATCCCAATTGTTCAACCTATAAGCCACTCCCGCCCACCGCCCTCTATCTTGCCGAGCCCGAGTGGCGCGCGCGCATCGGTGCGGCAAGCGCCGTATCTTTGTCGCCCTTCGCGCAGCCGGAAACCGGCGAGGGCCTCGCCGTCGATTGCGGCTCGAAACCCGGCCGCAATTTCGCTACCGAGCGCGCCGATCCAAACGCCAATGTCTTTTCCGCTGCCATCGGCCATATGCGCGCGCTGCAAGCAGGCGGCAAGCGGGTTGTTCTCGCCGCTTGGTCGGACGGCTCGCGCGAGCGGCTCGCTCATGTCCTCGCGGACCACGGCTTTGCTAGCACGGCGCCGGTGTCCTCGCTTGCGCAAGCCCTTGCGCTTTCGCCAGCCACAGTGGCGCTCGCCGTTATTGGCGTCGAGCAAGGCTTCGAGGCGCAAGATCTGGCGCTTATCGGCGAACAGGACATCTTGGGCGATCGGCTGGCCGGAGGCCGCCGCAAGCCGCGCCACGCCCAGGATTTTTTGACCGAAGCAGGTGCGCTCACGGCGGGCGACATTGTCGTCCATATCGATCATGGGATCGCGCGTTTCGCTGGGCTGAAGGCGATCGAGGCGGCGGGCGCCCCGCATGACTGCCTCGAACTGCATTATGCCGAGGGCGCCAAGCTTTTTCTGCCGGTCGAAAATCTCGAGCTTTTGTCGCGCTACGGCTCCGAGGAGGCAGAGGTCGAACTCGACAGATTGGGTGGCGCGGGTTGGCAGAAGCGCAAGGCGCGTATGCGCAAGCGCATTCTCGAAATGGCGGCGGGCCTAATTAAGATTGCCGCGGCGCGACAGACCAAGGCAGCCCCGAAACTCGTTCCACCGGAAGGTCTTTATGCGGAATTCTGCGCGGGCTTTCCTTATGAAGAAACCGGCGACCAGCAGGCCGCGATCGACGCAGTCTTGGACGACATGGCGTCCGGCAGGCCAATGGACCGCCTCGTCTGCGGCGATGTCGGTTTCGGCAAGACCGAGGTGGCCCTGCGCGCGGCCTTCGCTGCTTCGATCGAAGGCAAGCAAGTCGCCGTGATCGTGCCGACGACGCTTCTCGCCCGTCAGCATTACAAGAATTTCGCCGCGCGGTTCGCGCATTTGCCGGTCAAGATCGCGCAAATGTCGCGGATGGTCGGCACCGCCGAGCTTAAATCCGCCAAGCTTGGCGCCGCCTCCGGCGAGATCGATATCATCGTTGGCACCCATGCGGTGCTTGGGAAGGGTGTGAGCTTCAAGGATCTCGGTCTCGTCGTCATCGACGAAGAGCAGCATTTCGGCGTCAAGCACAAGGAGCGCCTCAAGGAATTGCGCGCCGAGGTCCATATCTTGACCTTGTCGGCGACGCCTATTCCGCGCACCCTGCAGCTTGCCCTGACCGGTGCGCGCGAACTCTCGATCATCGCGACCCCGCCGGTCGACCGGCTGACGGTCCGGACCTTTATATCGCCGTTTGACGAACTTCTCGTGCGGGAAGCGCTGCTGCGCGAGAGATATCGCGGCGGCCAGAGCTTTTATGTTTGTCCGCGGATCGACGACATCGCGGCCGCAAGCGCTTTCCTGCGGCAAAATGTTCCGGAAATTAAATTCGTGGTTGCGCATGGCCAGTTGGCGGCAGCCGAACTCGAAGCCAGGATGGCGGCGTTCTACGACGGCCAATATGATGTGCTGCTTTCGACGGCGATCGTCGAATCCGGCCTCGATATTCCCACCGCCAATACGCTCGTCGTGCATCGCGCTGACATGTTCGGTCTCGCCCAGCTTTATCAATTGCGTGGCCGGGTCGGGCGCGCGAAAATCCGCGCCTATGCGCTGTTCACGGTGCCCCCCAACCGCACTATGACACCGCAGGCCGAACGGCGTCTCAAGGTGCTGCATGCGCTCGATACACTTGGTGCCGGATTCGAACTTGCGAGCCATGATCTCGATATTCGCGGCGCCGGAAATCTGCTCGGCGACGAACAGTCGGGTCATATCAGAGAAGTCGGCTACGAACTCTATCAAGAGATGCTGCGCGAGGCGGTCGAAGCCTTGCGAGCGGGTATCGAGGAACCCGTCGAGGAGACATGGTCGCCTTCGATCACGCTTGGCACGCCGGTGACGATCCCTGAGGATTACGTCCCCGATCTAAACTTGCGTCTTAGCCTCTACCGCCGCCTGTCAACGCTTACGTCGGACGCCGACATCGAGGGTTTTGCCGCGGAGATGATCGACCGTTTTGGGCCGCTGCCTGGCGAAGTCCAGGAATTGATGCAATTGGTCGCGATCAAGGTCTTGTGCCGCGAAGCGCATGTCGAAAAGGTCGAAGCCGGTCCAAAGGGCGTCATTGTCGCATTCCGCGACAATTCTTTCGCCAACCCGCAAGGACTTGTGCGCTACATCGCCGAGCAAGGTCCGCAAGCCAAGGTGCGGCCGGACAGAAAAATCGTTTTCGTGCGCGATTTTGAGACGAAAGCCGCCAGGTTGGTGGGCACTAGGCAAATTTTGCACACGCTCGCGGCAATCGCAGCGAAAAAGAGGGCCGCGTGAGGCTCAAAGTGGATGCCGCTAACCGGCAAGCTTGCGGCGGCGAACCGGAGGAAAGGCCAGCACTTCGTAAGAAGGCTCTCAAAAACCGTCATTCCCATGCTATATAAGGATCAGCAAATCAAGTTTATCGTTGGGACGTTTGGAGGGTAGGGATGGCGAATCCCCAATTTGCAGTCTTGTCACTGACGGAAGCCGCCGCGGCCCGTGCGCGAAAACTTATCGACGCCGCTGGGCGGCCGGTCGCAGGGTTGCGGGTCGGGATCAAGAAGGGCGGCTGCGCTGGCATGACTTACACGATGGATCTCGCCAGCGACGTTCAGGCGACCGATGAAGTCATCGAGGACCAGGGCGTGAAAATCCTCATTTCGCCGAAAGATTTGATGTTTTTGCTCGGCACCAAGCTCGATTTCGAGACCGGTAAATTGCAGGCAAGCTTCACCTTTCAGAACCCGAATCAGACGGGAGCGTGCGGCTGCGGGGAATCGGTTTCGATCGCGCCGGCGGGCGAGGCTCAGGGTAAGGCCGTTTAATAGGGACTCCCCATCCTGCCGCCCGCGTCGCTTGGCCGCATCGCATGGACATCGGAACATGGCGAACGAACGACTGCTTCGGCTGAAGACAGGAGCTATTGACGAAACGCGGAAACTATTCGGGATATTTATTTATCTTTGGGTTCTGTTGAGTTTGTTTTCTCTTCATAAAGCGCTCGTCTTGAATGACGAGAGCCTACTTTACCATCAAGGGTTTGCTATTATTAACGCATTGGCCTTGGCAAAGGTCATTTTGGTGGCAGAGATTTTTCATGTCGGAGACAATTTAGAAAATAGACCGCTCATCTATACAATCATGTTCAAGTCTGCCATTTTTGCAGTGATACTGATATGCTTCCATATAATCGAGGATTCGCTTATCGGAATATTTCATGGCAAGACGGTTTCCCAAAGCATTTCCGAAATCGGCGGCGGAAAGCTGCAGGGAATATTCATGATTGGAATCATCATGTTTGTCGTGTTGATGCCTTTCTTCGCCTTCCGGGAACTCGACCGGGCTATCGGGCCGGAACAATTGCACTCCCTCTTGTTTGGAATAAAAACCAAGTCCGTCACAGGTCCACCGGTTATGCAGGCACCGGCAATGCCGGAAACCGGCAAAGACGACCATTATAATCTACAGCGTTTTGTTGACGCGCAAAGTCAAGTGTTCGAGGAAGTATGCGCGGAACTAAGGGAAGGATACAAAAGTGGACATTGGATGTGGTTTATCTTTCCGCAGATTGAAGGTCTAGGCTCCAGCCAGCTAGCACGGAAATTCGCGATTTCTTCTCGTGAGGAAGCTGAGGCCTATTTGATTCACCCAATTCTTGGGCCAAGACTGCGACACTGTACTCGTTTAATAACCCTCGTAGAGGGACGTTCGATTGACCAGATCTTCGGTTACCCCGATGATCTCAAATTCCATTCTTCCATGACATTGTTTGCCAATGCCACTTCTGACAATCAGGTGTTTAAGAATGCCTTGCACAAGTATTTTGGAGACGAACAGGACCGCTTGACGCTCGAGCGACTGTGATCGTTGTCCAAGTTAGCTCGCCGCCCGTTAAGATTTCATCCATCATTGACTAGGCGTATATTTGCGGTGCAGCTAATTGTTCATGTTTTCCGCGTTTAATACCACCCACCTTAGACTTGACCTGTGCCTGTTGGCGGGATGTGATCGAGGCGATGGCTACGCTTCGCCTCCTGCCAGCCTTCCGCAAGGTTTTCCGGTTAGCAGGGAATTCTGAATTACTTGGCCGACCCAGGTCCACCTGCTCCCGTCAAGGCGACGCGGCGCCGGCGAGGCATGGTTTCGACAATCACCGCTCGCGCGGTTCGTTCGCGGCCGCTGGAGGTAACGATTTCGGCGCTGTTGCGAGAGGGCCCCATCTTCAACAGCTCGGCGCGCACCGCGTCCACCGGCAGGTCCATCAGTGAGGCGGCGATTTCGGCCTGCGCATGAATTTCGCTGGTCAACCCGCGCGCCGCCGCAATCGCTTCCTTCAGCGTAGGTGGATCGAAACGAACCCGCCTAGTCCCATATTTCGTATTCCAAACCTCAGACATGGTAGCGTTTCCCAATCCGCCCGCGTTAGCTCATGGTGCGTTGCAATAGAGTATTTTGCAAAGCGCAGGAATTCAAGGCTGCGTGGCCACGTGACGCAAAATGTCTCGTAAAACGAATAACGTTTATCAAAAGCGCATAGTCATTATATAATTATTTTCTTCATTGTGGAAGCGTAGAGGGACGGTTTTCGCTTCCGGATGGTCGCAGAAAGCTTAAACTTAACATCATAAAAGCGTTTCGCGATGGCAAGTGTCTAGCGCTGGCGACTGGCCAAGCAGGCGCGGGCAAAGGTCCGGAACGCGCGAGCGCGATGCGACAAGGCGGGCGTGTCATCGGCGGGAATCCCATGTTTCTCTTGCCCCGTCATTTCGCCAAAAGTTCGCGAAAACCCGTCCGGCAAAAAAATCGGATCGTAGCCAAACCCAAGACCCCCGCGCGGCGGGAAAACGAGTTCGCCGAACACCTTACCCTCGAAACTTTGGGTTTCCCCATCCGGAAAGGCAAGCGCAAGGGCGCTCACGAAATGGGCCTTGAATGGCGGACGGACGCTTGCCGCTTGCAGCGCCTGTTCGACTTTTTTCATGGCCGCGCCGAAATCCCGCGCGGGCCCCGCCCAGCGGGCGGAATTTATGCCCGGCGCGCCATCAAGCGCCTCTACACACAGGCCTGAATCGTCGGCGAGTGCTGGAATTTTGGCGCTATCAGCGGCGGCGCGGGCTTTTATTACGGCGTTGGCGACAAAGCTCGCGCCGGTTTCTTCCGGCTCCGGCAGGCCGAGCTCCGCGGCCGCGAGCGCCACCACGCCGTAAGGCGCGAGGAGTTCCCGCATCTCGGCGAGCTTTCCCGCATTATGGGTCGCTATGACGAGCTTTCCTTCGAGCCGGCGCGGCATATCAGCCGGCCGCGCTCTTCTGCAGCTCCACGAGCTTTGCGATTCCGGATTTTGCGAGCGCCAGCAAGGCTTGCAACTGAACCTCGGTGAAGACCGCCGCTTCCGCTGTTGCCTGCACCTCGACGAGCGACCCCGCGCCGGTCATCACGAAATTCGCATCGGTTTCGGCCGCCGAATCCTCTTCGTAATCGAGGTCGAGCACCGCTTCGCCATTCGAAATACCGCAAGAAATCGCCGCGACATGATCGCGCAAGGGATGATCCTTGACGATCGAGCGGCCGTGCATCCATTTGAGGCAATCGTGCAAGGCGACCCAGGCGCCGGTGATCGCGGCGGTCCTTGTGCCGCCATCGGCTTGCAGCACATCGCAGTCGAGAGTGATCTGACGTTCGCCCAAGGCTTGCAGATTGGTGACCGCGCGGAGACTCCGGCCAATCAGCCGTTGAATCTCATGGGTGCGTCCGGACGGTCTGCCGGAGGCGCCTTCGCGGCGCGTGCGCGTGTGGGTTGCCCGTGGCAGCATGCCGTATTCGGCGGTGATCCAACCGCGTCCCTGACCGCGCAGCCAGGAAGGCGGCTTGTCTTCCAGGGAAGCCGTGCACAGCACATGGGTCAAGCCAAATTTGACGAGGCAAGAGCCTTCGGCATAGCGCGCGACATTGCGTTCGAGCGAAACGGGCCGCAATTCGCCGGCCGCGCGTTTGGAAGGACGCATGCAAAACTCCGGTTGAAATGAGGCTTGCTTCTAGTGGCTCGACGCCAGTCGCGCAACCGGGGGCACGGATCGAGCGGATTGCACCACGGCGCGGCGAGCGGCGAATTCCGGCGACGCGCGGTTGAAGTAGCATTATTCAAACTCGTTGTGCGGATATAAATAGAGCTGAAGCAAGCGCTGCCGCGCCGGATTTTAACGAGGAGTTCGCCTCCTTGAAAAGGTTTCATGGTTCACACGTCGCGCGGCGGATGAGCGCGGCCGCACAAAGAATGTGTGTTTCGTCCGCCGTATTTCTGGCGGCGCTCTTGTGGGTCTTGCCGTCGCGGGCGCAGACTTCGCTCGACGAAGCCTACCATGTCATCGCGTCAAAAAATTTCGTTGATCTCACCCACGCTTTTGGCCCTGACACGCCGGTCTGGTCCGGCTTCGGGCAAGCGCGGATGAGCCCCGCCATCGACCCCAAAACCCGCCAACCCTACACGATCGAGAAGGACGGCTTTCGCGCGACATATTACGAAATGGCCGGCCAATATGGCACCCACATCGACCCGCCCGCGCATTTTGCGAAAGACGGGATCACAATGGACAAAATCCCGCTTCGCGAGATGATTTTGCCGCTCGTCGTATTCGACGCGACGCCCTATCTTGGCCTCGATCCGAGCCACGCTTTTTCAGTTGACGATCTCCACGCGTGGGAGGCGCAATATGGCCGTGTGCCGGGCGGCGCCTTCGCGGCGCTACGAACTGGTATGTCCAAGGAGTTTGAGACGGACCCCGGAAAATTCAAGCGCACGCCATTTCCGGGCTGGTCGCTCGAGGTTGTAAAATTCCTTGTCGAAGAGCGCGGGATCACGGCGATTGGGCATGAATCTTTAGACGCCGACACGACCGCAAACATGGCGACCGAAACCTATCTTTTGGGAAGCGGCCATTATCAGATCGAAGTCATGGCCAATCTCGACAAAGTACCGGCCACGGGCGCCTTGATTGTGGTGGTCTGGCCGAAGGTCAAGAACGGTCTTGGTTTTCCTGCGCGAGCCTTTGCAATCCTGCCGTGACGCTCAATTGCCGGCAGAATCCGTCTCGCCCGCCTTGGCCAAGACCTTCTCGTCCGGCGAAGGCGGCTGGCCGATGAAATGCATCTGCGCCCGGTGCTGCGCCGCCATCTCCGGTCTGGCGCCGTTAGGCCGTCATCGGCTCAACGCTGTTGCACGCGAAGATACAAAAGGCCGCTAGCGTGCCCGGTAGCCCGGTCTGGCGCCCACGGTCTCCTGGCCCTCTGCCATGCGGGGCAGGTTGAGGCTGATCCCGGCATACATCCACAGCAATTCGAGAACCTGGTACTCCAGGACGGGATCCATCAAGCCGTTCACCGCCACGCCGCAAAACACCACCACGAGAACGTTTGCGAAAAACCTGATCTCCGGATCGGGCGAGCGGCGCGATTCCCGCCAGGCCAGCAACGCCGCCTTGAAGAAGAATGCTACGAATAATAGCACACCGAAGACGCCAATCTCCGATGTTAAGCTGAGATAGAAGTTGTGAGTCGGCTCCAAATAAAACTGGGTGTCCGGATCGTACGGGTTGTATGTGACGTTGGCATACTTTGGCTTCTGTCCGGTGCCGTTGTTCAATCCCACCCCGAGAAACGGATGGTCGAGGATCATTTTCGCGGTCGCTTCGTACTGAAGAAAACGCACGGACACCGAATCTTCGCGAACCGTGAATTGCTCATAGAGCTTGGGAGTCGCCGCCGCCAGTCCGGCCAGACCGAGCATCACGATCAGGATCACTTCCTCGCGCTTCAACAGGCGGTCCCGCACCATGATCAAAAACGCGAGTACGCACTGAACGGCTATCGTAATATAGGCGACCCTGGTAAACGTGAGCACAATGCCCAGCAGCCCGAAGGCCGTGAGAGCCGTAAACACGAGTCGCATACCGAACATGGTGTTCCGAGCACAAAGAAACAGCGCAAATGGAAGCACCATCAAGCACAAATGTGCCGTCGAACCTGGCGATGCCAAGGTCCCGTAGGCCCGCACCACGGACCCTTCATCGGAGCGGTCTACGGATAAATAGTCCTTGATCTGGTCCGTATCTTGAAAGGATTCGCCGAATGTGAGGGGCGTTAAATACCCTGTCTCGAACCGCGCCACGGTCACTCCCGCCTGGGCCACCAGGATTATCACCCCAACGATAGCAAACACCCGGATGGCGCTCTTCGAATCCAGGCAGTTGACTGCGTATAGATAGACAATGAAGTACTTGAACTGCTGCGATAATTCGACAATGCCGAGATACGGAGACGCGGCCCCCACTAAGGACAATACGGCTACGCCGAAATATCCCACGGCCAGCCAGGTGACAGGTGGAAAGCGCATCGGCTTCCCATGGAACATGCAGTCGTTGGCCCAGATGGCGAGAAGAACCAGAAGCACCAAATCGGACACAGTAATCTGAAACGTAAAATTCTGAATTTCGTAGTCAATCTTCAACTTGTCGATCACCGCAAGACCATCGTTCAGGTTCTTGCTGATCATGAATTGCATGGACAACAGAAAAATAGCGAACCAATACAGCCGGAAATTTTTGACAAACGCCGTCGACAGCACCAACGCCAAACCCAGCGGCAGCAAGCTCACGTAAGCCGTCTTTGTGACGTACAATGCAAGCGCGATGAATGTGCCGATGCCGCCCCCAAGGCAGAGCACGAGCAGGAACTGGCGCGAAAGAACCCGGTTCCCGGCCGGGGTCCGCAGCGGACCAAGCGTGGGCGGCAAAATAGTCATTGGCGGCCCGCGAGCACGTGTCTGATCATGGGACGGACGCCGACGGTTCCCCTGCAAGCGAGCGGTCTGCCGCAGCTTGCCAAGGAAGTCTGTTTGCGGCCCGGTCCCCAGCAAGGAGATGTGGGTAGAGGCGGGACCGACGGCACGGAAACCGGCCAATCGTACTCCCGGCGTGTGGGAGGGGATGAAATTTCAACGAACGGAGGGCCAAGCAACTGCGCCGCCCCGTCGAGGTCCTGGATGGAGGCGGGATAAGCTTGCGGCACGAGCGGCACCCCATCGGCGCCGGCCATAACGTGGCGCTTGCGCCCGTGTACCTTTATGAAGGAGGCCCCATAGTGAGGCCGCTCCCATCTGTTTGACGTCCCGGGCCGCAACAATGAAACCTGCACCTTAGTTACGCCCCATTTTGTTGTAGCGCTGCGAGGCGAGCGGAAGCTCGCAGTTCGCCCGATCATCCGAAGTTGAAACAGTTGTGACGATAACAACCCCGGGCGCCCTTTCCAACACCAATCTTCCCGGCGTCAATTTCTATAGTCCAATTGGAGTTGTCAGCGGCCTCGGCTCTGCGGGCCGCGGATATCTGGCTGCACTGCGGGCCGCCGCGGTTCCTGTATCGATTGTACCAGTTCACGAACTGTTCGTCCATCAGCCGAGCGTGCGGAGCGCCGAGCGCCCGCAACGGCCCAGTTACCCAATCGCGCTCGTCCACATCAACGCCGATGCTGTTCATCGCTTCCTGCATTTTCATGCACGAACCTTTGTGCGCGCGCACTACAAGATAGGGATATGGGTGTGGGAGATGCCCGCGCTGCGCGACGAGTGGTGGAGCGAGCTTCGTCACTTCGACGAAATCTGGGTTCCGTCGGCCTTTTGTCAACGGGCGGTTCAGGCAGTGACCGCAAAACCAGTGATCGTAGTGCCACATGTCGTGTCGCCGAGCGAGGCGCCGCAGCCAGGATGCCGCGAAAAGCTGCAAATCGGCGATGACGAATTCGTGTTTCTTTATGTGTTCGACGCTTCGAGCAGCGTCGCGCGGAAGAATCCGCATTGCCTCGTGGATGCTTTCGAAGCCGCTTTCCCGGATCAAGACCGGGTCCGGCTGGTGCTCAAGGTATCGAACGCGCACGAAGACCCCGAGTTTTCCGAATATTTGGAGGCCCTGGCCAGGCGCGAACCCCGCTGCGTGGTGTTGCGCCAAATGATGCGACCACACGAGATCGTGGGGCTGATCCACGCCTGCGATTGCTATGTTTCGCCGCATCGCACGGAGGGCTTCGGGCTGACCGTGGCCGAGGCGATGGCCCTCGGTGTGCCCGTGATTGCGACGGACTACGGCGGGACGGCCGACTTTGTGACGGAAGAGACTGGATTTCCTCTTCGCTATCGTTTGGTGGAAGTCGATTCGGACCACGGTCCTTATGCAAAGGGGGCAATATGGCCGGATCCGTCACGCGAACACTTGCAGGAATTGCTGCGCTACATGGTCTCAAATCCAGGCGAGGCGGCAGCAAGAGGGCGCCGCGCGCGCGCGTGCATGATCGAGGGCTATTCGGCACCAGCGGTGGGACGGCGCATTGGCGAACGGCTCGCAGCGATCCCAGCGGGGTCGCATGCCAGTTGAAGAACGAAGTTTGAACGGCCCCTCACCGCTTCGCCGCTTCGTCGCGGTTACCCGCGACTTTGGATTGGCCGTCGCGACGCGAGTGGCGTACTCCAAGGTCCGGGGCAAGCTGTGCCCCGCCTTGGCGCTGCCTGACGCGCCGATCTATAATACCAGGCGACGGGAACTGAGCCTTCTTCTAAGCACCGCCGGGCAATGCGCCGCCACATTGGATGCCGTGGTCGAAGTTCTCGCCGGGCGGGGCGGCTCGGACTGGGAGGTCTGCATCTGCGAGCGGTCTCCGGTGGCGCCGGATATGGTGGGCACGCTCGCGTGCATCCGTGGAACGCAGCCGTGGATTCGGATCGTGAGGAGTGATACGTCTGTCGATGATGCGACTGCCGCTCGATGGACGGTCGAGCAGGCCACGGGGCAGTTTGTCGCGCTCGTGGCACCGGGACACACGCCCGATGCCGGCGCAATCACCAGGCTCCTCGCCCAATTGCATAATGATACCGGAGTTGATGCCGCCGTGCTGATTGGAACGGAAGGGGCTCCGAATTCGCCGGCCCGGTGGGCCGGGTGCCGCCTGGTGTTGCAGCGGAAATCCGGATATTTGGCGGCCTTCCCAGAGCGCTGGCCACTCACCGCGACGGCGCTCGCCAAATATTTGGACGAGGCGGGCGTACCCACCGTGTACATCACGGAACAGAAGAGTGAAGCGCCGGATTGAACCTGCGCGAACCATCACGGCATTAAGGGACGGTGCGGGCTGGCCGTTACGGTATCAAGTTTTTTTCCAGCCGGGCATCCGGTTACCTGCCGACGAGGGGAATTACGGTTGCCGGAGTCAATCCCGGCTGGATGGGAAACTCATCATGTCCTTGATCACCGCGGGAGAGAAGCAGGACGAGAGTCTCAGCAATGCCGCTGTTACCGCCGCATAGAGCAACATCAGCCACACCGGATGCACCGCATCGCGCAGCGCGTAGCAGACCGATCCTACCCCGATGCTGATCAATGCCGGTTTCAAGGCAAGACGGAACCAGTTCACCGGCGTCAATTTCCGCGCAATCAAGCGATAGCGCAGAGTCGCCGACGTGGCGACGCCGCCGACCCGCCCGAACGCGGCCCCAATCGGTCCGAATGCTGGCAGCAGGACCAGATTCAGCACGATGTTGGTCAGGGGATTGAAGGCCAAACGGTGGACGTCCTCACGCTGTCTGTGTGCCGCCTGCAGGATTACGCTCATCTCGGTGTCGACTGATTCGATCGCCAAATAGATCATCAAAATCCTGAGGATCCAGAGCGCGCTCCCGAAGCCCGTTCCAAACAGAATCTCCAGAATCGGCCCGGCGAACACCCAGACCCCGACGCACGCCGGGACGACGAACGCAAACAGGACTTGATACCAGGCGCCAAAGCGATTGGGATCGCGGTCGCCTTGCTTGTTGAAGCTGTAGGCGATCCGGGTCATCAGGAGTTGGGCAAACAGATTGGGGACGATCAGACCGATTTCCATGATCTTCGTTGCCGCGGCATAGTAGCCGACCGCCGCGATATCTACCCATCCGGACACCATGATCGTGTTGATGCGCATTGTGAGCATGCCGAGCATGCTGCCGATGCCAAAGGTGAAAACGGTCCTCGCCGTTCGCACCAGGAGGCCGGGGTCGAACGGCGCGCGCACCGGGAGTACCCGGCGGTACAAAAGAGTCACAGCGATGGACGCAGACGCGACCTTGCCGGCGACAAGTGTTATCATCAGTGCAGTTGCGCCGTACCCCGACACGAGCAGGAAGAGGCTGACGCACATCACGATCGTGACCTCAGCCAGCAGCGCCAGGAATGTAAAATGCATCTTGCGCAGGGCAAGGAACACCGAACGGCAGGCGGTGTTGAGGAAGGCTGGAATTAATGCCAGGCTGGCGATGCTGATGACCTGAACGAGGTCTGTCGAGTACCCCATCAGCCGGACCGCTGCCAGCATGAGAGCGATGGCCACGATCCCGCTTCCAAGTCCCAGCAACATCGCATGAACCACTTGTCCCGCGGCTTCCCGGCCGTGCCCTCCGACTTCGCGCATGAGGAACTCGGGAATCCCGAAGCTGCTCATACCCTGAAACAGCATCAGCCATGAGAAGGCGAGCGCATAGGTGCCGAGCAACTCCGGGCCGGACACGCGCGAGATGATGATGAAGAGGACCCCGCTGGAAACCAACGACAAAGCTACTTCGCCGAGAGTGAATGCCAGCTGGAACCAAGGTTTATGGACCATCGAAAACTCGCCATTCTGGGAACTGCTCCCGTTAAGCCGCGCACGGCCCAGGCGTAGCAAGCAAGCGAGGTACATCGCGGCCGATTGATGGCCAGGCCCTCGTGGGCGAAACATTATGCGCCGGGGTCGCCTGCTGCTGCCGTGCCGCCATGTTTTGCCCGCATAGGCGGAATCGCCCTGTGGAAGGTTTGGGCTGGCGGCGTCTCGTCAAGCCAGCGCCGCGGCAAAACTTCCGGCAGGTTGTGGCCGCTCGGCGCGCCGGTTGTGTCCCAAACGGTCCCACTTTTTATCGCGGCGCGAGATTGAACATGGAGGTCAAAGTAGTCGCACATCTTCGATGTGCGATTGGTGCCCTCGATTTGGACCATAAGGGATTGGAGCCGGATAGCGTCGCCTCGCCTTGGCTGGGTCCGCTGCGGCGTCCGATATCGGGAAAAGCACGAATGTCAGGAACAAAATGGACCGCGCGCGAAGCCTTCGTATCGCGGTCCTCCTCATTCGGCGGCGAGACTGGCGCAGACCGCGAGCGTCGCTTCGGCCGCGCCGCGCCATGAGTACTGCTTCACCCGCTCGAGGCCCCTCGCGACCAGCGTCTCGCGCAAGGCTGTGCCGGTGAGGATCCGCTCCATGCTGCGGCTCATGTCGTCCACATCGTACGGATCGAATGTGTCGGCGGCATCGCCCGCGATCTCGGGCAAGGTGGTATTGTTGGCCACCGTTACAGGCACTCCGGCTACCATCGCTTCATGAACCTGCAGGCCCCATCCTTCGTAGAATGAAGGATAGACGAAGAGATCTGCCCCTTGGTAGAGCGCCAGCACATCGCCGGACGGTACATAGCCGAGAACCTTGATGTCATGCGCGAATTGACTGCTCTCTACGCGGCGGTGGAATTCCGGATACGGCCACAGGCTCCGCCCGCCAATGACAAGCTGATGCGGCAGCCCGCTGCGGGCCTTCAACCGTCCAAAAGCCTCGACCAGACCCTCAAGGTTTTTCCGGGGGTGGATATCATTTAAGGAGAGAATGTACTGCGGCCCGATCCCGTACCTTGTGCGTACATCCGAGATCTTAGCCGCGGATAGACGTTCGGTGAATTCCGTGCGGACGCCGTGCGGCACTACGACAATTTTCTCGGCGGGGACGTGCAGAATGCGCATGATCTCGCGCCGGGAGAATTCCGTCGTGGTGACGATCCGGCCGGCCCGCTTAACCGAGCTACGTGTTGCGAGCGTCCTGGGTAAAGCGATATGCGGCGGCAACCAGCCCGGATTTGCCAGCCAGAAGACGTCGGCAAGCAACAGAACCGTCTTGCAGGGCGCGTAGGCAGGGACGGTGGAAAATGAGAGAAGGACATCGACTGGATGCCGTTCCAGCGCGATCGGATAGGCGATCAAATTGCGCAAGAACGAGCTTCTCGCGTAGCGAGGTAGCGTGACGACTTGACAATTGGGCCGGGGATCGATGCCAAGGTCGCCGTCGAGGGCGTACACCTTGAACCGCTCCTGCGGCCAGCACTCCAGCATCTCTTGCAGGAGATACCTGGCATGAACGCCATGGCCGGAGCGGGATCCAAAGCTGCTGCCCTGCCACAGAAACTTGCCATCGTAGCCAATGGTCAGGGCCATGCCGACGCCACTTCATTCTCCGCTGCAAATTCCAGCGGCACCGGCAGGCGGTGGCGCTCCTCATCTCGACAGTCATGAATGATCGTCGTGCCGTCTCCGGCAGTCAATCCGAAGTGGGCTAGGCTGGCCCGGGAGCCACGCCTTGCGCAGGCTGCCGCCCTCGCTCGCCATTGACGATGATGTCGGGATAACCTAGAAACTGGCGAGCGGCAAGTCATTTGAGTGAATGGGCTTTCGTTAGTTAAGGTATTAGGTCTTGGTTCTTTGACGCTTCCATCAGTGGCTTTGCGAATGCACTCCGGGGTTTGAAACGCGGGCTGCTGCCATCGCATTGCCGTTAGTGAAAGCGGCCTTTAAGTCCCTCGGGGAATTGCGCGGGGCTAATATATCATGACCTACCCGCAGCAATTTTGTGAAAATTTTTGACATGGCCGAAGATCTCACGGTCCTCATTGCCAACCTTGGTCAGCTGGACAACCTCCGTTCGTGCCTCAGGTCTCTCTTCGATACAGTTAACGAAACCTCGTTGCGGGTGATCGTCGGATTCAATTTCCAGGGTGAGAGCGATACCCCGCGCGCGCTCGCAGACAGTTTTCCTCAGGTGGAGCAATTAAGGGCGCCGGGGAAACTCGGATATTGCCGCGCCTACAATCAACTAATGGCGCGGAGCACCGGCCGCTACGTCCTTCTGCTGGACGACGACACCATCCTCCGGGCCGGCACCATCGACGGGATGGTACGTTTCATGGACGCGCATCCCGAAGTTGGGATCGCCGGATGCCGAACCACCAACCCCGATCGAAGTTATCAGAAGACCACGGGCTTGATGTTCAGCATGGGAACGGAAATTATCAACGTTGTGCGCCCGGCCGCTTTCTTGAACGACGGCATCGATGACTCTGTCACTACCTGGAAAGAGGCCGGCTGGTTGAACGGCCATTTTCTCATGGTGCGGGCACAGGTGATTGAAAAGGTGGGTGTGCTCGACGAGTATTTCTACACGTTTTTATGCGAAGCTGATTGGTGTCTGCGCATTTACCGTGCGGGCTGGAAGGTCGCTTACGTTCCAGACGTCGAGGTTATGCACATCGGCGGGGCGCACAGCGTGGCATCGAAAGTGAAGAGCCATAATAATCTCATCAGGGGCCACATCAACCGTTACTACTTTATGCGCAAGCACTATGGCAACGCCGCCGTTCAAATGTTTCGTCTCATCATGAGTGCAGGCGCCATGCTGCGTCTGGTGAACTACGCTGCCTTATGGCTCGTCAGCCCAAAACGTCGGCCGGAAGCAGGGCCCAAGGTCAATGCCTTTTGGACGATCATGTTGCGGGGCGCCGCGGCTCACCCCGAGGACCTGACAGAGGAACTACGGCGCGAGAATGCAGATTTTGGCTCATTCCGGCCAAGTCTTCCGGGGTGAAGCCAGTAGGGGTTTCCGCCTACCTCGCCGCCGCGTCTGCGTACGTACATTTGCCCGAATACTGATCCCACAAACATTTTGGTGCGATTGAGCCAATACGCATTCAGACTAGACTCGCGCAAAACCGCTGGATTTTCGCGCAGGCGTCTTCGAGCACTTGCGTTCCTGTCGCATAGGAAATCCGGAAATTCGGGCCAAGCCCGAAGGCCGCGCCTTGCACCACGGCGACGCCCTCGGCCTCAAGCAGCGCCGCGACAAAATCCTCGTCGTTGCGGATTAGTTTGCCGTCCGGCGTTTTCTTGCCGATCGCCCCGGCGCAAGAGGGATAGACATAGAACGCGCCTTCCGGCGAGGGGCAGTCCAAATATTTGGCCTGGTTGAGCATGGAGACGACAAGATCGCGCCGCGTCTCGAAAATTTTCGTGCGTTCGGCAATAAAATCCTGCGGCCCGGTCAGCGCCTCGACGGACGCCCATTGCGCGATCGAGCAGGCACCCGACGTCTGCTGGCCCTGCAGCGTGTCCATTGCCTTGATCAAATGTTCCGGCCCGGCAGCATATCCGATCCGCCAACCGGTCATCGCATAGGCTTTCGAGACGCCATTCATGGTGAGCGTGCGGGAGGCGAGCTCCGGCTCCACTTGCGCCGGCGTCGCAAAGGCGAAATCGCCATAGGTGAGGTGCTCGTAGATGTCGTCGGTTAAAGTCCATACGTGGGGATGGCGCAACAAAACGTCGGTGAGCGCCTTCAACTCCGCCCATGTGTAGGCGGCGCCCGACGGGTTCGACGGCGAATTCAAAATCAGCCATTTGGTTTTTGGCGTGATGGCAGCATCGAGCGCCTCCGCTTGCAGCTTAAAGCCAAGCTTCATCTTGGTCTCGACCGCGATGGGCGTGCCGCCGGCAATCAGGACCATGTCGGGATAGCTCACCCAATAGGGCGCGGGAATGATCACCTCGTCGCCGCGATTGAGAGTGGCGAGTAAGGCATTGAACAAAATATGCTTGCCGCCAGTGCCGACGATCGTTTGCGATGGCTTGTAATCGAGCCCGTTCTCGCGCTTGAATTTTTGCGCGATTGCCTCGCGCAAGGGCGGGATGCCCGACACTTGCGTGTATTTGGTTTCGCCGCGTTCGATCGCGGCAATGGCGGCTTTCTTGATGTTATCCGGTGTATCGAAATCTGGTTCTCCGGTCGAAAGCGACACGACATCCCGGCCGGCGTTCTTGAGATCGCGCGCCTTCTGCGTGACCGCGATCGTTGCGGAGGGTTTTATGCGCAAAAGGGCATCGGCGAGGAACGGCATCTGGCAAGGCTCCGGTACGGAAAATGAGGGCGCGAGGGCGGGTGCAAAGCCCCCGGTTGGGCGCGGACCTTAGGTTTGAAGTTGCCGGAAGGCAACCGGAAAGACCGCTCAAGGAACTTGGAGATCCGCGCTTCGGCATGCCGGTACGGTGGGTTCGGATTTACGCTGCGTTAACACTGAAATTACTTTAGCGGTGCAGTGGGCACGGAAACTAACTATCAGCCGGGAACCTTGCACGGGCTAGTTGCGTTCACGCCGAAATCCAGGAAATTTCTACGTGTCCTGACTTTGCCGCCGAATGGAAGGTTGCGCTATGTCAATCGCGGATAATTTCGACCACAAGTCCGATGCCGGTTTCGTCCGCGCCTATGACGCGCGCGCCGCCCGGCGGCAATTTCAGGTTTCGAGCATGCTCGTTCTCGTGCTATTGCTGTCTGCCATTGCGCTGGGAATATTGGCGCAGCTCGGTCCCCAGACCGTGACCGGACGGTCTGCGGCGGTCAAAACGGGCGGCCATCATATCGCGGAAACGTTACTGGACATTCGCCGCTGACTTGACAGAATTGCAGGCAATCTCCCCTTTGGTCCTCGGGGGGCCTAAAAGTAAGGGGCCGCGCTTTATCCGGCGCGGCCCCTGTTTTTGGAAGAGCCGGCGAAAAAAAATACCGCACGGCCAAATTTTCGCCGCGCCGCGAACGGTTAAGCTGAGCGCTTCTGTTCGATCCGATTCGGACCTTTTTATGCACTTCAGATTGACCCCGCCGGGCATGGCTATTTTTTGTGTTTCGCTCATTCTGGCCATTGCCGCGGTGGCGACCCTCTACACCCATGTTCCGTTCGCCGGGCATTTTATCGGCACGCATCGTTTCTGGGTGATGGCTGCGGCTTATGCGGCGCTGCTTGCGGGCGTACTTTTCGAGGGGTTGTAGGACCTCCGTTGCAAGCTGCGCCTTCGGGCGAGCTTCACGGCGCGCAGACGCCAACTTTTTGCCGAATAAGCACCGTCCATTACAAAACATTAAATTGCTTTTCTAATGCATCTTTGACGATACTCATTGGTCCTTCCTCAGATTCGGGATACCCCCATGAAAAAGTACCTTATGATAGCGGCAACGGCGGCGTTTCTCGCTTGGCCTAACCTATCCTCCAGCGTCTTGGCCGATCCACCCGAAGCAACCGAGCATTTCGGAACGTCCCATCCACAATTTTCACCCGAGGACTTTGCTGCTTTTACAGATGCCCGAATTGCAGCACTGAAAGCGGGACTGAAGTTAACGCCAGGGCAAGAAAAAAACTGGCCCGCTCTCGAAACGGCATTACGCGAGCAAGCGGCAGCGCGCGGGAAGCGTATGGCGGAATGGCGCGAAAGAGCCAAAGAACCGCAGGAGCATCGCAGCGTGATTGAAGGCCTTCAAGAACGTGCTAAGCGCCTCACGGCACGATCCACGGAAATGGAAAAACTTGCCGAGGCCGCAAAGCCCCTCTACGATAGTCTCGATGACGCACAACAACGCCGCTTCAGGCCACTTCTTCGCATGGCAAGCGGGAAACATTGGCGTTATGGACATGAAGGCTTTCATCACGGCTAGGTCGTCGATGGGTTAAGACTGCGCCAAGCATAGGGATCGATAAGGTGGAGACACTCTCCACCTTCATTGTGACCGCTGGCGCAACCAAACCTTGTGCATAGTACAGCAGATCGACGCCTGTTCATAAAATTAATCATGTCTCTTCCTCGAAAGCTGGCTGGCTCAAATTACGGCGACCCGAAGCCTATGGCGCAGTTCGTTTGAGAGCTGCCTCGTCATTCACCGGATAAAATGAGGCAGCTTTCGCAGCAAGGAAAGGTGCCACGCGATCTCGCGCCGGCGAGGCGCGCTGCCGCACGCGGTTCAGACCCAGGGCAAAAAGCGGCTCAACGCCGCTCATCGAATTCCTCCGGCGTATCGCGCCAGGAAGGCTGCGGGAACGCGCAACGCCGGCAAAATCCGCGCTTTTTTTCAAAAGGACACGCTGAAATACGCCACCTGAAATGCTAATTACCGATGGAACGATGAATATTTCAGGAACGCGGAGGTAGGATCATGGCTGCTGCTGCACCAGAAATTATCCTCGATACGCTGGCCCCGGATTTTTCGCTGCCCGCCACCGATAAAAAAACTTATGCGCTGAAAGACGTGGCGGGCGAAAACGGCACGGTGATCGTCTTCATTTGTAATCATTGCCCCTATGTGAAGGCGGTGATCGACCGGCTTGTCGCGGATGCTCGCGTATTGATGGCTGAAGGTATTGGCTTCGCGGCCGTTTGCTCGAACGATGCCACGGGATATCCCGAGGATTCCTTCGCCAATATGAAACGGTTCGCGCAGGCGCATAAATTTCCGTTTCCCTATCTTCACGACGAAACCCAGGCTGTAGCGCGTGCGTATGGTGCGGTCTGCACCCCCGATTACTTCGGCTACAGCAAGGATTTGAAATTGAAATATCGCGGCCGCCTTGACGAAGGCCGCACCGCGCCCCCTCCTGCGGGCGCAAGGCGAGAACTAGTCGAGGCGATGCGGAGCATCGCGACAACGGGCACGACGCCCGAAAATCAAATTCCATCCATTGGCTGTTCGATCAAATGGAAGGCGGCATAGCCTTGTCGCGCGTAAAACTCCACGCGCCGCCGCCCGCCGCAGAGTGATAAAGGAGGACAAAGCAATAAAGGACCGCCAGCTCGCCTCCATTGAGAATGGGAAAGAAGTTTTTTTGCGCATGCGCGAGAAAATAGGCAAACGCCATTTCGCCGGAGAGGATGAAAGCAACCGGGCGGGTGCATAGGCCAAGGAGAAGCAGAACGCCGCCGACGAGTTCCAAGACGCCCGCGATGCCCAAGAGGGAGAGGAGCTGGAGGTTGTCGAACATTGCGACATGAGGAAAGCCGAAAAGCTTCGCCGTGCCATGCTGGAGCAGCAGCAGGGCCGTGACGATCCGCAAGAGACCAAGCAGCCGCGGCTGCCAAGCAGCGGCGATGTTCGTCAAATCCATGATGACCATTCCTTTGCTGAAAGAGCCTCGCATGGGTGATTCCCCTTTGCCGAAGTCGCCCCATTGCGCTCCTTTGTCTCGAACACCAAGTGTCTGTCCTATATATAAGCTCCGCCGGCATCCGAGGAATTAGCCGATGATCCCGATTGCGATTGTTTTGACCATTGTCCTGTCAGGGACGCTTGGAATCACACTTATGTACCGTCAGGCCGCCGCGGTCGCTGCCCATCGCGAGCAAGTTCCGGACGGATTTGCCGATTGGATCAGCGCCGAGGTACACCGGCGGGCGGCCGCCTACACACTGGCCCGTACGCGCCTGGCGATTGTGGAGACCGTCTTCGA
>DATBQJ010000147.1:0-15702 GCA_036560885.1 Methylocella sp.
GGCATGGCGCTTTCCGACGATCTTCGCAAACGAGTGGTGGAGGCCGTCGTCTCGGGCGGGCTGTCGCGCAATTCGGCGGCGAAGCGTTTCGAAGTCGGCATCGCGAGCGCCGTGCGCTGGGTCAAGCAATTCGAAGCGACGGGAGAAATGTCGCCGAAGGCCTTGGGAGGCGATCGCCGCTCTGGCCGCATCGAAGCCCATCACGACTACCTCATGGGGCTGATCCGGCGCACGCCGGACATCACCCTGCTGGAGATCCAGGAGCGTCTGATCAGGAATTGCGACGAGCATTTTTCGCGTTCCGTGCTTTGGCGCTTCTTCGACCGTCACGGTGTCACGTTCAAAAAAAGACCGCGCACGCCACGGAGCAGCAGCGCCCAGACGTGCTGAAGAAACGCCTCGAATGGTTCGAGGGACAGCTCGATCTCGACCCCGACAAGCTCGTCTTCATCGATGAAACGGGCGCCTCGACCAATTTGGCGCGCAAAGGCGGGCGTTGCCGGCGCGGGCGGCGGTTGCGCATCGGCGTGCCGCACGGCCACTACAAGACGGTCACGCTCGTCGCCGGCATACGCCTTCGCGGGCTCGTGGCGGCGAAGACCTACGATCGTCCGATCAACGCCGCCCTCTTCGAGGAATGGGTGGAAAACTGCCTCATTCCCACGCTTTCGAAAGGCGACGTCGTTGTCATGGACAATCTGCCCGCCCACAAGGGGCCGCGGGTCGAGGAGATGATCAAGGCCGCGGGCGCCGAGCTGCGCTACCTCCCGCCCTATAGCCCCGACATGAACCCGATCGAGAATGCGTTTTCAAAACTGAAAGCGCATTTGCGCAAAATCGCCGAGCGAACCGTCGCCGCGCTGATGCGCGCCCTCGAAACCTGCGCCGACATCTTCAAGCCCGCCGAATGTGCAAACTACTTCGCCGCTTGCGGATATGATCCACCTTGATCGGAGCCCGCTCTAATGAGTGGGACGAAGTCTTTGTCAAACCGCCGGCCTAAAATACGTTGCTTCCGCAACCGGTACAGCGAGACGCGCCATTATTTCCGCCGGCCCGACTTCAAAACTGCCGACCTACCCGGCTTGCCGAAGGCAAAGATCGATTGGATTCCCCTTGCACCGGGCGCCGTGCGCCGACTCAAGGTAAGACCTTGGCGGTGATGCAGGTGAGCGGGGGATCTCATATCAGTCCTTTAACGCCGTCAATCAACTGCGAGTGCTCGGCCGCTGGACGCTGATGATCACGATCCAAAACAAATCCTCAGTCCCGGAGGCGTTCAATGAGTTCGACGAGTAAGAACGGAAATCCCTCGTCCAATTACGACCGCGTCGTCGACATGATGGGGAACTGCTCAACGAAAAGCACGCGCCGAAGAACTGTCGAAATGGGTCGCCAGCGATCGATCTGAGCGGGCGGTTCCCGCAGCGTCGTCCGCCAGCTCATTTCCAGAGCTCCTTTTACCCTGGCTCCCGTCCACCCGTTGGCTGCCTTTTGCGCCGCTCGAAAGCAGCCAACGGTGTTTCTTCTCAATCAACCAATAAATGCGCTTGACCGCATATGCGTATTACCATATATAGAGCCCATGCAGATCGCCATAGACCTTCTGTCCGCTCTCGCCGAGCCGACGCGGCTCGGTGCCATCCGTTTGCTCTGGGACGGCCGGGAGCATTGTCTTTGCGAACTCATGCTGGAACTGGACGCCACCCAGTCGCGCATGTCGCGGCACATGGCGGCGCTGAAACATGCTGGTCTGGTCGTCGACCGTCGCGACGCACAATGGGTTCGCTACCGCCGCAATCCGCATTTACCCAATAACCTAGCCATGATCGTCGACGCCGTACTCGCAAGTCTGCCCGACGCCGGGACAAGAAAAGCAGCATGAGCTCCGACACGTCATTGATCCTGCGCAAGCAACCGCGCGAGCCGTCCTCGGTGGCCTGGCTAGCTGGGACTGCCGTCGCCGTGTCTGTTTGGTTCGCTGTCTACGGCCAGCTCGTTCCCCTCTCGGAATGGGTCGTGTCGCTCCTGCCCCTGGAGCGCGGCAGCCACCTTGAGGAGGCGATCAGGTTTTTCGTCTACGACACGCCAAAAGTGTTGATGCTCCTGACGCTCGTGGTGTTCGCTATGGGCGTCGTGCGCAGCTTCTTTTCGCCCGAGCGCACGCGCGTCCTGCTAGCCGGACGGCGCGAAGGACTCGGCAATGTCGCGGCCGCAGGCCTCGGCATTTTCACTCCATTTTGCTCTTGCTCGGCAGTGCCGCTCTTCGTCGGCTTCGTCTCAGCCGGCGTGCCGCTCGGCGTGACGTTCTCATTCCTGATCGCCGCACCGATGGTCAACGAGGTCGCGCTGGGCCTGTTGTTTGCGCTCCTCGGCTGGAAAGTCGCGGTCACCTATCTGGCCTTCGGCCTCGCGGTGGCGATTGTTTCGGGCTGGGTCATCGGCCGGTTGCATCTCGAAGGCTGGCTGGAGGAATGGGTCCGCAACGCGCGCTCAGGCGCCGTCGACCTACCAGCCGACCGGCTGAGCCTGGTAAATCGGATCAAAGCCGGCATAGAGGCAATGCGCGACATTGTCGGCAAAGTCTGGGTTTGGATCATCGCAGGCATTGCCGCCGGGGCGTTCATCCACGGTTATGTGCCATCCGACTTGCTGGCCTCCATCATGGGAAAGGACGCCTGGTGGTCGGTGCCCGCCGCCGTCCTGATCGGCATCCCGATGTACTCGAACGCCGCAGGCATCATCCCTGTGGTCGAGGCGCTTTTGGGCAAAGGCGCTGCGCTCGGCACGGTGCTCGCCTTTATGATGTCGGTCATTGCGCTCTCGCTGCCTGAGATGATCATCCTGCGCAAGGTACTGAGTGTGAAGCTGATCGCCGTCTTTATCGGCGTGGTCGGCCTGGGCATTCTCGCTGTGGGCTTCCTGTTCAACGCGATCTTTTCATGAAGAAAGGTAAATCGTCATGAAGGACATCAAAGTGCTCGGGCCCGGTTGCGTCAACTGCAAGAACACAACGGCGCTTATCGAACGCATCGCTCAGGAGAAGGGCCTTGCGATCAACCTGCAGAAAGTCGAAGATCTTCGCGACATCTTGAGCTACGGCGTCATGTCGACGCCTGGCGTTGTAGTCGACGGCAAGGTTGTCCACGCAGGCGGCGTGCCGAGCCGCGAAAAGGTCGAGCTGTGGCTGGTCTGATGAAGCTCTGTGGTCAGCCCGCCACGTCCAATGTCAGAACGACTCCTATGCTCGATGAAGCAAAGCAAATCTGCCCCACGACGAACACGGTCGGACGCATTCAACCCAGCAAAACTGTTTCTCGCCGCCATCGCTGCTTGCATGATCAAGGGCATCGAGCGCGTGACATCGATGCTGAACTTCAAGCTGCGCGGCGTTGAAGGCTGGCTGCATGGAATGCGTCAGGATTCCCCGCCGAGAATGACCTCGATCGACTACGAACTGATCGTCGACACCGAAGAACCCGACCAGCGCCTGGAGCTCCTGTACACCAATGTCCGCAAATACGGCACGACTCCAATCCTTGAATCGGCGTCGCACCAAGTATCGGAAGAACAAATAAATACGATGATGGAAATTCTTACTCACCTGCCGCGCCTTAACGAGCCAGCTCCGGACTTCGAAGCCAAAACGGCCCATGGGATGCGTAGGCTCGCAGACTACAAAGAACGATCAACGTGCTTTCATGGAGAAAATTAGAATGACCAAACGAGAAGTCGTACTCTGCGCTCCAGTCCGTACCGCGATTGGAACCTATAATGGTTCGCTGAAGGCGACGCCCGCGACTGAGCTCGGGGCGACGGTCGTCCGCGAGACGCTCCGCCGCGCCAATCTCGATCCGGCGAAGCTGCGCGCAGTCGTCATGGGCAACGTGGTCCAGGCGGGGAACAGGATGAATCCGGCCCGCCAGGCTGCCATCCATGGCGGCGTGCCGGTCGACGTGCCGGCCATGACGGTGAACCGTGTTTGTGGTTCCGGCGCCCAGGCGATCGCTTCCGCCGCCCAGGAGGTCTGGCTAGGCTTCACTGACGCCGCCATCGCTGGCGGCATGGAGAACATGGATGCCGCCCCCTACCTCATGGCGAGTGGCCGCTGGGGCTATCGGATGGGCGATGCCGAGATTTACGATTCCATGCTGCGCGACGGGCTCAATGACGCCTTCTCCGGCGAGCACTCCGGCTGGCACACAGAGGAGCTCGTCACAAAATACCAGATCAGCCGCGAGGATCAGGACCGCTGGGCGGCGCGTTCGCAGCAGCGCTTCTCGGCCGCTCAGGCGGCTGGCAAATTCGACGCGGAGATCGTGGCCGTGGAAATGAAAGGCCGCAAGGGGCCGGAGCTCTTCGCCAGGGACGAGCACAACAGGCCCGACACGACGATCGAATCTCTCGCCAAGCTGAAGCCGGCGTTTCGCAAGGATGGCACCATCACGGCGGGGAGTGCGCCGGGGCTGAACACCGGCGCAGCTGCAATGATTATCGCAGAGCGCGGTTTTGCCGATACCAACCATCTTGCACCCATGGCGCGGCTCGTCGCATATGGTCTCGGGGCGGTCGAGCCCGGCATGTTCGGCATCGGGCCGGTACCGGCCGTCCAACAAGCCCTCGATCGGGCCGGGTGGACCGTAGGCGATTTAGATCGCATCGAGATCAACGAGGCGTTCGCTGCCATCTCATTGGCCGTGACGCGAGAACTGGGGCTATCTGAAGACGTCGTCAACGTCGAGGGCGGCGCCATCGCCCATGGTCATCCGATCGGGGCCACGGGTGCGATCCTCGCGACGCGGCTCCTGCATGCGATGAAGCGAGACGGTCTCAAGCGCGGCATCGTCACCCTGTGTATCGGCGGTGGTCAGGGCATTGCCTTAGCCCTCCAAGCGGTCGGTTGAGGAGGATGACGAACATCTCGGCGGATCAAGCGGTTGTGTCTCCATCCCGTTCTGCTGCGGACCGGCTGAACCAGACCTGCTTCTGCATCACGCTCGACCGGGATGCGCTGTGCGGGGCACTGGAACGGGAGGCCGACGACCGGGAGTTCTGTGCGGCGTTCATCGGGACGCGGCCTCATCTGTTTTCCAATGTCCCGGTTTTCCTGCCTGAGCCTGCGATCGCCGAGATGCACAGGGTAGTGACAGCGATCGAGGCGACGGCCCAATTGCAAGGCTATCGGAGCGCGGTTCTCTCCTGGGCGCCCGAGATCACGCATGCGGATCATGGGCCGGTCGGTGTCTTCATGGGCTACGACTTTCATCTCCATGATGATGGCCCGAGGCTGATCGAGGTGAATACAAATGCAGGTGGAGCGTTCCTCAATGCGCTACTGGCCCAGGCACAGCGAGCCTGCTGCGCGGAGATCGAACCAGCCCTGGGTGCGGCCAAGGCCGATGATTTCGAACTAGACGTTTTGCGCATGTTTCGGGACGAATGGCGGCGCCAGCGCGGCGGCGCCATCCAACGGATCGCCATCGTCGACGACCGGCCCGAGCAGCAATACCTCTATCCCGAACTCATGCTCGCACGGCGGATGTTTCTGAAGGCGGGCATCGATGCCGTGATCGCCGACGCGAGCCAACTTCGCTATGAGCAAGGTCGGCTTCTGGTTGACGGCCAAGTGATCGAGCTCATCTACAACCGACTGGTCGACTTCGCGCTCGAGCGCCCGGAACATGCGGCCCTCAGAACCGCCTATCGGGACGGCGCCGTCGTCCTCACGCCGAACCCGCACAACCATGCCCTGCTTGCCGACAAGCGCAATCTGACACTGCTATCTGATCCTGCGGTGCTGGAGACTTTGGGACTGTCGCGGAAGCTGCGGTCTGAACTCGCAAGCGTGCCGCGGACGGTCCTGGTCACGCCCGACAACGCCGATGCGCTCTGGCACTCCCGCAAGAACCTGTTCTTCAAGCCCGCCTGTGGGCACGGCAGCAAGGCCGTCTATCGCGGCGACAAGGTGACGCGTGGTGTGTGGGCAGATATTGCCCGCGGCGGATATGTCGCCCAGGACTTCGCCGCACCCGGCGAACGCATGATCGGGCTCGATGGCACGGTGGTGCCGCGCAAGATGGACGTCCGGCTCTATGCCTATGACGGACGCATTCTGCTTGCGGCGGCGCGACTTTACCAGGGCCAGGTCACCAATTTCAGGACGCCCGGCGGCGGTTTCGCCCCTGTCTTCGCGATCTAAACATGGTGGGATCAGCTCGAAGATCGTGCATCGTATGGGGTGCAGAGCGTGATGCGTTTGTCAAGCAACGCCGACCTCCTTTTCGCAACAGTTATAGCACCCGGCTACGTCGAACTCTTCGGCGTTCGAGCACCATCAAGAGCGGACCCCTTTGCAGCAGAGACCTCGAAACCCCACGAGCGAAGAGGCATCCCTCGCGTGACGAATCACGCGAGGGATACCGACCCGTGAGTTGAAAAATGGTGGATATGAATGCTTTCCGGGCGTCGCGCTGGCCCCGCCGGCCGCGGCCTGCATTGGCGGCCAGAAGACAGAGCTGCGGACTCAGTTAACGGCAACCATCGCCATCATCGCTTTACAGGAGCGAGAGGAGTGGCCACGCCGCGCTCGTACCAGTTCTTGCTGCGGTTCACGATTGTAACCACCGACAGCATGACGGGAACTTCAATGAGCACGCCGACAACGGTTGCGAGAGCTGCACCCGATTCGAAGCCGAACAACGAAATCGCAGCGGCAACCGCAAGCTCGAAAAAATTGCTCGCCCCTATCAATGCCGAAGGCCCGGCCACACAATGCTGTTCGCCCACCAAACGGTTCAAAAGATAGGCGAAGCCGGAGTTGAAATAGACCTGAATGAGGATCGGCACGGCGAGGAGTGCGATCACCAACGGTTGACGCAGAATTTGCTCGCCCTGGAAGCCGAACAGGAGAACGAGCGTCACCAGCAGCGAGACGAGTGACAGGGGTTGCAGGAAACCGAGGACGCGCCCGAGTGCCGCGTCTCCACCAGCATCTAGGATTCGGCGTCGGATCAATTGCGCAGCGGCGACCGGCAGGACAATATAGAGCACAACCGAAAGAACAAGCGTGTCCCACGGCACAGTGATCGCTGAGAGGCCCAGCAACAGACCGACAATCGGAGCAAAGGCGAAGACCATGATCGTATCGTTCAGCGCGACCTGCGACAGAGTGAAATGTGGTTCGCCCTTGCACAAATTGCTCCAAACGAACACCATGGCCGTGCAGGGCGCCGCAGCCAGGATGATCAGACCCGCGATGTAGCTATTGATCTGATCGGCGGGAAGATAGGGCCGGAAGAGATGGCCGATGAACAACCAGCCGAGCGCCGCCATCGAGAAGGGTTTGACCGCCCAATTGATAAACAAGGTCACGCCGATACCGCGCCAGTGTTCTTTGACCTGATGAAGCGCGGCGAAATCGATCTTGATGAGCATCGGAATGATCATCAGCCAGATAAGAACCGCAACCGGCAGGTTCACCTTCGCGATTTCAGCAGCGCCGATCAGGTGAAAGACGCCCGGGAGAAAGTGACCCAGGACGATGCCAACGACGATACAGAGACCGACCCAAAGGGTCAGGTAACGTTCAAATTTGGACATAAGTGTTTTCCTTAGACATGCACTACGCGCTGGCCCGATGTATCGATGACCCGTTCACCGTGTTCCTTACGGAACGCGCCCAATTGCGGCGGTAGAAGATCGAGCGCCAATTCGGAAGGACGGCACAAACGCACGCCTCTAGACGTCACGACGATTGGCCGGTTGATGAGGATGGATGAGCCATCATGGCGTCGAGCAGGAGATCGTCGCTCAGCGACGGATCATCGAGAGACGATTCGTGAAAGGGTGTGCCTTTTTCACGAAGAAGCGCCCGAACCGGGATTCCCATTCTCGCAATGAGATCAATGAGGATTTCCCGCGTCGGCGGCGCCTTGAGATATTCGATGACCCCGGCATTGCGGATCATGGCGAGCGTGTTACGCGAGGTCCCACAGGACGGGTTGTGGTAGATCGTGACCGCAGTGGTCTTAACGTCGGCGCCGGATTCCATCGTTACGCCGCCTTGCTCTGGAGCGTCTTTTCCGTCGCGCCGTCCATGGCGCCGATGTCCATCAGCTTCTGTTTCAGTGTTGCAAGATCGAGCTTTCCAAAATCGAGATTGACGAAGGCCGAGATCCGCGCGGAAAGGCAGCGATAGGCGTCCATGAAGGCAGCGCGCTTCTTGGCTTCCGCACCTTCGATGGCCGCCGGATCGGGTATGCCCCAATGGGCGACCAGCGGATGCCCGGGCCAATGGGGGCAAGCCTCGCCGGCCGCTGAATCGCAGATCGTTATGATGAAGTCCATGTGCGGCGCATCCTGACTCGCGAATTCATCCCAGCTCTTGGACCGAAATCCGGTTGTCTCGTAGCCGAGGTCCTTCAGCAATGCGAGCGCATGGCGGTTCGGCTCTTCCTTCGGCCGGCTGCCGGCCGAAAAGGCGCGAACGCGACCGCTTCCTTCCTTATTCAAGATTGCTTCCGCAAGTATTGAGCGGGCAGAATTGCCGGTGCAAACAAATAGGACGTTAAATGTCTTATCCGACATGAACCCCTCTCGTTTGGCTGGATACAGAGTCGCGGCATCGGTCGAATCCGGCGGACCACAGATTTTCCCCGTCACGCCGCAGCAATCCTGAAGGAGAAAGGTGCCGAGCCGCAGGGCGCGAGCGCGGTTCGCCGCGTAGATGATCGAGCGGCCCTCGCGCCGAGCCATGACGAGGCCCGCCTGTTCGAGCACCGCAAGATGTGTCGACAAGGTATTGTGCGGCACGAGGAGGAGTCGGGCGATGTCGCCGGCCGCCAGTCCATAGGGCAGATAGCGAATAAGAAGCCGGAACACTTCAAGACGCGACGATTGCGCCAAAGCGACGAGAATTTGCAGCGCATCGGCTCCTCCGAAGCGCTCCGGCCCCGTTCCCGCGACTGGCCTGGAGGTCCTGGCCATCAGGCTTTCTCCTCGACAGGGTGCGCATTGCCAATCTCGTCGAGCCTCCTTTGAAGCGAGAGTTGGTCGAGGCTTTTCATTGGCAGAGCAGTGAAAATCGAAATGCGGTTGTAGAGCATCCTGAACGCATCCGCGAACGCCAGATGTCTCTCGATCTCGGTTCCTTCGGCGACGGCGGGATCCGGCTGGCCCCAATGAGCCGTCATCGGTTGGCCGGGCCAATAGGGACATTGCTCTTTCGCGGCGTCATCGCAAACAGTGAACACGAAATCGAGCGGCGGAGCGCCGGGCCTAGCGAACTCATCCCAGTTCTTTGAGCGAAACCCGTCCGTCAGGAAGCCCGATTTCTCAAGAATGGCCACAGCACGGGGATGGATCTCACCCTTGGGATGAGAGCCAGCGCTATAGGCTTTGAACCGGCCCCCGCCGAGCCGATTCAGGATCGCTTCGGCCATGATCGAGCGTGCCGAATTGCCGGTGAAGAGGAAAAGGACGTTGTAGATCTTGCCATCGGCCATGATTTCCCCCTTGCCAAAATTGTGGGTTTTGCGTTATATCGACTCGTCTATAATTATCGACAAATCGAGAATAAACCAACTGCAAGTTTCGCACAAGACCAAAGGATCGGGTCAGGCTGAACACCAAGGTTCGGTATGGCAGTCGCCCATCGAGACCAGGCGATAGCTATTCCAAACGGGGCCGGTGCTGAGCTCGGCGATCTCTTTCGAAGGAGAATTCCCATGACGCTAAGACTCATCGCCACTGCTATCGCCACGAATTTCGCGGCAATAACCGCGGCAATCGCGTTGGACGCGAACCTTCCAGCCTATCAGGCCGTCGGCGGCATTTCCGGACAGATCAAATCGGTTGGGTCCGATACCGTGAACAATGAAATGGCGCTATGGGCCAAGGGGTTCGAGGGTCAGTATCCCGGCGTGAAAATCGAGATCGAGGGCAAGGGCTCGGCGAAATAGCGAACACGCTCTTTTAGTAGGATGGGAATTCCATGAATGAGCGAGTAGTTTTTTGATCGGCCATGAATTCTGAACAGCCCCTTTTTCGTGCGGCGGGAGGCGGCGTTGTCATGGGAGCGATTTTTCCGCACCGCCTTCATGCGGGTTTACCTGGAAGCAGGCACGGTGCCCGGTTAGCCTCAGCACCACGGCGCCAATCGCCGCCCAAAGTAAAAGACGCGACAGAACCAAAAGAAATGGTATTATTTCTCTTGTTTCCTGAGGCAACCATGTCAGCTCATGCATTCGAGGTGCTCTCACGAGCCCGCAATGAAATTGAGGTGTGCCACACGGCAGAGGGCCATCGCTTCAAGTTTTTTGTGATCACGAATGCGCACGGCAAAAGAATCTTATCTGAATTGGTCGAGGTTGTTGCCAAAGAAGACGCTCCCCACACGCCAGAGTTCTTTTCCGGCAGTGCTCGCGCTTTCGCCATCACGGTGGCCCATCGGACTCATGCAATTGATTGAATTCAACCGCGTCGGCGGCGCGACCGAGGTCGAGCTATTAATTCCGACGGGGGGATACTCGTGGAATGAGCGGGGCTGCTCATCCAACGTAACGTTCCGCATAGGCACGCCGCAGATCGCGCTGCAAATAGTCTGCGCGCATCGGATATTCTGTACTCTTGGCGAGCGACCGCTGGCGCGCCAGAGGAAGATGAAGCGACCATCAATCTTGAGATAGACTTCGTCGAGATGCCGGGTTGAATGCGGCTTCGGCCGGCGATTGTGGAGATTGACCGCGATCTTGGGTCCAAAATGATTTACCCAGCGACGTACCGTCTCATCGGAAACAAGATTCGTCGTTCCGCCAGCAACTCCTCAACGTCACGGAAACTCAAGGACACACGTCGCCGAGCCAAAATCGCCTATTCTTGGCCAATATGACAATGCCCATCGAGGACCTCGCCTCGGCATCCACGGCGCGCCAAAGATAGACCATGTGGCCATCAATTTTCAGATAGACTGCGCCGAGATGCCAGGTTGAATGCGGCTTCGGCCGGCGATTGCGCAGGTCCGCCAGTATGTTCGAATTTGATTTTCGACAGGGACAGGTCCTGCGTGATCTCGTCGGACGCGGGCCGAAACGTCGGAAACGGGGACACGCCGATGATGTGAGAATGGCTGCCCAGCATCAGTGCGTAGGCGATGAGGGCGGCGACCCATTGCGGTGCCGCGATTTCACCGGGGTTGAACCGGGTGCGGCCAGCGGCAATCGCCGCGAACGGGACGATAGAGGTTTGCGCCGCGAAGGACTGCCAGCCCCGGCCAAGGGCGCGGCGACGCTTGGCGTCAATCGACACGGTTCCGGCCAGTGCGGTGACGGCAAGAGCGCCAAAGAAGATGAATGAGGCGACATCGCCGTTGGCGATCAGATGCACCACCGCCCACATTCCGACGCCAATGAGGAATGGATGGCGTGTTACCCGCACGATGCCTTCGGGCGAGCGCGCCACCCGGCCTTCCTGGCCTACGGAGGTTGGGTTCGGAGTGGTCAATCCGATCACCGCCAGGAGAAAGGCGGGAAGCATAAGTATCATTGCTATCGGCTTCCACCATTCCAGAATGCCCCAGGTCGCCACATAGGGGGCATCCTTATAGGCCATGACGAGCCACACGATGGCGGCCAGTGAGACGATCGAGAACGCCGCACGGTAGGCGCCTTCGCCAAGCGCTGCGATCGCGCGGTCGCGCAAAGTGGTGCCGGCGACACCGAGATGGATGCCAGCGAAGCAGATCGAGCCCAGGACCAGGGACAGCATCGATTGTTCACCGTTCCGTTTCAATCTGAGCAGGATGCTCAAATTCTTTGAATTTGAGCATCCTACTCGATCAAATTTTCCTCACGTAACCTTCTACCGCATTTCAACGTCTTCATCACATGTATGGTATAAGTACTTCGAGTCCAGCCTTGATGTCATTGAGAAGAGGCTTGCCGATTTTTGCCATAGCGTCGCTCGAACGAGGGACAGGGGCAAGGGTTCTGAAGCGTTCTACTGCCCATACGGCTAACTCTACCGCGTTCCAGTCCTCGAGCGTTAATTCGCGGGCGAGGACTTCTCCATCTTTCTGCCACGCATCCAATGGGAAATTGCGAGCTGCTGCTGGCGCCCAACGCTTGTTATCAACAAACTCCATCACAGCTGTTTGGGCGGTGAAAAAATCGTCCGCGATCAATCGGGCGGCGGTCTTGAGTTCGTTGGCACGAAAGAGCTTTTCTCTGGCCGCTTCTGCTTTCTCTTTTCTCACCGCGAGCAAATAATTAGCGCCTGTGGTGATCACGTATCCACATTTCATCCTTTTTGTCACACAATCGCCTCGCCAAGAGGCTTGATGAAATCATGCCATTTCAATTAGCGGTTTGTGAGTTTTTTTCAACTCGACCGCTGAAAGCGGTCATTCGCTCAAGCCACCTGAATGACGCCAGTGCGCCGCTTCCGGGCGAGCCGAAGCCCAAGTTTGACATCCTTCAATTCGGCAGGGCCTATATTTGCCTAACAATATCAAAAAAGGCCCCTTGTGCCGAAGGTGCCATACGGAGAAGAAGCGATGTCGACTAGACGACAGTTTATCCAGGCCCTTCCTGCTACGGGAGCAGCTTTCGCCGTAGTCGGTCACCTGGTCCTCAATGAGAGCCCCGCACACGCTCAAGAGGCGGCTCCTTTGAAAGGACACTTCCATCCGAAGGGCAAAGCTCCATCTAAATTTACGCTGGAGGTGCTCAAGCGGGCTAAGGCTATGCTGCCGTTCGCCGACAAGAGAGATTTCGAGGAGCAGAAGAGAGGACTCATTGCGCCCATGAAAGATCTCAAGATCATGGCGGACGCGGGCCACGTGGCGTGGGACATGGAGCGGTTTCAGTTCCTGGATGCGCAAGACGAATTCGACAGCGTTCATCCCTCGCTACACCGCCAGTCCGTATTGAACAACAATTACGGGCTCTACGAGGTGATTCCGGGCATCTACCAGGTCCGCGGCTTCGACCTCTCCGACATATCCTTCGTCCAGGGCAAGACCGGCTGGATCGTTTTTGACCCTTTGGTAACCAAGGAAGTCGTTCGCGCAGCGTGGAAGCTGTTCCAGGAGCACGTTGGCGAGGGCCTGCCTGTCTCGGCCGTAATCTATTCTCATACCCATGGCGACCACTGGGGCGGCGTGCGCGGTATCGTCGACGAAGCGGATGTGAGGTCTGGGAAGATCCCCGTCATCGCTCCCATCGACTTCATGGACTACACGGTTTCCGAAAACGTCTACGCCGGTAACGCCATGAACCGGCGGCTGTTCTATCAGTATGGCCTCCTGCTTCCCGCCAGTCCTTATGGGTACGTCGGTCAGGGCCTGGGTCAGGCCGTGTCCGCCGGTGCCATGGGACTGATCGCACCGACCCGTTATGTCGAAAAGGACATCGAGGAACTCGATGTCGATGGCGTCAAGATGATCTTCCAGAACACGCCCAACACCGAAGCGCCTCGGGAGATGAACACGTACATCCCGGAAATGAAGGCGCTCTGGATGGCAGAAAACGTCATTGCGTCGCTGCACAACATCTACACGCTGCGCGGTGCCCAGGTTCGCGATCCGTTGAACTGGTCAAAATACATCAGTCAGGCGCTCCACCGTTTCGGAGTGGAAGCCGAGGTCATGTTCGCCTCGCACCATTGGCCGCGCTGGGGCAACGATCGGATTCAGGAAGTTCTCCGCGGCCAGCGCGATCTCTATGCCCACATGAACAATCAGGTGCTGCACCTCGCCAATCAGGGCGTGACCATCAACGAAATTCACAACGTCTATGAGGTCCCGAAGGGTTTGCAGAGCAAGTGGTTTTGCCGGGGTTATCACGGCTCTCCGCAGCACAACAGCCGTGGCGTCATCCAGCGCTATCTCGGTTTCTGGGACTGCAACCCAACGACGCTCATCCCACTCTCGCCCAGCGATTCGGCGCCTCTCTACGTCGAGATGATGGGCGGCGCCAAGAAGATCATCGCGCGTGGCCGCAAACTGCATAATCAGGGCAAGTACCTGCTTGCCCAGGAGATCGTAAACAAGCTGGTGCAGGCCGAACCGCAGAACCGAATCGCCAAGGACTTGCTGGCGGACATCTTCGAGCAGATCGGATATCAGCAGGAAAATCCCGGCTTGCGGAACAGCTACCTCGCTGCGGCCTATGAACTGAGGACAGGAATTCCACAGGGTGAGACGGTCGACTCAAGCAGTCCTGACGTGATCCGGGCAATGTCCACCGAATTGTTCCTCAACTTCCTGGGCATACGAATGGATAGCCGCAAAGCAGAGGGAATGAGGTTCACGATCAACCTGATCACACCGGACAACGACGAGAAATTTCTGGTCGAGCTGGAGAACGCGACGCTCACGAACATCAAGGGTTTTCTTGCCCGCAACCCGAACCTGACCCTCACGATCAATCGCTCTGATCTGGAGCAAACGATGATGGGTGCGAAAACTCTCGAAGCGCAGATTGCGGACGGAACCGCGAAAGTGGAAGGTGACGCAGTCATCTTGAAGCAGCTCGCGTTGACCATGGTCGACTTCGACCCACGCTTCGAGATCATGCCAGGCACAAAGGCCAGGGGAACCGAGGCGGTAAAATCCGACGTTCACTATGTTGATCCCTACGAGGCGGTTCCGCGCCAAACTATTGCAGAATAGTAATTCGTCTCGTAAAGCTATAGGGCGCGAGAGGCGTTGGAAAACCATGTAATTCTATGCAGCGTTTCGCCCGTGTTCCAGTGCATACTGGTCACTTCCTACTAAGCCCGGATTCCTCGCGCGTGAACGCAGCGTGACGCTCGAAGAGCTCCGCGCTCGGCGGGAGATCGATATAAATGAGGAATGCCCAAAAGAACTCGGCGACGGAGCGCGGCAATGACTTGTGGGTAGCGCCTACTAACTAATGAATACCGAGAATTTGAAGGGTGAATCCTTGCCGCCCGCTACAATGTGATTTTCGCCGCGATGCAGCGGTTCTGCGTCCTTCATGAAATGGTGGCCGATCGCCCACCCGTTCACCATTGTTCCGAGCGTGCTCCCGAGGTCTGATACAAGGATCCGCTCGCCGCTCCGCGCGATCATGAAATGTTGGCGCGCGAGGCGGAAAGGCTCCTCATCCTCGATCAGGAGATCGGGGCGTCGCAAAGGTTGGGCGTCACCCTCGACCGGGACCCGGCCAACCAGGAAGGGCAATTTGGTGACATGAATGGGCGGCGCGCCGATCCGCGCGCGCATCGCATCGCTCTGAGCGGCGAGCCAAATCGTGGCATCGTCGGCGATCACCGCGTCCGACGCCGTTTCACCCGCCCCGTCCGAAGAACGGTCATGCGCGAACGGTAGCAGGTCTCCCGCAATTTTGTCCTCAATCCTCCTCAGTCTCACGCTAAGCCGCAGAATCAGATCACGCGCCAGAGCGGGATCGCTGCTCACCCGCTCCAAGAACTGCCGCGCCGTCAGAACCTCAACTTCGCCGTCCGTAACGGCGCGTGCCGTCGCACTGCGGCCGCGGCCCTCGATGACGCCCATCTCACCCAGCCACTCGCCGTCTCGTACATGACCGAGCAGGACAGTGGTGGCGCCGACCTCGCGCAGGATTTCGATCTCGCCGCTCCTGACCCGCAGAACGTGGTCGCTCGCATCGCCTTGCCGGAAAAGGAAATCCCCATCCTTGTACTGACCCATGCGGTCAGTCA
>DATBQJ010000148.1:0-6504 GCA_036560885.1 Methylocella sp.
GTAGCGCATTGTTGGCCGCGAAGCCTTGCGCGAAACGCTCCGTATTGCCGAGAAGAGTATCACGAGCCTGGTCGATGCCGCGCAACAGCCCGAGATCGACACGATTGACGCGCGGAACGGCGACAAGTGTCGCGGTGCCGGCTGTGAAGACAAACGCATCGGCGGCGCTGAAGTCGCAGGGAAGGCTGCGCGCGCCGGCGAGTCTTTCGAGCGCGGCCGAGATCCGCGCCAGTGCCTTAGCGGAGGAAACGTCGCCGGGAATCTCTAGGCTGCTTTTTGTTCTCGTCATGTTTAACATCTTGATCGCGTCATAATTCGCGCGCACGGCGCGATCGTCCCAGCCACGCGCGCAACACGCGCTTCCTTCAAAGTTGCAACAATACAGTTCACGATTCTGGTTGAGGTATGGAGCCTCGCTGCCCTTGCCGGAGCTCCTCGCGTTGTTTCTCAATGGCGTGCTGGGCGTGCGCAATGGCGACGGAAAACGCGGTCGAATCGGCAGTCCCGCCGGCTCGTCTCTTGACGAACCACCCAATAATCCCGTTTAGCTCTTCCTCCAAGGCCTTGAGTTCGGACGCTTGCGCCGCAAGAGCCTTGTCGGCGAGTTCGATCAGGCGATCGATCTGCCGCAGATCGCTTTCGGATTTCTTGCGATTGAGGTGTCCGGCGAGCAGCGCGATCGCGGAGCCGATGATGCTCAAAACCATGCCCCCCAGATAGAAATATTTCTGGAATTCGTCGAAGAAGCTCTGTTCTCCACTGTTGAGATAGGCCACGACGCCCGGATGAACCGGCAAGACTGGGTTCTTGTCGTCGGGGTCGGGCGCTTCGATCTGACTGGCCAGCGGCGTTTTGGCTACCAGCTGGGCTTTGGTCGTAAAAAGGGATCGCGCGATCGCTCCAGCCACGGCGTCCAGCATCGTGTTTGGCGCGACGAATCGGTAGGTGACGGCAAGGGTTGTCACGGTATCATCGGGAGTGGGCGGCCGCCCACGGAACGCTCCCGCGGGCACGTCGATCGACTCGATGCCGGGAAACCGCTTGTTGATCGCCTCCGCCTCGTCGATGGCAAGGATGCCCGGAGCGCCTTTGGTCGCCAGCTTAATGGCGCCGACAACATCGACAACCTCGCCCGGTCCGATCGGGCCGACGGCGAGAACTGCCGCCACCTTCTTGTCATGAACCGCCGCCCCGATTTCGGCGAGCGGCAGGAAGACCCGGTTCACCGCCTTCGCCGGAATATTGTAATAGCTCAAGATCGCATCGAGGGTCTGCTCGTTGTAGGTTTGCACGGGTCCTTGGGGGATACCGATGGTCTTGCCCGCAATGCTTGGGACTTTGTCAATCGAGGACTTGGCCGGCACGACGAAAGCGACGACATCCCGGCGCAGAATGGCGATGGTCTCGCCGTTCGTGGGGATCACACCATCGCTGCGCACGATACCGAGGTCCGTGGCGTGATCCTCAATCGCCTTGGCGCTCGCCGCCAAATCGGCGACTTGGACGAGTTTAATGCGAATGCGCGGATGGTTTGCCTCGGTGACCGAAGCGAAGGCCGTGATGAAGCGATAGGCCGTGCTGCCGGGCGGACCGGTCGTTACGCGGAGGTTCGCCCGCGGCGACCAGAAATAGACCGCCGCGACGAGGGCCGCCACGATGACCAACAAGCCAGCGGTCAGAAGAATCGCAGGGCGCAATGGACGATTCCCTCCTGTTAAGTTTCGCGCATCGGCTCTTTTTACATTTTTTTAGCTCCGGAAACCGGGCCATCGCGCGTTGTGCTGGTAATGCCCGCCAATTCGACGTTCGCAAGGCAGAGGCGGAGCTTGTCACCAGTGCCTTGCCCCGCTTATCGGCGGCGGCCCTTGCCGCCATTGCTTTCGGGCCCGCTCTGGCTATATTCGCGCGCCACCGAGACAGAAATCTTGGCGGACGCACGTCATTAAAGGTCTCGGGACCAAGGAGAAGGGATTTTGTTTACGCCTGCTTTCGCCCAAGCCGCCCCTGCCGTGGTCCCCACCTCGGGGGACATGCTCATGCAGCTGGTGCCCTTCGTGATAATCTTTGCCATCGCATATGTTTTTGTCATCCGGCCGCAGCGTAAAAAGGCGAAGGACCATGCCAATCTCATCAAGAATACCCGCCGGGGCGACAGCGTGATCACGACCGGAGGCCTGATCGGAAAGGTGACCAAAGTCGTGGACGACGCGGAACTCGAACTCGAAATCGCACCAAATGTTAAGGTACGCGTTCTTCGGTCGATGATCACGGACGTGCGGGCCAAGGGCGAGCCGGTCAAGGATCAGGCTTGAATCGAAGCCAACAACAAGCAGGAATTCCGGGCAGGCGACGGGAGCCGCGCCCATAACCGGCGAGATTTTTCACCATCATGCTGCGTTTTCCGGCCTGGAAGATTGTATCCATTCTGGCGATGACGGCGTTCGCCTTTCTCCTCATCGTGCCTAGTCTTCTGAGCGCGGACCACCGCGAGGCGTTGATTGCGCATCTGCCAAAATGGGTGCCCGCCCGCGCCATCGTGCTCGGCCTCGATCTGCAAGGAGGATCGCATGTGCTTCTGGAGGTGGACAGCAATTCGGTCGTGAAGGGTCTTGTCGACAATCTGCGCGATAGCATCCGTAGGGTGCTTCGCGAGGAGAAGGTTCCGATCACGGGGGGCATCGGCGCACAGCCACGCGGCGTGCAATTGCGCATTCCCGATCCGGGCGAACGTGCGAAAATCATGCCGAAACTCAAGCAATTGGCGGCCTCCGCCGGCAGCGGACTTTCCGACTCTTCTCGCGCGCCTACGTTCGACGTGAGCGAAAACGACAGTGGCCTCATCCAATTCACGGTGACCGAGGCAGGGATCGAAAGCAAGGTTCGCCGCGCCGTCGAGCAATCGATCGAAGTATTGCGCCGCCGCGTCGATGCGCTCGGTACCACGGAGCCGAATATCCAGCGGCAGGGCGCCGATCGTATTCTCGTCGAAGTGCCGGGTTTGCAGGACACCAGCAAGCTCAAGGAAATTCTTGGAACGACGGCCAAGCTCGAATTCCGACTTGTCGCCGAACCAGGAGCCGATCCCGCCGATGTCGAATACCTGGAAGACGTCGAGCGGCCCGGTCAATTATTGCCCGTAGAGAAGCGCGTCATGGTGCAGGGCGAGGATTTGACTGATGCCCAGCCGGGCTTCGACTCCCGCACGCAAGAACCAATCGTCAATTTCCGCTTCAATATACGCGGCGGGCAAAGATTTGGCGAGGTGACGTCGGAAAATGTCGGGAAATTATTCGCCATCATCCTCGACGGGAAGGCCATCTCCGCGCCGCGCATCCTTAGTCCCATCACGGGCGGTTCCGGCCAGATCTCCGGGCATTTCACGGTCGAGGCGGCAAACAATCTCGCGATTCTTTTGCGCGCCGGCGCATTGCCAGCCAAACTCACGATCGTCGAAGAGCGCACCGTCGGTCCGGGTCTCGGGCAGGATTCGATCGACGCGGGAAAGCGCGCGGCCTATGTCGGCGCCGCCCTCGTCGCGTTCTATATGCTGATCACCTATGGCATATTCGGCGTGTTCGCCAATATCGCGCTGGCGGTCCATGTATCGTTCATTTTTGCCAGCCTCGTGCTTCTTGGGGCGACGCTCACCCTGCCGGGCATTGCGGGCATCGTCCTCACCATTGGCATGGCGGTCGATTCCAATGTCTTGATCTACGAGCGCATAAGGGAGGAAGCGCATATGGGCCGCTCGATCATTTCCGCGCTCGACGCCGGGTTCAAGCGGGCTTTCGCAACAATCGTCGACTCCAATGTGACCATGTTCGTCGCCGCCGCCATATTGTATTTTTTGGGAACGGGACCGGTGCGTGGATTTGCCGTTTCTTTGGCCCTCGGCATTCTGACCTCGATCGTGACGGCGGTGACGATGACGCGGATGATGATCGCGCTCTGGTACCGCTATCAACGCCCGACGAAATTGCCGATTTAAAGGATTGCTAAGACCGCGCGGCACTTTAAGACGCGATCGCGAAGGGATAGAGTGTTGTTATGCGACAAGCCAAACCGTCCCGGCACGAGCAACAAGGACCGCTAGAGTACCGTTCCGGAAAAGGCACTATCGAATGAAACTTCTGCGCCTTGCGCCCGAGAACACCAAATTTCCGTTCATGCGGTTCCGCCGCGTGAGCTATCCATTCTCGGCGCTCATGTCGATCATTTCGGTCGTGCTTTTTCTTTCCCTAGGAATGAATTTCGGCATCGATTTTTCGGGCGGCACCTTGCTCGAACTCCGCGCCACGAGCGGCGTGGCCGACCTCGCAAAATTGCGTTCTATCGCCGAGCGTCTCAAGGTCGGCGACATTGAGGTGCAGGGATTTGGCGGGCCGTCCGACGTGACCATGCGTTTCGGCCTTCAGGCTGGCGGCGATGCCGCGCAACAGGCCGCCGTGAACCGAGTGAAAGAGGCCATCGGGGATGGCTACGAGGTCCGGCGCACCGAAGTCGTCGGTCCCCGCGTCTCCGGCGAACTCGTGCAGTCCGGCACGCTTGGCGTCGTCATTTCGATCATCGCAGTGCTTTGCTACCTCTGGTTCCGGTTCGAATGGCAGTTTGCGGTTGGCGCGATCATCGCGACGATGCATGACCTCTTGCTGACCGTCGGTTTTTTTGCGGTGACCCGGCTCGAATTCAATACGACGTCGATCGCCGCCATTCTTACCATCGTCGGCTATTCTTTGAACGAAACCGTTGTGGTGCTCGATCGTATTCGCGAAATGATGCGGAAATTCCGCAAAATGCCGGCTGACCAACTCATCGATGTCTCGGTCAACGCAGTGCTGCCGCGCACGATCATGACCGCGACGACCGTGTTTCTCGCCCTACTTTCGCTCGTCGTTTTTGGCGGCCAGGTGATCCGCTCGTTCTCGATCGCGATGATCTGGGGCATTTTTGTCGCAACTTATTCCTCCATTTTTATTTGTTCGCCGATGCTGATCTACCTCGGCTTGCGCGAGGACACCGGGGGTCCGGCGCCGGCCGCCACCCCCGCGAAGAAACGGGGGTAAACGCGGGGGCAAGCGCCACCGTGCCCTTGCAGCCAATTGATATGGATTACGCCTATTGCGAGGGGGTGCTCCGCGGCGAGGATAAAGATCGCTGGCTCGCGAGCCTTTTTGTCCCGCGCGACTTGCGGCGGCACATCCATGCCCTCTATGCGTTCAGTCTTGAAGTCGCCCGGGTAAACGAAATCGTCTCCGAGCCCTTGCTTGGCGAAATCCGGTTGCAATGGTGGCGGGACGCGCTCGAAGGAGCGGGCGAGGCCAAGGGCAATCCGATCGCCGCTGCCCTTCTCGATACGATCGCTCGCTTCGATCTGCCAAAAGCGCCGCTTCTCGAATTGATTGCCGCGCGGGGGCACGACCTTTATGGAGAGCCGACGCAATCGGTCGCAGCGCTCGAAGCTTATACAGAAGCGACGTCTTCGAATCTTTTCCGCCTCGCCATGCTGATTCTCGATGGGAAGGAAGCGCCCGCGAGTAGCGACGCCGCCCTCCACGCGGGAATTGCCTATGGGATCACTGGGTTGTTGCGGGCATTGCCTTGGCATTCAATGCGCGGCCACGTGCTTGTCCCGGCTGATATCTTGGAAGCGCATGGCGCGAGCCGCGACGATTTTATTGCGGGCCATGCGTCGGAGGCTATCCTCGCCGCGCTCGCCGATCTGCGCGCGCGAGCCCGCACGCATCTCGATATTTTTTATGCCGTGCTCCCTGGGGTGCCCGAAAAATGCCGTCCGGCGTTCTTGCCAGCCTGTTTTTGCGAGCCTTACCTGCGGCTGATGGAAAAACCCCGCTACGATCCTTTCAAGTCCGTCATTGAGCTACCGCAATGGCGAAAACAATGGATTTTATGGCGCGCCGCGCGCCAGTGGGGTTAAACTTTCGCGCGTCGCATGACTCCCATCGCCGGCGAAGAGCCTCGAAATGCTTATTTCCATCCTCTATTTGAATGAAATCAATAATCTTAAGCTTTATGGTGCGGCCAAGAGGACTCGAACCTCCACTGGTTGCCCAACTAGCACCTCAAGCTAGCGCGTCTACCACTTCCGCCATGGCCGCGATTGTCCGCGCGGTGGAAAGCGCCAACGCCCGCACGGGCAGGCGCGTCGTCTAACAAATCGGGGCCGAAGTGGCAAGGCGGCGCTGGCAGATTAGGGTCATTTAATAAAAATCTGCGAACAGCCGAAAGGCGCGGTTTTTGTCGTGCGGGCGCATCCGTGCAAAACTCGTCCCATAATCCCTCGCGTTGCAGCCGACCATGCATTACACCAGCATAAATCTGGGGCTAAACACCTAGCGGCCTAAAATCAAAATGGGAGTTGTGAAGATGGGTTGGTTTGTTCGCTATATCGATGACGAATTGCAGCACGAAATGGTGTCGCACGAATTGGCGACCAAGGAGGAAGCTCTGGAGGAGGCCTGGCAATTGGCGCAAGGCGACAATGAA
>DATBQJ010000149.1:0-3458 GCA_036560885.1 Methylocella sp.
GACGACGATTGGAGTCGACGCTGAGAGAGGCTTCAGATCGTCTTCGAGCCATTCGAGCTGATCGGGCCCCAGGTAGCCGAGGCCGCCAGCCTTGAGGTTGGCAACGTTGACGAGACCAATGAAGTGTACGCCGTTCTGGTCAAAGCTGTACCAGCCGCTCCCCTTGGTGTTCTTGCCGTAGCGCTCGAGGTAAGCCTTGCCCGTGCCCTCATCGACGATGTCGTGCTCGCCGGGCACATAGTGCACGTCAAGACTCGCGCCGCCGATGATCTGATCGGCATTATCGAATTGCTCTGCCTTGGAGAGATGGGTGATGTCACCGGTATGGAGCATGAACGCGGGTTTCGCGGGCAAAGTGTTCACCCGCCCGATGGCCTCTTTCAGGGTGTCGATGGCGTGAGGGTTTGCGGCCTTGTCGAAGCCGATGTGGCTATCGCTGATCTGGAGAAATGTGAAACCGGTAGCGGCCGCCGTCGCGGCGGCGGCAGGCTCAAGGAGCCCCAGCGATCTTGGCACGCCGCCCGAAACCGCCCACAGCACACCCGTTCCGGCCCAGAGCATGCATTCTAGCGCATGACGACGGCTGATGCCGTCGCCTCCATCGTCGTCGTGATGGTTTGACATTGGACCCTCCAAATTTGGAGCCCATTGCGGGCTCTATCGGGAGAGAGGACTCGGGTGCCGTGCCTTTTATTCCCGGCCGATCTGCAAATGCTATGCGTCTTCGCATGCGCGATCGCGCCGCACCGATCGAGGCGCCTCCACACCTAAGCGGCGCAGCTGCGGAATAAAGCCGAGCCGCCGAGAGTCTCCCCTCCGACGCCGCGCTGCCGCTTCCCCCAGCTGGCTCCCCGGCGCGGCGCGCGCCCGGCCTGTCGCAGCACCTCCCCCGCCGGCGGCAGCCGGGCGCCCCTTCGACATGTCGGCGCGACGTTGATGTGAAAAGAGACGAATTGCTCTCGGAATAAGCGGCGGCCCCTGAGAGTCCTATTCGCGAAGACGAGAATTTCAAGGAATCCAGAATTCGCCAAAAATGGAGGACGTGATGTCGCGTGCGCTTAAATTCGCGGCCATTGTGGTCGTCAGCCTTGTTAAGTTCGATCGGCCGGCAGAGGCAAGAATTCTTTGCGACCACAACTTCCAAATCGTAAACAGCCAACGCGTCTCTACGCCGTACTGTGAAGACGAACAGTTGGCGCGCGCGCTGCGAAATCATGGAATCAAAATATCCGGGCAAGCTCTACGAGGAAATCCGGAATTAAAGCGAGAGTCTTGTCTTATGGGGGGCCTCGACGTCGGCGTCGAGCAAGCCTGTGCTGGGTACGCCGATTGAAATCTGTCTCTTTCCTCAGCTGCGCAAAGCACATCGATTCCGGAGATAGGAAATGTCAACGCAATTCGGATTAATAACCCGCCACCCCCGCGTACTGTCGCCGCCGCCCCCAACGCTGCCAAATACCTTGCAGAGTAACACAAGCGCCGCGGCGAGCACTCGACGCAAGATCAGCGAATTGCGGCAAGGTGCCACTCGAATAGAGCTTAGCGCACTCAACGCGCGTCAAGGTGATTTTTCATATCGATCTCTATACGTGCTGATAGCCGGCATGACACTGGCTACGTTGTCGATGGTCGCCATACCAATCTTTCTGTGATCTATTGGTCCGCTGCGGATCGAGCAGCATTTCAGGCGCGACGAGGATGAAACTCCGAAAGGGCCTCGGGAAATTCGGGCATCATCTTCTTTCCCGCTGACACCCGCGGATCGGCCCAGGCACGGGATGATCCCGCACACCCGCTCATCAACGATCGGGATTGCCCGGGAACTTCTTGAACCACACTTGAACGACCTCTTTGCTCTTGGCGAGAGCCACCAACCTGGGAGAAAGCGGGAGAAGGGCGCTATTTTTATGCTCTCAAACTCATGAGTGCGGAGCGTTTACCGTCAGCTTTGGGTCAAAAGCAGACTGCGGCGCCGACCAATGACTACGTCAGCTCAGAACCCGTTAGCGGACGTTTGAGTGGGGCTCGCAGGTGACCGCTAAGGGCCAACAGCGGACATTGGATCACTGCGGGGAGCTGAGGATCTGAACCTAGCGGCGATGCCCAGTATTTAGCGTCAAGCGATCGGTGTGAAAGAGACGATTATGTATCGTTCCGCCACAGAGTTCCCCACTTCGCTGACGCGACGATTACCCCCCGCCTCATCGACCAGCGGCGCCCCATCTCCCCTCGGGGCACAGTAGGAGAGTTGCTTACTCGCGGCTGGGGATTCACATCCGACGGCAAATGGCCGTCGTGGATTGCCTCGATGGTGTTCCCGCAGTTTGTAGGCGGCCTCTCTAAGGGCGCCAACCGAGGCATCTTCCCAAGCCTCCCTCAACGTCTTCATGAGCAGCGGGGTGCCAATTCACTCCCGCTCTCAGCATTAGCTCGGTGAAATCCCGCATTGAGACGGGGCTAACATAAAATGGTTTGAGCCGGTGCCTAGAATGACCCGAATGCCGTTCCTAAGCTGATAACCGCGACGAGCGCTACCAGGGAGCTGACGATCCCGACCATGACGATATCGAAATAGCTTTCGCGATGGGTTGCGCCGCAGACGGCCAGCACGGTGACGACGGCACCATTGTGCTGCAGCATGTCGAGCGTACCAGCGCCGATCACGGCGACGCGGTGCATCAGCCCCGGATCGATGCCCTGCTCGGCGGCAATCTTCATATAGGCGCCGCCAAGCGAGTCGAGCGCAATTGTCAGGCCGCCGGACGCCGAGCCGGTTAGCGCGGCGAGAACATTTGTCGCCACGGCAAGCGAAACCAGCGGACCGCCGTCGATGCCGAGCACCCAGTCGCGCACCATTGCGAAAGCGGGGAGCGCCGCGACGACCGAGCCGAAGCCGACGAGGCTGGCGACGTTCAAGACTGGTAGGGCGGACGCATTGACGCCGGCGTCCATGGTCGCGCGAAGCGAAGGCAGGCGCGAAAAGTTGACCGCGATCAGCACGATGATCGCCGCCGCGAGCGCCGTGACGACGGACCAAACGCCTCCGACCGCGGACAGTGACGTCGCGCCCCAGGCCTTGTCAGCGAGATAGGAAGCGTCGAGGCGTGGCAATATACCGAGCGACATCACAAGATTGACGCCAACGACGATGATCAGCGGCAAGACGGCGAGGGCAACCGGCGGCCCCTCCACGCTTTGATCACTGTGGCCGATCTCAGCCGGATCGAACGCGCCTGAAGTCGTCGCCCGCTCCCGGACAATCAGATCTTCCGCCGCATTGACGGCGAGAATTGCGTCTTCCACCAAAGCCGGGTTCCCACCGTAACCTTCGCCGTTGTTGCGCGCCTTGGCCTCGGCCCGGGAGAGCCACCATAGGCCGAACCCCAGCATGATGGCCGAGGCGATGATTCCAAGGCCGGGCGCCGCGAATGCCGTGGTACCGAAAAACGGCATCGGTA
>DATBQJ010000150.1:0-33538 GCA_036560885.1 Methylocella sp.
CTGTGACGTCCTCGAAGGTTTCGTAGGACATGAGGTATACGGCCTCAACTTTGAGCGTTTTCATGAAGCTTTCCGCCTTGGCATTGTCGTATGGATTACCGCGCCGGCACATGGATCCGCGGAGGCCGTGATCGGCAAGGAGTTCCTTCTCCTCAATTCCCAAAAGGAAGATGACACCTCCCCTCGCGAGGATGACGCCGACGATGAGGCGGCCGGCACTGCGCTGATCGCTGTCTCGAACAACACCTATCCAGAACTTGGCCAGATTACGATCTCAGCCATCAAGCTCAAGCGAAACCTGCCGGGATGGCTCCGAAGCTCCAATAACCGCGTGTTCCATGCCGTGAACGGTCAGGTTCAGTTCAAACAGACTCGCGGCTATGTCGCACAAACCTGCCGTTTCCCGGCACTTAAGGACCGGGTTGTTATCATCGTCAATGCAAGCGATCTGACGTTCGAAGCCCACAACGAGGTATGGAAAGGTGATCGCGAGCACACCCGCGACACTATTGTCGGCGAACGCTACAAAGAGGTCGTGACCGCCGCGATCAGGGAATCCGCGGCTCTCCAAGACTTGCAGCATGAAGTGGCGAGAGAGGAGCTGCAGCAGGCGGCGAAGTCGGAACGCAACGAGCTATTCCAGAAGCTTCTGACCGCCGATCGAAATCTCGCGGCCTTGTTGACAAATCGCGATCCTGTCATCTCGCTGCCTTCGGCGGGCGGTGAAGGAAAAGGCGGCGCTGCCGGCGACGACGCGTTCCAAGGCAAATACAGCCCCACTTTCCTCCGGTTTGACGAGAAGCTCCAGGCGAACGGTGTGGCGTTGCCCATCAATCGGATGCGGCCCGTTGCTGCAAGGACCGATGTCGAGAACGGATATCTTCAGAGAGCCGACAACAGGGGTAATCTGTTAATCGCTCCGTCCCTCTATGCCCGCTTCGGCATACGCGCCCAGCTGCACGACGGTCGTCTTACACTCTACCTCGATCCCGTCGAGGGTACCATTAAGGTCGGCGACGAGATCGTTCTCAAGGTCGGACTGCAGGACCCTTCCATGTCGCAGCCGGTCGAGGACCAAGTGCGCATAAGGATCGTCGACGAGGAAAAGGAATCCAAGACGACGAAGAAGAAGGGCGAGGTCAAGGCCGGCAAGAAGGGAGACAAGGAGGGCGAAGGCGATAGCGCCCCGACTCACGGCCTTCCTATTTATGTGCTGCTGACGAAGGATGGCCACCCTGTTGGCACGCAGGAAACCCAGCCGTGGCCCGAGGGCTTTACGGAGAACGACGGCGGCATCGTCGAGGACCTCGGCAAAGATGGAGTGCTGTATAAGATTAACTACGATAACGCTTATCACATGAAGTACCGGCTTGGTGCGCGCGGTGATGTGGCGCGCGACGTCGTTACCGAAAAATACATACTTGGCATGCGGATTCTGATGCTCGGCTACGAGCACGCCCTCAAAATCCTAAAGGAGACGAAGGGCGACCAGGCAAACGGCATTGCCGAATTTCAAGATGACTTCCGTCGGATGGCCGCACGCGGCGCCGCATCTACTGTGCTTGCACTCGCCGAGAATCTCCCGAAGATTGTGGACAAATCGTCCGTGACTGCGGGTCAAGATGTAGAATGATCGGTCGAGATATTTGATGCACATCCGGTGCCGTGGTGCTCAGACAGCCGCCACGATGCCTTCGCGCAGCAGAGCTTCGCCGAAGGCGGGGTCGCTGGCCACCCGCTTCTGCACCCGCTCCTTGAAACTCCGTACCAGTGCCATCTCTTGCCTCTGTTCATCGACGTCACGCCGACGACCTACCCCCGCCGAGCGAGCCATGGCTGGCCGAGCCGGGCCACTGGGACACGAATGAGCGGGTTAGAGAAATTCCGTCCAAGCTGTGGAGCGGTTGCTCCCTGAAATTAACGTTGTAAAAGCGCGCAATCTCCGCAAGCGTCTCCTCGCCTTTGGCCCGGCGCGTCATCATTTCCGCTTTCCTTTCAACTTTGCCAGTTTCAGCCTGACGCCAGCGCCGCCGTTTTCCTCGGCGACGAACTCGATGCAGGCGGATTCGAGGGGCGCCGTCCAACGATCTTTCATCAAGACGCTTACTGCATCGCGCCAAGCGACAAGGGATTGCCACTCGCAAATCGTGCATCAAAATTGTGTTTGAAGCTTGCCGCCGCTTCCGCGCTCTCTATCACGATCAAGTCATTGTCCTGCCGCTTCAGTCCCGACGCGGAAAAGTTCGCGGCGCCGGTACGGAGCAATCGTCCATCAATTTAGTAGCTCTTGAGGTGCATCGGATCGCTATTCTTGCGCTTGATCCTAATCTCAACACCCGGCGTCTCGTTGAGGTCATTGAAAACCATCGCGGGCTCGCGCTCGGCGAGCTGAGTCCCGTCAAGATAGATGCGCACCTTGACGCCGCGATCGGCAGCACGCGTGAGCGCTTGCATGACCGGCCAATCGGTCAGAACATAGGCCGCCATGTCGATTTCGTGCCGGGCGCCATCGATAAGCGCAACGTCGATATGTTCGAGGTTTTCCGTCGGCGCATAGTGAATAACCGGCGCCGGATCGGCGCCGCATGGCTGCGCGAGCGAGGCGAGAAATAGGCCAGCCGCAGTGAATGCGGACTGTGCGCCACACTTCATACAAAATCCATGCTGACATATTGGCCAAATCTTGGACAGGTAACCCGTCTTCTATTGTAACATATTGAATTCATTGGCGCGCCCAAGGGGAATCGAACCCCTGTTTTCGCCGTGAAAGGGCGACGTCCTAGACCGCTAGACGATGGGCGCGGAAATTTGGCGGCGGGTTGCGGCGGGCTCTTCCCTCGGCCGCGCGGACATATAAAGGCCGCCGCCCGCGCTGGCAAGTTTACGGCTCACATGGCCCGTCCGCGGGGGCCATATCGAGCAGCCTCAATTGCACCTTGTCCCGGCCGCCGAAATTATCGTTCGCCAGCGTTCCGGCAAGATGAACGAGGCTGCCCCGCGCGGCGTGAAGCGCTCGGCCTATTGGCTCAGACGCCGCGCGGAACGCGATGCCGTCTATCTTAGCGCCGTCGCGCCCCACCGCCCGCAGCCGCACATGGCCGTTGCCAATGTCGGCGGCATCGGCGAGGCGGTGGGCGGGCCAGGCGAAAACCGGTTCGGGATTGCCCGCGCCATAGGGGCCGCCGCGTGCCAGGCCCGCCATCAAGCTGAGATTGGCGCCGGCCGCGGTCAGCGCCGCGTCGATCAACAGGGCTTCACCCGACCGCGCAGCCGAAACCGGCGCAGCGAGATTTTCTTCGAGGAAACATTTAAGGTCGGTCAACCGCTCCCGCACGACACTAATCCCCGCCGCCATCGCGTGACCTCCTCCCTTGACAAGGATCCCGGCCTCCGCCGCCGCCCGCACCACGCGGCCGAGATCAACGCCGGGAATTGAGCGACCGGACCCGGTGCCCATCCCGTTCGCATCGAGCGCGATCGCAAAAGCGGGACGCCGGAATTTCTCCTTGAGGCGCGAGGCGACGAGCCCGGCAATGCCCGGATGCCAGCCTTCGCCGGCCGTGACGATCACCGCGGAACTTACCATGGCGAGACGATCAAGCGCCTGCGCTTCGGCTTCTTCGAGCGTGACGCGCTCAAGCTCCTGGCGCTCGCGATTGAGCCGGTCGAGTGCCTCAGCGATGCGCCAGGCTTCCACCGGATCGGTCAGGCTCAAAAGCCTGGCGCCAAGCGCGGGATCGCCGATTCGTCCCCCGGCATTGATGCGCGGACCGATCAGAAATCCGAGATGATAGGGGGTTGGAGGTCCCTTGAGGCCGGCGATGTCGCACAGGATTCTAAGACCTGGACGTCCCCGCGCGCGCATCAAGGCGAGCCCCTTGGCAACGAAGGCGCGGTTTAGCCCGGTCAATGGCGCGACGTCGGCGACGGTCGCAAGCGCCACCAGATCGAGCCCGGCGAGAAGGTCGGGCATCGGCCGCGACGCCGGAAAAAAGCCGCGCTCGCGGAGTTCGCGTTGGACTGCGACGAGCGTCATGAAAACGACGCCCGCGGCACAAAGATATCCGAGACCCGAAAGATCGTCTTGCCGGTTCGGATTGACGACAATCGCGCCGGGCAAAACTTCCGACGCTTGATGGTGATCGAGCACGATTGGGTCGAGGCCAAGCTTTGCGGCTTCGGCAAGCGGCGCATGGCTCGCCGTCCCGCAATCCACCGTGATCAAAAGCTTCGCGCCCGCGCGTGCGAGGTTCTGGATCGCTTCGGCATTAGGGCCGTAGCCTTCGAAAACACGGTCGGGAATATGGATCAGGCACGGCGTCCCGCATGCCTCGAAAAAATCATGAAGCAGTGCCGAGGCGGCGGCGCCATCGACATCATAGTCGCCAAAAATCGCGACCGTTTCGCGTCGCTCGACCGCCCAAGCGATTCGTTGCGCCGCCGCCTCCATGTCCATCAGGCAATAGGGGTCGGGGAGAAGATTTTGCAGCTTTGGGTCGAGATGATCTTGCGCATTGTCTGGTGTCACGCCACGCCCGGCGAGAACGCGGGACAAGAGATCGCCCGTTCCATGAACTTGCGCGATGGCGAGCGCAAGCACCTCGCCCCCTGCGTCGAGCCGGCCGCGCCACGGCCGCCCAAGCACGGAGCGCTCGACCCCGAGAAACGCGCGGGATGCACGAAGCGATTCGTTCATGCTGGATGGTAGCTGGACGTTTCGCGATTAGCGAGCGTGGCTTGCGTTATGTACACAGGGAAAGGGCGGCTGCCCCGGGGCATCGAACGTCAATGAAAAATCCTAAACGTTCTTCTTCTCACCAATGGGACCTTCGAAAACGCGGCCAGCCTCAAAACTGCAAACGGCGAAGAAAGCAAAGCGAAGAACCATAACCGCAAACGCCGTTCGTTGGCGAAACCGCGAATCTCTGCTTGGCGCCATGGTCGCTCAATCCATAAAACTTGCCTATGTCATAAGTTCATTGTCGAGGACGGCTAAACGCCGTATCAAAAGAAAGTCACACGGTCTGATTGAACGTCCCCGGCGCTGGAGACAATAATGCAAGGGCTTCGTCTTCCTTCAATAACGTCCCAGTACGCCGGATCGTCCGGGCGAGCGCCATAATGGCGAAGATGCGCCGGCTCGCCGCGTCCAAGGGAAGGCCATGGCCGCCGATATTCGAGACGCAATTGCGCTCGGCGTCCCTAGTCACGCCCGGCTTCGGGTCAAAGGTGATATAAGCGCCCATGCTTTCAAATGAGGAGAGGCCTGGACGCTCGCCGATGAGCACGACGGCAAGGGCCGCGCCCTGCCTTGCCGCGATCTCGTCGCCCAATGCGACGCGCGCGTGAAGCGCCACGACCGGAGCGGCAAAGGCGAAATTTTGTGCCGCCAGCAGCATTTTGCACAGCGTCCCCGCTTGCGCTTGTACCGCGCCGGCGGACAGCCCGTCGGCGATGACGATTGTCGCATCATATTTCCCTGGCGAGAGCTCCCGCGCGGAGTCCGGCGAGAGGCGGCGGCCAAGATCTGGTCTCTGCAAATAAATCTCGGGATTCCCGGCCTCGCTTTGCACGAGGAGGGGGTGCCATTTCGCGAGTTCCGCGATCAGCGCGGCAGGATCGAGACTTGCCCTGACCGCATCGCGGGCGCGGGCATGCGCAAGTTCGAATTCGAGCACGCGGCGCGTGGGCAGGCCATCGCCGGTACGGCCAAGCGCGATGCGGGCGGGCGTCGCGCCGCGCAAATAATCCCAGAAATCACTGGGCGGCAACGTCATCGCGGTGCCGCCGCGAGCAGGCGCGCGGCGCCTCCCGATAGGCTTGGCCGCACCCGCGAATTGGCGTCCATTATGCCGAACGCCTTGAGCCAGGATTCGAACTCCGGCGCTGGCCGCAAGCCCAGCAGCGCGCGCGCATAGAGCGCATCGTGGTAGGAGGTCGATTGATAGCCGAGCATGATGTCGTCGGCGCCGGGAACCCCCATGATGTAGTTGCAACCGGCAGCGCAAAGAAGGGTAAGCAGATTGTCCATGTCGTCTTGATCCGCCTCGGCGTGGTTGGTGTAGCAAACATCGGCGCCCATCGGCAGACCCATCAGCTTGCCGCAGAAATGGTCCTCGAGCCCGGCGCGGATGATCTCCTTGCCGTCGTAGAGGTATTCCGGGCCGATAAAACCCACGACCGTATTGACGAGCAAAGGCGCGTAGCGGCGCGCCACCGCATAGGCGCGGGCTTCCATTGTTTGTTGATCGACGCCATGATGCGCTTGTGCCGACAGCGCCGCACCCTGTCCGGTTTCGAAATACATGAGGTTGGCGCCAGGCGGCGCCCGGTGCAGCGCCTGGACACCGGAATAGGCTTCGTCGAGCAACGCGAGGTTCACGCCGAACGCACGGTTGGCCGCCTCGGATCCCGCGATTGACTGAAAGACCAGGTCGACCGGACCTCCCCGCTCCATGACTTGCATGGTTGCCGTTACATGGGCGAGGACGCAGGATTGCACCGGAATATCGAAGCGCAGCCGCAGCTCCTCGATCCGTTCGAGAAGCAACATGGCCTGTTTGGCGCTGTCCGATGCCGGATTGATCCCGATGCAGGCGTCGCCGCAGCCATACATGAGGCCGTCGAGAATGGCCGCGCCGATACCCGCGAGATCGTCGGCCGGGTGATTGGGCTGGATGCGCACGCAGAGGCAGCCTGGCAAACCGATCGTGGTGCGAAACCGCGTGACCACCGAGATCTTCTTGGCAACGGCGATCAAATCCTGGTTACGCATCAGTTTCGACACTCCCGCCGCCATTTCCGGCGTGATGCCGGGCGCAAGCCGGGCCAGCGTTTCGGGGGTTGCCGCGTCGGACAGGAGAAAATCGCGAAAATCCCCAGTGGTCATCGCGGCGACCGGCGCAAACGCCTGCTTGTCATGGGTATCGAGGATGAGCCGTGTCACCTCGTCCGCCTCATAAGGCACCAGGGGCTCGTCGAGAATGCGTGCAAGTGGCAAATCGGCCAAGGCCATGCGCGCGGCGACGCGCTCTTGCCCGCTTGCCGCGGCAAGACCGGCGAGGCGGTCGCCCGCGCGATCCGGCGAGGCGCGTGCCAGGAGCATCCGCAAATCCGCAAAGACATAATGCGTCCCGCCGGCATTGCATTGATAAGGCATTAGGCTTCCTGTTCACCCCGCCGTTATAATTCCATCCTAGGGTAGCCGGGTTCGACCGATACGCCCGCTATTTGAAGCAGGCACCGCTACGCGCACGAAGACCTCGGACGGGTTAAGCAGGGCCTCGGCCAAACTGGTCACGCGAACTTGAAACTGAGTTGGCAACCTTTACCGCTGCCAAACATTACCTATATCAAGATACACAGTCACTTTTGAGAGAGGAACGATGAGCGCTCCAATGGAATCTTCCAAGAAATCTCCGGTTTCGACGCGTGGATTCGCCTCCATGGATCCCGAGAAACAGCGGGCGATCGCGCGCAAGGGCGGCGAGAGTGTGCCGCACGAAAAGCGGAGTTTTTCGCAAAACCCGGCGTTGGCGGCCGAAGCTGGGCGCAAGGGTGGTCAAAGCGTCAATCCGAACAAGCGCAGCTTTTCGCGCAACCACACGCTTGCCTCCGAGGCCGGCCGCAAGGGGGGGCATGCCTCGCATGGTGGCCCGAAAAAAACCGTGGTCGAGGGCTGAGGGCAAAAGCCCGCATAATGCCAATTTACGGAGGCGTGGCGGCAAGTTCGGGCCGCCACGCCTTTCTTGAATTTGAACATTTGAAATTTTGGACACCGGTTCAACGCCACCATCCCCGAAACGGGCCGCGGCGGCTGAAAAATCCAAATATCCGTTACAATTTTTTCAAGGTAAGGCTCTTGCCTTCCTTTGGGTCTTTTTTCCAGGTGCCGTCCGCTTGCGCGTCGAGGGAGGTTTTATGCCCTTTGCGCGCTATCAACATGAGGCGGCCGTTGACGATTTGCCAGCCGGCCGGATCGAAAATCACGATCCCCTGGTCCCGGCAACCGGGAGCGAGAGAAGCCTTTTTTCGGCCCGGCGCCTTTCCTTGCGATTCCAAGGTTAGCATGCATCCCGTATCCTTGCCGCCGTCGCGCAGGATGACGTAACGGCCAGCCGCGTCGTCTGGCGCACCCGCCCGTGCGCCCGTGCAGACAAATAGACTCGCCGCAAGAACAAGTAAGCCGTGTCCCCAACCTATGTTTGGCACTTAAAGATCCTTTCGCGACGGCGCCGGCAATTCCCTGGCGCTCCAAACCGGACAATAGCCCAAATCCAACCTTGTAAAGCAAGCATATGCAAAAAGCATCGCTCCGGCGCGGAACCAACCCTGCACGGACTCTTCCGGAGTGGCAATGGCGTTTGCCCGCGATCCTGATATGATGCCTTTTCGGACTATGCGATTCGTTGGCTTTCGAGTCATGAAAGCGGCGAATTTATGAGGTGTTCTAAATTCTGTTTGCTGATCGCGGATGCTGAAATGCATGATCTCAAGAGGAACGCCCGCGCGACGGTCCTAAAATTTGGTGTTGTTTGGGCGCTGATTGCCGGCCATGGTATCGCTTCGGTTCGCGCCGATGACTTCCGGGCGCGCTATACGGTGAGCCTCATCGGCTTTCCCATTGGGGAGGCGGTGGCAGCGGGGTCGCTTGGCCCAGCAACCTACAAGATCGATCTCAATGCCAAGCTGACCGGCGTCGCGGCGATGGTCACAAATGTCAAGCTCGCGCTCGCCGCGACCGGCGCGATGCACAGAGGCGGCGCTGCGCCTTCCACCTATGCGACGACGTCCGCCAGTTCCCAAGGAACCCGGACGGTGCGCATGTCGCTCGATGCCGGAACCGTCAAGGCCGTGGAGATCGTTCCGCCTTTCGAAGACAAGGAAGGAAGAGTGCCGGTCACCCCGGCAAACAAGCGCAACATTCTCGATCCGGCGACCGCCCTGATCATGGCGGTTCCCGAGGGTCAACCTCTGGTTGGTCCCGCTGCGTGCAACCGGACGATCCCCGTCTACGACGGCTATGTCCGGTTCGATGTTACCCTCCACTATGTTGGCACAAAAGACGTGGACGTCGACGGATACTCTGGTCCCGTTTCGGTCTGCGCCGCCCGCTACACGCCCGTCGCCGGTCACAAGCGGGACTCCAAATCGACAAAATTCATGGCCGAAAACAAGGACATCGAGGCTTGGCTCGCGCCCATCGAAAGGGCGCATGTCGTCGTGCCCTTCCATGTCGCATTGATGACCTTGGCCGGCGCCGCCGTCATCGACGCAGTCGAATTTTCGGTCGAGCCCTCAGGCCTGACGGCTACCACCTCCCATTGATGGAGCGGCGGCGCGGCATCATATCCGAGACGGAACCCACTGCCATGATCACGCTATACACATTTGGGCCCTATTTCGGGCTTCCAGATGCAAGTCCTTTTGTTATCAAAGCGATGCTGCTCTTGAAATTCGCTGGCCTTGAGTACAACGAAGATCGCGGCGGGTATGGCAGGGCGCCAAAAGGCAAGCTGCCTTACATCAAAGACGATGACGAGATCGTCGCTGATTCGACCTTCATTCGCTTTCACATCGAAAAAAAATACGGCTTCGATTTCGATGCCGGGCTCACGCGGGAGCAGAGGGCACAGGCCTGGGCTATCGAAAAAATGTGCGAGGAACATCTTTATTTTGCTTTGGTGGCGACGCGGTGGCTCGATGACGCCAATTTCGCCAAGGGTCCGGCCCAATTCTTCGAACGGGTTGCGATGCCGTTCCGGCCGGTGATACAGCGCCTGATTCGCCGTAAGATCGCGAAAATTTTGAATTTTCAAGGCTTTGGACGGCATACCGCAGACGAGCAAGATGACCTCGCGATTGCCGACCTCGATGCCCTGGCCACGCTTATCGGGGACAAGCCTTTTTTGATGGGCGAAAAGCCCTGCGCTGCGGATGCGACGGTCTTCGCCTTCGTCGCGAGCCTCCTCGTGCCGGTGTTCGACTCGCCGGTCCGCACCGCCGCGGAGCGCCACCCCAACCTCACCGGATATCGCGACCGGATCCTGCGGCATTATTTCGAAGGCTAGACTGCGGCCAGGATTCCCAGCTTTTTCCCCGTCACAAAAATTGCATTTTGGCGGTTGACAGGAAAAGAGTTGTGAGTCTGCCCATATCTCGCAGAAAAAAGGCTTGACGTTTCGCGCGCGATCTCAGGTTTTACAACTGGTATTGGTTCGGTTGCGCTTTTCTTCGATATCTTGTGGTGAACAAACAAGGATTTACGGCAGGACAGCGATTCGGGCGCGATTCGTTCGTCTCCTGTTCGAACCGTAAACAATACTGCCCGCTGCGGCCCCATTGTGATACACAAATGCTCCGATGTGATACAGAGCGCCCGAGATGGGAGGTGCGCGCGAAAAGCGTCCTTCCGGCATGCAGCCGTTTCAATCGCTGCCTATCGCCTGAGCGGCGGGGAACCAAAAAGTAAGCCCTTCCAGTCCGATCTCGCCGTGTGGCGCAGCCGGATGACCACGAGCGATCACTGCTGCGGCACGCACCCGATCCTTTTCCTGCGCCGGTTAACCAATGAACATTTCCTTTCCGGCCACCAAAGTCTGTCCGCTGGACCGCGCGCGCGGCGTGACCGTGCTGCTCGGGCCGACCAATACCGGCAAGACGCATTACGCGATCGAACGGATGCTTTCCCATTCCAGCGGGATGATCGGCCTGCCGCTGCGGCTGCTCGCGCGCGAGGTCTATAACCGCGCGGTCGAAAAGGTCGGCACGGCTGCGGTCGCGCTCATCACCGGCGAAGAAAAAATCAAGCCGGAATCGCCACGTTACTGGGTCTCGACCGTCGAGGCGATGCCGCGTGGCCTCGACCTCGCTTTCGTGGCGGTGGACGAAATTCAGCTGGGCGCCGATCTCGACCGCGGCCATGTCTTCACCGACCGGCTGCTGCACTGGCGTGGGCGCGACGAGACCTTACTGATCGGGTCCGCGACCATGCACGCTGCCGTGCGCGGTCTTTTGCCCGGCGCCCGGATTTTTTCCCGCCCGCGCCTTTCCAGGCTGAGTTTCGCGGGTGACAAGAAAATGACCCGCCTGCCGCGCCGCAGCGCGATCGTCGCCTTTTCCGTCGAAGACGTCTATGCGATCGCCGAATGGATCAGGCGCCAGCGCGGCGGCGCAGCCGTCGTCCTTGGCGCACTCTCGCCGCGCACCCGCAATGCCCAAGTGGACATGTATCAAAACGGCGACGTTGATTACATCGTTGCCACCGACGCTATCGGAATGGGGCTCAATCTCGACGTCGATCACATCGCCTTCGCGGCCGCCCGGAAGTTCGACGGCTGGCAGCACCGACGCCTGACGCCCGCCGAATTTGGACAGATCGCTGGCCGCGCGGGCCGCCACCTTCGCGACGGGACTTTTGGCACGACCGGGCGCTGCGCGCCCTTCGACGCCGGACTCGTCGAGGCGCTGGAGGAACATCGCTTCGATCCGGTGCAGATGCTTCAATGGCGCAATACGGACCTCGATTTTTCCTCGCTTGCCGGTCTCGCCGCCTCGCTCGATATTTTACCAAAAGGGCAGGGCCTCATCAGAGCGCCGCTTGCCGAAGATCAGATGGTACTCGACGTTGCCTGCCGCGACGAACAAGTTGTGCGTGCGGCAAAGACCAGGGCCGATATTGCGCGCCTCTGGGAATGCTGCCAAATCCCTGATTACCGTAAGCTGTCGCCCGCGGCGCATGCTGAACTCGTGCTTTCGGTCTTCGGCTATGTCGTGCGTGCGGGTCAAATCCCGGACGATTGGTTTGCCCGTCATGTCGCGGCGCAAGACCGCGTCGACGGCGATCTCGACACATTGTCGGCGCGGCTCGCCGAGATACGAACCTGGACCTTCATCGCCAATCGCTCCGGCTGGTTGCGCGATCCCGCCCATTGGCAGAATGCCGCGCGTCGGGTAGAGGACAGATTGTCGGACGCCTTGCATGAACGTCTCGCCCAAAGGTTCGTTGACCGCAGGACGAGCGTTCTCATGCGCCGCCTAAGGGAGAACGCCATGTTGGAGGCCGAGGTCACCCCGAAGGGTGACGTTTTGGTCGAGGGCCAGCACGTCGGCCAGCTCAGTGGATTTCGCTTCACGGCCGACCCGGCGGCGGCGGGCGAAGCCGCGAAGGCTCTGAACGCCGCCGCGCAAAAGGCCTTGGCGAGTGAAATCGAGGGCCGTGCGGTACGGGTGAGCGAGGCCGTCGACGAAGCTTTCATCCTTGCCTATGACGGAATCATCCGCTGGCTCGGCGAGCCTATCGGCCAGATCTGCGCGGGCGCGCATGTGCTCGAACCGCGCGTATCGATTTTGGCGGACGAACAATTAACCGGCCAGGCGCTCGCGATGGTCCAACGGCGGCTCGAGGTTTGGCTTGCTCAGCATGTCGCAAAGCTTCTCGGGCCCCTTGCCGATCTCGAAAAAGGCGAGGGGCTCGATGGTATCGCGCGCGGAATTGCGTTTCAAACCGCCGAATCCCTCGGCGTTCTCGATCGCGCGCGGGTGGCCGACGAAGTGAAGAGCCTCTCCCAGGACGCCCGGGCCGCGCTGCGGAAATTCGGCGTCCGCTTTGGCGCCTACCATCTCTATCTGCCAAATCTGATAAAGCCCGCCCCGCGCGCCCTCGCCGCGCAGCTTTATGCCTTGAAGCATTTTAGCGGCGACGCGGTCAAAGGCCTCGACGACGTCCTTCATCTCGCCGCTTCCGGCCGCACCTCTTTGGCCGCCGGCAAGGATGTTCAAAGGAATTTGTACCGGGCGGCCGGATTCCGTGTTTGCGAGGATCGGGCGGTGCGCGTTGATATTTTGGAGCGCCTCGCCGATTTGATTCGTCCGGCGGTAAGCTACCGGCCTGGCGTCAGTCCGGGCGATCCGCCGCCGGGCGCGGCCGATGGCGATGGCTTTGTTGTCACAGTCGCGATGACCTCGCTTGCCGGCTGTTCTGGCGATAGCTTCGCCTCGATACTCCGGGCGCTTGGCTATGTGTCTGAGCACAGGAAGGGTCCGGCGATCACGGTCCCTTTGCTCGCCGTGGCCCAACCGCTTGCACCGCACGCAGCCGGACTTGAGCCAACCCCGGAGTGCAGTGTGGAGGCTGGCCCGAATGGGCACGTGACGGAGCAGGCGGCCGAACCGGCGGGCGATGCCGTGACCAGGCCAGCCGCGAACCCGGATGCCGCTACTTCGGGCCTGGCGGGCCCGGCTGTGCTCTCGGGAGCGAGCCCGGCGGGCGCAAGTGGAGCCGAGACGAGCGAATCCGGTGCCGCGGAAACAGGCGAGGCAAAATGTTCCCCGGAGCCGTTGACGGTCGAAGAGTCCTTGATTGAAATCTGGCGGCCGCACCGGCCGCATCATCACGCGCGCAGGCTCGAGACGCGGACGCACAAAAGGCATTTCGAGCGGCGCGAAGGAACGCCCGTGGCTTGCGCTACCGCCACACTGGAAACTGCCGTGCCGATGGCGGTCCCTAACGGGACGGCGGCAGCCGAACCACCTGCTGGCGAAGGGGCGGGAAAGGAGGCGCTTGCGGAAGTGCGCCTCCAGCGGAACGCAATCCAAGATCGCCGCAAGGAAGGCGGCGAGCGAGGGGGAGGCGAGCAGAGGCCGCGCTTCGGTGGCCAGCGTGGCCGCAAGCCGGCGGGAGAGCAGCACCGCGGCGGCGCGGGCGAGCTTAGGGAAAGAGGGTTGAGTGCCAGGGAGAAGAAGCTCACCGAGCGGCCGCCGGACCCGGACTCGCCTTTTGCGAAATTGCTTCCACTCAAGGCGCGGCTGGAGGAAAAAAACAACCAGGACAGGTAAAGCAGATTGTTTTCAATGCTTCAGTGAGCGCGCGCTGCAGCAGAAACTGGTCGGGCCTGGTGGGTAGCGAAAAGACATATCGGAAGAGATATAAATTCTAGCATCGCGTCTCATGTCTGGCTCAGCGTCCTAAACATCCTATCAAGCCGCCCCGGACTTGAACCGCCGCGCTCTCGCCATGTTTGCTGGACAAGAAGAGACCGCGATGCCTCGGAAAATTGGATACCCATGCGCCGCCTGCCGAAAATTATTGTCGTTAATCTCGCTGTGCTGGTTGGCCTTTATATTTTGACTGAAGCCGTTCTTCATGTCGTATCTAGCGGGTCCAATCCGCTCTTCCCCAAGTCTCCGCTCAGAATTCGCGACCCGGCGTACACCCATACGCTGAAGTCGAATTTCGCCGGTTACGACTGGTGGATGGGCAGAAAGTACCCGGTTTTCACCAATTCGCTCGGCTTTCGCGACGCCTCCGTCAGGGACGTCCCGCTGGACGCCGGCCGTAAGCGGATTCTGTTCATGGGCGATTCCGTCACGGAAGGCATAGGCGTCGCCTACGAAGAAACCTTCGTAGGCCGCATCGCACGCGCCGTCCCCGAAGCCGACATTCTCAACGCCGCTGTAGAGTCCTATGCGCCATCCGCTTACTACGAGAAGCTCAAATACTATATCGGCGCCGGCCTCAAATTCGACGAGGCCATCGTCTATGTCGACATTTCGGACATGCAGGACGAGGCCAGCACATATTATTACGATGAAAAAGGTGTGCTGCAAATGCATACAGACAAATGCTCGGCGGCGTTTTTGCCGGGAAAGGCCAGCTGGCAGAAGATTTTTTATATCGCCGATTTCGTTTATCAATATTACGAATCAGCGAAGCTGCGCTATGTGATCAACCGCGCCACTTTCGAATTTTTTTCGCATGGTGATTTCGCTTACAGCCGCGAGTGGGGGCGCGGCGCCTGGACATATGACAACGCCCCCACCTGTTTCGGCTCGCTAGGAGTCGAGGGCGCGATCGTCAAGGCGCGTTGGCAAATGGACCGGCTGCACGAACTCCTTTCCGCGCATGGAATCGCGTTGTCGGTCGGTGTCTATCCATGGCCGCAACAGTTGCTCTACGATACCGACAATTCACGGCAAGCTCAGATTTGGCGCGACTGGTGTGCTGGAAAATGCAAGCAATTCTTCGATCATTTTCCCGCCTTCTTTCGCTACAAGGAAAAAGATCCGGACTTCGTGAGAAGCTTGTTCATTTGGGGGGACATTCACTACAGTCCTCGCGGCCACCAGCTTCTAGCGGACGATTTTATCGAGAAATACTGTCCGTGACAGCCACAACTCTGTCGCCAATTTGTTTCGACTGTGCGGCACCCTTTGTGGGTACGGCTCTTGTGCAATCTTGCGGTCCGGCGGACGCCGGGACAGATCCCTAATGGATCAAACGCAAGAGCGCGCGCCCCGCCTTTGAGTGAAGGTCCTTCGCGGTAAGGGTTCCATCCTTGTCGGCATCCGCGGCGTTGAATAGCTTTTCGACAAGGCCGAGGTATTCCTCCTTCGTCAAGGTTGCATCATGATCCGGGTCGGCCTCCTTGAAATCCTCCTTGCCGATCCGTCCGCCGGTCTCCTTGCGATCGAGCGTGGCGTCGCTATCCTTGTCGAGCTTATCGAACACGCTTGCAGCGGCATCCTTGACCTCGGCGAGATCAAGTGAGCCGTCGTTATCCTTGTCGAGGGTGGCGAGCGCTCCCGCGAAGGATCGCGAGCCAAAGGCGATGGGAAGAACTGCCGCCGAGAGGCCGAAAGCAAAGAGTTCGCTAGCAAAGAACCGGCGGTCGATCATTTCATTGCTCCCGTGCGGCTGCGAGCTGCGGCAAAAGATCCTATCATACACGCGAACTATCCTTCGTTTTGCCTGGAAAGTAAACCTTCCACTTTGGGCCTTGGCGCGGTTTAACGGCTGCTAATCGCCGTGAAGCTCCGCGCGCTCCACGTTAAGCTGATAACAGTCGGCGCCGGAGGCCGTCCGCATAGTCAGTAATTCTGGCGATGAGAGTCTTTCTTTCGGGACTGAGGTCCGCGGGAAGAAGCCCAGCGCGGGAAGCCGCGACCATCGCCGCCGCGCAGGACTCGAGAGGTCCAGATCCGTCATCAAACGACCAAGGATCAGAGACGCCGCGCGTAAATCGCTCCAGGTGAAGGCGGCGAAAACCTTGCTCGCTGGCGAGACGCTCCCGCCAATCGTCGAACATAACTTGATAGCCGGGATGGCTTCGCTCGCGGGCCGCCGCAATGCGCTCCTCCGCTTTTTGCGCTTGGCTCAGCATCACAGAGAGAACACGGGCGGCACCCTCGCACCATCCGGCGAGGGCATCATGGAGCGCCGCATGTTCCGTCCTTAGAAAGAGGCGTCTTTTCACCAAATCTGAGAGAACCCTGCCACCTCGATAGCCGCCCGAGGCAGCAAAGACAGGCAATAAAATAGCTGGCCACCCGCCAAGCCCAAGCGCCAGGATAGACACTCCAATTGCATGTCCAGCCGCCGTCGCGCCAATGAAACGCCCGGCGGCATCGACGGAAACATTCTCACCCAACGCACGCCAGTCCGTATTGCCGCGCCAAACATGGTAGGCGTTTCGCGCGATGGATAAGGCTGGCACAAAATGACCGAGATGCAGATCGAGCATGTCGGCCGCAGAGTTCAGACTATGCTCGGTCGTAGCCCGCACCGTATCGCGTGTTATGCCGTGCATCGCCGTGATGTAATCATTGCCCGCGAAGTGCTCCGCCAAATCTTGGTCCACAACGACGCGCTGTATATCAGGGTACTTATTCAAATGGTCGGTTACGAGGCGCGGATTTATCCCGCACTTTGCCTGAACTTTCTCGCCGTTCACCAAAAAATCCCAGCCTGGGTTATTTTCCGTGGCGGGAAATTCGACCACTTTGCCAGATTGGCGCAGCGTCATTGCCGCCATATGCTCGAAAACATGCCCCTGAAGCCAGTTCATCCTTCCTTCCAAGGTAACTGAGGGCGCATCAATGATGTGGTGCGACCATGTTGCAAGCTTATAGATGTCCTCGGTTCTTGGCTTGACTAACAACTCGAATGCCTGAAGCGCGGATGGGTCAATGCTGAAACGGTCGTAAACGATATCGCCGAGCGTCATTGCACCAAATGCGAATTCGTCCTTATCGCTGGCGCGGCGACACGCCCCCCGGCAGATGCTGGATTTGCCGGACGGCGCAGGATCTCCGCAATGTCTTCCATGAATCCGCCTCAGGTCGCCTTGGGAAGGGCAGGAAAGGTGCGCTCGATCCGGGCGCGAAGCCGAGGGTCGGCGGTCACCCGGGAAGCCGAAGCCGCCGCCAATTTTTTTGCGATAATGGCTGGGCGGATCGTTTGAACATTCGCATCGGTGGCCGCGATTACAGCGCTCGCCACCAAGACGGGTACAAGCCGGTCACGCATTTGTCTGTTCGCTCGTTTGATCGCGAAGCGTCCACCAACGATTGCGACGCCTCCCACGACAAACGGGTTTGCTAAGAAGGCAAGTGAGGAGGTCGCGAACGTGTAGAAGCCAAACGGCAGCGTCAAGCCTATTACAAGCGCGGTAGCATGAATGATTGATGTGACAGTGGTATAGGCCGCGAAGCCGGCAAGACTTACTGTTCCAACCATGGCGCCACCGACAGCGGCAATCGAACCCGTCCGCATAAGCGCTGCGGCGGAAAGATTGGCAAGACCGGCTTCCGACCAGATGCGTTCTTGAACATCTGCGGGTAGATCGGCCAACTGCTGCGCGATATCCGTTGCGATCCGCTCTCTTTCTTCGACGGGTTTGAGAGCGAAACTTTGATCGAGCTGCTCGAACATTCGCCGCATAACGAAGCGCGCCAGGTCAACGACTGAGTCGCCGCTGAATGGCTCTATTCCCTTTTTGGCATTTCCGCGTCCCTGCAAGCGCTTCAACAGAGCGACCGCGCGCGCTTCGGCTTGCAAACAGAGTTCAACGAGTTCCGCTTCCGAGGGCGAGGCGTCGAAGCGAAGATCGAGGTGCCGTAAAATTCTGCTCAGCTTGGCAGCCCGCCAATCATTCGGTTCGATTGGCCGGATTAGACCGTCACGCCGCGCGTGGCGGATGGGGTTTTTCGGAGCCGATCCCGTTCCGGGCAGGAAGCGCCGACGCATCTCACCGAAGACGGTCGCGTGATCGAATGTCCACACATGCGCGCGCGCCGCATCAGCATCTTCCGCAAGAATACCGTCAAGGAGCAAGCTCCGGCCCATTCAATGTACCCGTGAAGATAATCAGTATTCATTAAACCACAATAATAATTCTCAACAAGGCAAAAGAATGGCGCGGGCGGCTCGGAGTCAAATAAACCTATTTAAAGAACGCTACGAACTCTCAAGTTACCATCATGGAACAACGCGTAGTGACAAGAGAATACTCGCTTGATGGGACGGTATCGTGATCGGGTGGTTCAGGCCGGAAGATGAGCCACCAGCTCAGCAGGATCAATGCCGCGCACCCGAGGAGCAAAAAAATGTTGCGCGCATTTTGCACGACAGACACGAGCTGATCCTCGGAGTCCGGCGCTCGCGCGCGCATAAAGTATGCGAGGAAGCCCGCGATGCCGATTACCGCGGGCACCGTCTTCAAAAAGGTCATCACGTCCACGCCGAACCTCACGAACAGATCGCCTTGCCGCATTTTTTAATATTGGCAATCTTGGCTTCCAATTCGTCGTAGCCGACGGCGCCGACGGCGACGTCCTCGCCGATTACATAGGTCGGCGTGCCGGACACTTGCAGGGATTTGGCGAACTTTTCCGATTCCTCGATCCCCGCCGTTATACTGGCCGAATCCGCGTCCTTGGCCAATTTATCCATGTCGGCGTCGAGATCCTTGGCAACGGCAAGAGCTTCTGTTTTGCCGACAGGGCCGCGCGAACCGAGAAGTTTTTGGTGAAATTCCCAGAATTTTTCGCCCTGGAACTGACGCAGGAATGCGTTGGCAATTTTCGCGGCCTCGACGGAACCCGGCGAAAGAATCGGAAAATCGCGCAAGACGACGCGGAGATCTGGGTTGTCCTTCATGAGACGCGCGAGATCGCTCAAGGCGCGTTTGCAGTAACCGCAATTATAGTCGAAAAACTCAATCAGAGTGATCTTGCCCGCTGGATCGCCGATCACTGCCTGATTGGCCGGGCTGAAAAGCGTACTGGACGGATCCGATACGACTTTTTCGCGCGCCTTTGCCTCGGCCGCTTTCTCGCGGGCTTCGAGCACGTCGATCGCTTCGCGCAGTATTTCAGGTTTCTGTAGTAAATAATCCTTGATAATCGCCTCTATCTCGGCTTTTTGGTCCGAGGAAAAGCTTTCCGCGCGCGCTGGAGAGAAAGCTATCGCGATAAGGCCAAGCGCCAGCGCCGCCAAGCCGGCCACACGCAAGCCGCCGCGACGGCAAACGCCGTGGCAAGAATGGCCAAAGGGCATGCAAGAAACCGCGTGACGCAGCCAAGACATGAATGATCCTCCCGAACTCAAGTGCGGCATCTTAATGCACCGCCGGTGAAATAGAAACTGCCGGGTGCCCGGCGGGTCTTGTTGGCCGCCAATTCGCAATTTTGGTGAGCTTTACAAGACGGCGGCAATTTGGCGCGAGGCGGCCGGAAAGACCGGGATCATGGTAGAAGACTCGTTTAGGGCGGACCTGCCGCTGCCGAGGATTCCTCTGTCCCAAAGATCCCATGTCGCGCCTTTCTTGGCCTTGGACGTGCTTGCCTCCGCCACGAAGCGGGAGCGCGACGGGCAAGACATTGTTCATCTCGAAATCGGTGAGCCCGCCGCGCCACCGCCGCGCGTCGTGCGGGAAGCCGCCATTGCCGCGCTCGATGGCCGCCGGGTCGGTTATACCGAGGCGCTCGGCCGCCCGAGCCTGCGCGCGCGGATCGCGCGGCATTACCACGATAGCTATAACGTCGAGGTGCCTCCCGAGCGGATCGTCGTCACGACCGGTTCCTCGGGCGGCTTCGCGCTGGCGTTCCTCACGCTTTTCGATGCGGGCGCGCGGGTGGGTGTCGCAGCACCTGGCTACCCAGCGTACCGCAACATTTTGGAAGCCTTTGGCATCGAAACGGTGACAATCGAGACTTCGCCCGCGGATCGCTTCACCGTGACCGCGGAAATGATCGAGGCCGAGCATTTAAGAAAGAAGCTCGACGGAATCTTGCTGATGAGCCCGGCCAATCCGACCGGGGCAATGATGCGCTCCGGAGCCTTGCAAGACGTTTGCGAGACCTGCGACCGGCTTTGCATCGCGTTCATTTCCGACGAGGTTTATCATGGTCTGACTTACGGCGGGCCGGCCGAGACGGCGCTCAAATTTTCGGCGAACGCCGTTGTCGCAAACTCCTTCTCCAAATATTTCTGCATGACCGGCTGGCGCATCGGCTGGCTGGTGGTGCCGGAGCATCTTGTTCGCCCCATCGAACGGCTGCAGCAAAACCTGTCCATCTCGGTCCCCTTCTTAAGCCAGATCGGCGCGGAAGCCGTTTTCGATGCGCAAGAGGAGCTCGAAGCCGTGCGCGCGGGCTATGCCAGAAACCGCGAAATTCTCCTCAACGAATTGCCCGGCACGGGGGTTGATTTCCTGCCCGCCGATGGCGCCTTTTATCTCTACGTGGATATTTCGCGGTTCAGCGACGACTCGGCTGAGTTTTGCGCCAAACTGCTCGACTCGACAGGAATTGCGACGACGCCAGGTTTGGATTTCGACCGCCGCCGCGGCACCTCGGCGACGAGGCTCTCGTTTGCCGGACCGGAACGCGACATAATTGAAGCGATGCGGCGGCTAAAAGCCTGGCTGCGATGATCCCGCCTTACGCAACGCCGCTCTATGGCCTTGGCGTGAGCGATGCCATCGCTGAAACAATCGAGGCAAACCAGCGATTGGCGGAAGCGGTGTGCGTGACATGGATTTTGTGCACGAGCCGGTTTGAGTTGGCCGAGCACGCCACACACCCCTGCGTCATTAGCCGCGCGCGAACTGCGCGAGGTTAATTGCGCCGCTTCAGATGATCTTCGAGATAAGCGAGCGCATCCTGCCGGTCTCCGTCGTTGGCCGACGCTACCGCTTTGTCATAGAGATCGATGATCCATTTATCCTTTTTGGAATCGATCGCGGCTTCCCGCGCTAAGGTCAGCCACATGAGGCCGCGCCCCCGCTGTGGCTGAACACCTTCGTTGCCAGCGAAAAGCATTTGGCCAAGCAGAGCCTCCGCTTGGAGGTGCCCTTTATCCGCGGCGAGAAATAGCCAGCGGATTGCTTCCCGGCTGTCCTTGCCGACGCCGGCGCCGTCGAGGTGCATCCGCGCCAAATTATACTGCGCGTTCGCATCGCCGAAATTCGTCGCGGCCAATTGGAACAGCTCGAGCGCCCGCTGGGGATCGGCGGCGACCTTGCTGTTGGCTATTCCGTTCAGATTGTAGATCCCAAGCGAGACCAACGCGCTCGACACGACCGCGAGATCGCGCCGGTTAGGGTCGTCGTCATCGTAATTCGCAACAATTTGCGCGAAATAGTCATATGCCTTGATATCGTCGCGCGGCACGCCGTCGTCGCCATTAGCATAAATTTTGGCGAGTTTCCATTGCGCCAGCAATTCGCCTCCCGCCGCGGCATATTTCAAGGCCTCGATCGCGGAGGTGGCATCGCCTGAACGAAACCCTTCGAGACCCGCCCGCAACGCAGCCCGCGGCGTCGCGAACGCCTGGAGCGGCGCCTTTTCAACCGCCGCGCCATCGGTTGCCTCGAACGCGTCTATTCGGGAACTTGGCAAGCAGGCCGCCAGCCCGAAAAGCAGGACCCCGGAAATACGGCTAAACGTCTGCATAGGCATTTGTTTCACTCGACGCACCAGGATGCGTAACGGCTCCAGTCACCGCAGGACCGACCATCTGGCCGTATCTCCATAACGCGCCAGACCCGAAATTAGTTTTACGCGGTTGCCAATCTTTTTTCCTTTTTTCTAATTCCGCATCCCCCAATTGGAGGTTAATGGTTCCTTTTTTTGCGTCGATCTCGATTATGTCGCCGTCGCGCACCAGCGCGATTGGGCCGCCAACGGCAGCCTCCGGCCCAACATGGCCCACGCAAAAACCACGCGTCGCGCCGGAAAAGCGCCCGTCGGTGACAAGCGCAACCTTGGATCCCATACCTTGGCCGTAAAGCGCAGCCGTGGTCGCCAACATTTCGCGCATGCCGGGTCCCCCGCGCGGACCTTCATAGCGGATCACGAAAACGCATCCTTCCGCATAGCGGCGCTTCGTCACCGCCTCAAAACAAGCTTCTTCGTTGTCGAAGCAAAGCGCCGGACCCTTGAATGTCAGCGCCGATTCCGGCATGCCCGCGATCTTTACGATCGCCCCCTCGGGTGCGAGGCTCCCCTTTAGACCAACGACACCGCTGGTGGCGGTGATTGGCTTATCGGCCGGCCAGACAACGTCCTGGTCAGGGTTCCACGCGACTTTCTCGAGATTTTCGGCGATTGTCCGGCCGGTGACCGTCATGCAGCCGCCGTGCAAGAAACCGTGATCGAGGAGTGTCTTCATAAGGAGCGGTACCCCGCCCGCCTCGAACATATCCTTGGCGACATATTTGCCGCTCGGCTTCAGGTCGGCGATATAGGGTGTCCGGCGAAAGATTTCGGCGACGTCAAAAAGATCGAAGGAGATCCCGCATTCATTGGCGATTGCCGGGAGATGCAACGCGGCATTCGTCGAGCCGCCGGAAGCGGCCACAACGGTCGCGGCGTTTTCGAGCGCCTCGCGGGTGACGATGTCGCGCGGACGAAGCCTGCGCGCCAAAAGCTCCATGACCATCTCGCCCGCTAAGGCGCAGAAGCGGTCGCGGATTTCGTAGGGAGCCGGCGCCCCGGCCGAATAGGGTAAAGCGAGGCCGATCGCCTCCGAAACGGTGGCCATCGTATTGGCGGTGAACTGCGCGCCACAGGCGCCGGCCGAAGGACAGGCGACGGTCTCAAGCGTGTCCAAGTCCTCGGCCGACATGTCCCCGACCGAATATTGGCCGACTGCTTCGAAAAGATCTTGAACGGTAACCTGCCGTCCCTTGAAAGTTCCGGGCAAGATCGAACCGCCGTAGATGAAAATCGAGGGCACGTTGAGACGCAGCATGGCCATCATCATGCCGGGCAGCGACTTGTCGCAGCCGGCGACGCCGACGAGCGCATCGTAACAATGGCCGCGCATGGTAAGCTCGACCGAATCGGCGATCACCTCGCGCGACACAAGCGAGGATTTCATCCCCTCGTGGCCCATCGCGATTCCGTCGGTTACCGTGATGGTGCAAAATTCGCGCGGCGTGCCGCCCGCCGAAGCGACACCCTTCTTCACCGCCTGGGCTTGGCGCATCAGAGAGATGTTGCAAGGGGCAGCTTCGTTCCAGCAGGATACTACGCCGACGAGAGGCTGATGTATCTGGTCGCGCGTGAGCCCCATTGCGTAGAGATAGGAACGGTGCGGCGCGCGCGTTGGGCCTTCTGTTACGTGCCGGCTGGGAAGCCTGGCTTTATCAAATACGCGATTTTCCATTGAACATGGTTCCGGAGCTGCCGGCTAAACGTCTGATTGGGGGAATACTGTACCGCCGAACAATGCCACGCGGGGAAGCGGGCGAAAATTCCTGTCACGCCTTGCCCGTGCAATTGGTGCCGGACAAATGAGGTTTGACCTCAAGTTGTACCTTAGCAAGTTCCCAAAGACTAAAAAAGCAGCTTCTTCTTAATACGCCAAGTCAAAGTAAACTTGTCAGGCTCTGTGACATCAAAACCACAATTTTTTTCCTTTGGCGAGCGGTTTTCCGCGAAGTGCCGCATTTTTTCGTTCCGTCCGGCGGCTTCGAGCGTTTCCCGGTCAAGGTCCTCCGATCGAAAAGAAATGCTGGGGTCCACTAACTCCGCGTCCCTTGCGCTCGGGCTTGGCCTCGAGCCGGGCCATCCTCATGGCAAACTGCTGTCGCGCTTCAGAAACCGCGCAAAGGCGGCAAGCGCGACATCGGACACATGATGTTCCATGCCCTCGGCGTCGAGTTCCGCGCATTGTTCCGGCACGCCGACGGCGCGCAGAACATCGACAACGAGCCGATGCCGGGAGCGAACACGTTCGGCGAGGTTGTGCCCCTCGGGCGTCAGGAACACGCCCCGGTAGAGTTTCGAAGTGGCAAGCCCTTCTCGTTTCAGGCGGGCGATCGTTTTAATCGCCGTCGCGTGCGTCACTCCCAGCCGGTGGGCGATATCCGTCGGACGCGCCTCGCCGCCGCTCGCCAACAGATCGTCGATCAGCTCGACATAATCCTCGAGGACCGCCGCCGCCTGCGCCAAACGCGCCTTCTCAAAGCGCCGGGCCTGCACCGCCTCGACTGGCAGCTCGGCCAGCGGCAGCCCATTCGTCCCCTTTTTGATCATGTAACGTTAGTCCTCTGGCCAGGCGACGGGCGCATCCTCTCTACGCGGGAAATTCGATAATAATAGATGCAAGGCATTTTTTGTGTTTGATTATTTTGTAGCCTATGCTACATCTTATAGCATAAGGAGCGGTTGGCGCCAACCATTCCGTCAAGATCCAGGTGGATTTTGTAAACTTTGCACGAGGCGCCATTCGTAAATTTTAATTAGGCCGCTGTTGTGGGCGGCCGCCTGAAAGGAAGCCAATGCCGCTGTCCGCTGCCCAGACCATCCCGCAAGGAGTCTCGCGCTCGCTTGGCGCCGCGTATGGCAGCGTGCATGTTCCAAAAACCGGCCCGGTTTTTCGCCGGTTTCTATCTTTCGCGGGGCCGGGGTATCTCGTTGCGACAGGCTACATGGACCCCGGCAATTGGGCGACGGCGCTCGCCGGCGGCTCGCGTTTCGGCACGGCGCTACTATTCGTCGCGGTTCTGTCGAGCCTGATGGCCATAGTGTTGCAGGCCCTTTCGGCGCGGCTCGCCTTCGCGACGGGGCGCGATCTTGCCCAGAATTGCGGCCAGTCCTTTCCTCGCCCGGTGAGGCTAGGCTTTTGGCTCGTCATGGAGCTGGCGATCGTCGCGACCGACCTCGCCGAAGTCATTGGCACCGCGATCGGGCTTGAACTGCTCACCGGCTTGCCACTCGGCGCCGGGGTTGTTTTGACCTCGCTCGACGCTTTGCTCGTTCTCGCCTTCATGCGCTTTGGTTTCCGGAAGCTCGAAGCTTTCGTCGTCGCGCTCCTCGTCTTGATCGCTTCCTGTTTCGCGATCGAACTCGTCCTCGCCAGGCCCGACATGGCGGATGTCGCCAAGGCTCTCCTGCCCAGCCGCGACTTGCTCACCAATCCGGCGATGCTCTATCTCGGGCTCGGGATTTTGGGCGCGACGGTCATGCCGCATAATCTCTTTCTGCACTCGGGGATCGTGCTGACTCGCTCCGCCGGTCCGAGCCAAGCTGAAAAATCATCCGCTATCCGTCTCGCGATCCTCGATTCGACGATCGCGCTTCTCTTCGCGCTCCTTATCAATGGATCGATTTTGATCCTTGCCGCCGCCGCTTTTCACGCGCATGGTCACCCGGAGGTCGCCGAATTGCCGGACGCCTACCGGTTGATCGCGCCTCTGCTCGGCAGCACGCTCGCCGCCAAGCTCTTCGCCATCTCCCTCATCGCTTGCGGCCTGAACTCGACCCTGACCGCCACCCTCGCCGGGCAGATCGTCATGGAGGGTTTTGTCAACATCAGGCTCAATCCCGTGGCAAGGCGGCTGTTAACTAGGCTTATCGCCATCGTGCCGGCGGTTACCGTCATTCTTATCGGCGGCGGCAGTGCCACCAACGAGCTGATTATCGTGAGCCAAGTTATTTTGAGTCTCACCCTGCCATTTGCGGTTGTTCCCCTGGTTTGGTTTACCGCGTCGCGCGGCCGGATGGGAGCGCTCGTGGCGCCCTGGACAACAAGCGTGATCGCAGGCTTGATTGCGGTCGCGATCATTGGCATGAATGCCAAGCTCGTCTTCGACGTATTAACTGGGTGAGTCGCCAACCCGCTACTTTCAGAGGTAAGGCGCACATCCCGGCCAAAACGGGGAGCAGTCCATGGCCACGTTGCGCAAACGTATCTCGGCCGCGATTTGCGCGAGCATAGTTTCGCTGGTTCCAGCCTCGTTGGCTCATGCCGCGGATGCCGCGCCCACGGACGTCCCAATCCAAAGCCCGCCGGAAACAACCGCAGCGGCGCCAGCGCCCGATAAGAGTGGATACAATCTGTTCAACCCCACGCCTGATGACCAGATGCGCCCCTTCACGCCGGAGCGCCCGACGCTGGCTCTGGTGCCCTTCACGGTCGATGCAGGGCATTTCCAATATGAGAGCGATTTATTCAATTACACGCACACGAACTATCTCGGCGCCGGCACAATCAGCTATCTGACCGCCGACCCGACAATCAAGCTCGGCCTGACCAACTCGATCGACTTCGAGGTCGAGTTCAACGGCTACCTCAACTCAGCGACCCACAGCAATCTGACCGGCGCGCTGATCGGCAACGGCCACGGATTTGGCGACACTTTTGTCAAGACGAAATTCAACATTTTTGGCAATGACGGGGGGAGCTGCGCACTGGCAATTATTCCTCTTGTAAAAATTCCTTCGGCAGCGCCTGGCCTTGGGAATGGCGTGGCCGAAGGCGGCATCGTTGCGCCGCTCCAAATCAACCTGCCGCAGGACTACACCTTGATCCTGCAAACCGAAATCGATGCCTTAAAAAATGCCGATGGCGATCGCAGGCACGCGAATTTTGCAAATCTTGCCGACCTCAGCCACCCTCTCCCTTTTATCAGCAAGGATCTCTCCCTCAGCGTTGAATTTTTTTCATCTGTGGGAACGGACTCCGGCATACAGCCTGTCTACACCTTCGACATGGGCCTCGCCTATCTCATCCTGCCCAATGTCCAGCTCGATGCTGGCGCCAATTTCGGCCTCACCAAAGCCTCGCCCAATGTAAATGTCTACACTGGGATTTCCGCGCGCTTTTGAAGCATCCAGATATTACGTCAAACGCCCTAACACTTGCCCGTCATCGCGAGGAGCGCAGCACGGCGACGTAATCCAGAGCCGTGCGTCTGTCCTGGATTGCTTCGCTACGCGCGCAATGACGGCCCCTCCCAACAGGTCAGGTTTTACGGCAATTACACGCCGCCCAGTCGTGTCCGCGCGGCTTCGAGTTTTTCAACTCTTGATACAGCCTCAAGGAGCCTCTCGCGATTTTCCTCGACGATGTCTTCTGGCGCGCGGGCCACGAAATCGGCATTGTTGAGTTTCGCTTCGATCTTGCCCGCCTCACCCGTCAATTTGGCGATCTCTTTAGCGAGGCGCATCTTCTCGGCCTCAATATCGATGATCCCGTGCAAGGGCAGCGCCGCAAGGGTTTTTCGCACGATGATTTGCACGGATTTTTCCGGCGCTTCGGGCTCGAAGGAAAGTTTTGACAGCCGGGCGAGGCGCTTGATGGTTTCGTCCCAATCTTTCGCATGCGACTTGGCCTCCGGGGAGGCGTTCACGAGCACCAGCGGGATTTGGGCCGCAGCAGGCATGTTGATTTCCGCGCGGACAGAACGGATTTCCGAGATAAGCTCGACGATAAAGCCGATCTCGGCCTCGGCGGCGGGGTTTTCGCAGCCCCCCAGTTCCGGCCATTCCGCGAGGGCCAGCAGACTCGCGCGGGGCAGTTTTTCAGTTGCCGTGATGCTCCAAAGCTCCTCGGTCATGAACGGCATGAAGGGATGCAGGAGCTTGACGATTTGTTCGCGGACGTATGCCGTAGTCGCACGGGTCTCATCCTTGGCCGGGCCATCCGAGCCCTGCAGGAGAGGCTTGGCAAGTTCGAGATACCAGTCGCAAAAAATGTTCCAGACGAAACGATAAGCGGTGTTGGCGGCGTCGTTGAAACGATAGGTTTCTAGCGCCGCCGTGACTTCGGCGATGGCCTTCGCGGTTTCGCCGATAATCCAGCCATTCAGCTTGAGATTTGTTTGACGCGGATTGAACGTGGCCTGGAGCACGCAACCGTTCATTTCGGCGAAACGCGCCGCGTTCCAGAGTTTTGTGCCAAAGTTCCGGTAGCCTTCGATCCGCTGCGTCGAAAGTTTGATGTCGCGGCCCTGCGCCGCCATGGCGGCTAGCGTGAAACGCAGCGCGTCCGCGCCATAGGTGTCGATGAGGTGCAAGGGATCGACAACATTGCCCTTCGACTTCGACATTTTGGCGCCCTTCTCGTCGCGGACGAGGGCGTGAATATAGACATCGCGGAAGGGAACATCCCCCATGAAATGCAGGCCCATCATCATCATCCGGGCGACCCAAAAGAAGATGATGTCGAAGCCGGTGACGAGCACGCTCGTCGGATAGCGGGATTTTAGCTCGGGCGTCTCGTCCGGCCAGCCAAGAGTCGAGAAGGGCCAAAGCGCAGAGGAAAACCAGGTGTCGAGGACGTCGGGGTCGCGCCAAATGGGAATAGCACTATGTTGGATGCCGAATGCCGCCAACCCATCTTTGACGATGACGACAGGTTTGCCATAAAATTTTTCGGCTTGGCTTTGAGCGTCCTTTTCGGTCGCAGCGACGAAAAGGCATGGGCTTCCCTCAATAAAGACCGCTTGTCCACCTGAGATAGCGAGGGGACGGATACTTTCATCGTCTCGCATGCTGGGTCCGTACCATGCCGGAACTTGGTGACCCCACCAGAGCTGGCGCGAGATACACCAGGGCTGAATATTTTCGAGCCATTGGAAATAGGTTTTTCCCCAACTCTCGGGGATGAATTTCGTCTTCCCCTCGCGCACTGCTGCGAGCGCCGGCCCGGCCAAAGTCTTGGCATCCACATACCATTGTTCGGTGAGCCAGGGTTCGAGCACAGCGCCGGAGCGGTCGCCATGCGGGACCATATGCGAATGCGGCTCGATCTGCGCTAACAGTGTAAAATCGTCCATTAGTTCGACTATCTTCTGGCGGGCCAAGAAGCGATCGATCCCATGGAGATATTGGATCTTGTTGAACACCCTTACCGAAGCCTCGTCGCGTTCTCGGACCGGCAATTCAAACGCTGGCAAACCGCGCATGAAATCTGCATTGCCCAGAACGGAAATACTACCTTGCGCATCAAGAACGTTGACTGGCCTCACCCCCTCATTGTGGTGCCTTTTGCCCACCTCGAAATCGTTGAAATCATGCGCCGGGGTGATCTTCACCGCGCCCGTCCCTTTTTCGGGGTCGGAATATTCATCGGCGACGATCGGGATCAGCCGTCCAACCAGCGGTAGCCGCACCTTTTTTCCGACGAGATGCTTGTAGCGCTCATCATCCGGGTGCACCGCGACCGCCGTGTCGCCGAGCATGGTTTCGGGCCTTGTCGTTGCGACCACGATATATTCGCCGGTCTCATAGCCAGCGTCATCGACGACGGGATATTTGAAATGCCAAAGGTGGCCCTTGGTCTCGACCTGCACCACTTCGAGGTCGGAGATCGCAGTTTGGAGCACAGGGTCCCAATTGACGAGGCGCTTGTCCTTGTAGATCAGGCCTTGCTTATAAAGCTCGACGAAAACCCTGGTGACGGCCCGGGAAAGCCCCTCGTCCAAGGTAAAACGCTCGCGCGGCCAATCGCAGGATGCACCGAGCCGCTTCAATTGCTCGATGATCGCCCCGCCCGATTGGGCTTTCCATTCCCACACGCGCGCCAGAAATTTTTCGCGGCCCAAGGCAAGCCGTCCGGGCTCCTGCCGCTCCATCAACTGCCGCTCGACGACCATTTGGGTGGCGATGCCGGCGTGGTCCGTGCCGGGCTGCCAAAGCACATCCTTTCCGCGCATCCGCTCGAAGCGGCAGAGAATGTCCTGCAAGGTCGTGTTGAGTGCATGGCCCATATGGAGGGAGCCGGTAACGTTCGGCGGCGGAATGACGATCGTGAAGGGCGCCGCCCCCGCCCGCTCGGGGCGCCCGGCCCGGAAAGCGCCCGCAGTTTCCCATGCCGAAGCGATACGGCCTTCGACCGTTGCAGGATCGAAAGTCTTTTCCATCATTGGATCGTCGTTCCGGTGTCGCGCGTACCAGTGGCGGGCCCGCCGGGGCAGGCCGCGTCAAACGGGAGCGATGGCAAACAAGCGGGCAAAAAGCAAGCGCGCGTGGGCCGTCAGGGGTAAGCGCCGCGGCAAGCCTCGTCCGCAACCGCACCTGCGCCGAGGTTTCTACTCCCCGCGCGCGATCCGTTCGATTTCGGCAGCGACAAGGCGTTCCACGATGCGCGGCAGATTGTCATCGAGCCAGCTCTTGAGCATGGGACGCAGCATTTCACGGGTAAGACCAATGACGGCGTCGCTGTGCTGGACAAACCGGCTGGCGAGAAGTGCGTTGAAGGCGGCGCCCGCTGAACCCTCAGTGGCGGTTGCAACGCTAGTGCGATGAGCGCCCGCGCGCGAACCCGCTTCGACGGCCTCGCCATTAGGGCCCAGCCGCGGAGCCTCCCCGCGTAACCCACTCTCGCTCGCAAGCAGCGCCTCATCGCCGGCGATAATCCGCCGGATCGATGCGAGGATTTCCTCCATCGATGGTTCGTGCGGGCTTGACTGGGGCATTGGACCGTCACTCGATGGGAAGTTAACCGGGCTCATGATTTCCAAACACATTCAAACCGAAGCAACGCCGGTGCTTGAGAGATCGTGCATCGGCAACATGCTCGCCAATCAATCCGCCGAATTTCGCCCGCCAGGCGGATATCGCCTTGGCGCAAGTTGGATGCCAATCGAGCGGCCAATTAGCGGCCGTCCGGCGTGCGAAGGCCGATCCATTTGTCCTTGACCTGATCGAAATGGATTGTCGGATCGTATTGCGTGATGCTTAGGTTAAGGTTTAAGGCGGAAAGACGGCCGATCGCGGCCATGACCGCATAGGAGGCAACGACGCGGTCGCGCTGCGCGGTGACAAGAACGACTCTCGCATTCAGCAACTGCTGCTGCTGGAAAAGAATATCGAAAGTCGTGCGCTGGCCGACTTCCGCTTCTTGCCTTATGCTGTCGAGCGCGATTTCGTTGGACTTGACCGAAGCCTTGGAAGATTGAATGACGGCGCGCGCACTATCAAGCTGGCCCCAGGAAGAGACCACCTCCGCGCGGACAATATCACGCTGGAGATCGGCTTGCAGCCTGGCTTGACCGAGCGTTTCCTTGGCTTGCCGCGCCCGTGCGTAAACTTCGCCGCCTTGATAGATCGGTATATTGAGCTGACCAACGATTGAGCCGTTGAAGAATCGATCTCCGGGAACTCCGAGAAAGGAATAATTATTCTGGACGTTGCCGACGAGATTGACTGTCGGATAAAGCTCGCCTTCGACAAGCTTGACCTGCAGGGCAGCAGCATCCACCGCATGCAACGCCGCCTGAACTTCTGGATGTTCAGAAAGTGCAAGCTCGACCGCGGTCCCTAGCGTGCTTGGCAGAAGACTCTCGATTGTGCGCGCCGGTTCAAGTCTTGTTGGGACGACGCCGATTACGCGGCGATAGTCGGCGATGCTGGTTTGCAGATTGGCTTGTGCCGTAAAGTAGTCGGAACGCGCCGAAGCAAGACTCGATTCGGCCTGGGCGACGTCGGTCCGGGTCACTTCGCCGACGGTGAAACGATCGCGGGTCTGCCGCAATTGCTCCTCAAGGACGATGATGTTGTTTTTGCGCAGATCGAGGATGGCGGTATCGCGGAGCACGTTCATATATGCAGTCGCGGCGCCTTGGAGAACGTTCTGCTCGGTATTGCGCAAGGTCTCGCGCGCCCCGAAAATATTCGATTCGGCCTGCCGCACGCCGTTTACTGTGCGATTGCCGTTGAACAGATTCTGGGTGACGGTGAGACCGTAATTCCAACTACCAGTATCGGTTCTCAGCGGGAGAAGCTTGCCGCGCGCGGAAGTCTCGTCGAGATGATTGTAGCCATATTGCGCGGTTGCGTTGGCTGTCGGCCGCCACGTGGAACTCGCCTGCGGCAACGTTTCATCGGTGGCCCGAACCCCGGCGCGCTGCTGGTTTAAATCTGGGTTGCCGGCATAGGCGCGTGCCAAGGCGCTCGACATTGTTTCCGCGCGGCCGGGCGAGCCGCTAGGAGGCAACGCCATGACGATCAAGGCGCCTCCGATCCCCGCCAGGACCGGCCGCAGGTTGAAATGGGAACGACTTAAGACGGCAACGCGCATCGGCAAAAACCAATCCCTATCTAAAACCCCTCTTGGTCGCAAATTGCATAAAGCGGCATGGCCGGTCTGAACCGCGCAAGTGCTGCGTGACATTTGTTGCGCGCGACATGTCTTTGCAGCGCTCGCCTAAGCGTCCTGCCGGGCCGGTTATTCGACAAGCTCAGCAGCGGACAATAAACTAGGACACATAAAGCCCGCGCCACGCGGTGCCAGCCGCAAGTCACAGCCAGCGAGCGCCGCGACTGCGAATTGTGGTAGAAAACTGGGCCGAATCATGTTCACCAGCCGAATTCAATTTCGCCGCCAGGGCAAGCGAGTCTTTCCGGTTGCCCAACGGAAAATTTGCCGTCCGTAGATTCATTGAAACATTGGGAGAAACCGCTTGCATTTTTGAGTTGGGCGGATTCGTGTAGCGGGAATGATTCGAGCTGGCTTCAGGAAGCAAGAAGGATCGTAGGCCAAGCTGATCGCATTGGCGCGCGATGATCCGGCAGACCGTCGGATTGCACAAAAAGAGGGCCTGCCACGCTTGTCGCAGTGGGGAGAGCCGCGGCTGGCCGGATTATCTCCTGTTTCGAGTGGATGACCAGACTCATCGACTACCTCGCCGTGGGTCGCTATCCCCGTCGGCGAACGGCCATGTACTTTCAAGATCGAGGCGTCAATTCTTTGAGACACCGCGATCTGTTGCACATCTTATGGCTCCGCTCGTCGGGCAACCGCCATCAAGCAAGTTCGCCAAGCCGGATCTATTGTAATGGACTGGACGTTGTGGCGGGCTCAGGGCAATAATGCGTTGCCTCTTGGCGCCGCATATTCGAATATACGGTTTGGCTTATCGCGGAAGGATGGCCGAGCGGTTTAAGGCAGCGGTCTTGAAAACCGCCGTGGACGCAAGCCCACCGTGGGTTCGAATCCCACTCCTTCCGCCACGCTATGTAATCAAGTTATTGAATTATATTGATTATTTTCATAGCGTGCCGATACGATCTTACAAAAACTCTTACAATAGGACGCGGATCGGGGCAAATTGATGCAGATTTCTGCGGATGAGAGCCCGATTGCGCCTTATTCTTCCCGCTATGGGCGAGGACCGCGCGGGATGCGGCCATATCGACGATCTCGGCCTCGGTTGCAGCTGCCACTTCTGGTGCAACCTCTTTGCGGACCCGCTCGGTGGAGTTGGGGTGTTGCGCAACGTTGCGTTGGAAAGCAACGCGGCGCGTGTTTTCTCAATTACCTCTTTGGTAAAATCCTGAACCCAATGCTCTTTTTCAGCGCGGCGGCTTATGCTGCTTGGGGCTATATCGTGCAGCTTGGCTAACGGCGGGCGCGCTGATTGATTGCGGTGTGGCTTGATCCGACTGAAACCGAAACTGAAACCTTTCAACGGCGAATTTCTACGGACGCGAGCAATCGAATTTCCGCCGCGCCGCCGCTGGT
>DATBQJ010000151.1:0-2632 GCA_036560885.1 Methylocella sp.
CGATGCCGCGAATGTCGCGGGCCAGCCGATACGGGTTCTCGGTCATGACTTGGATGGCGTCATGGCCATAGGTCTTGAAAATGCGGACGGCGCGCGAGGTGCCGACGCCGTTGGAATGGAGGAAGACCATGATGTCGCGGACGGCCTTTTGCTCGGCCCAGCCCGCAGCGATCTTTCCCGCGCGAAATTCGCCGATGCCCGGCACCTCGCGCAGCTTCTCGGGAGCCGCCTCGATGATCTCGAATGTTCCCTCGCCGAAAGCGCCGACAATGCGTTTGGCGAGCACGGGGCCGATCCCCCGCACCATGCCGGAGCCCAGATATTTCTCGATCCCCTCCGCCGTCGTCGGGGGCGTGGTTTTCATGAAGTCCGTCTTGAACTGAAGGCCGTGGGTTCGATCCGTGATCCAAACACCAACGGCGTGGATGAACTCTCCGGCGGAGATCGACGCGACGTGCCCAACAACTGGCACCAAATCGCGCTTGCCACGCGCCTTCACCTTCAGCACGGCGAAGCCGTTGTCATCGTTATGAAACGTCACTCGCTCGACCGAACCGACGAGCGTGTCTCTGGGCGGGGTCGCATCGAAGGAAGGTTTCAAGCGAACTGACCGGAACCGAGGAGAGGCGTCGTTAAACTAACACGCGCCACCGCAACCTTGTCAGAGAGGCGAAATCAATTCAATCTCAACAACCCTCATTCTGACAAGTCCAAGGGAATAGAGGGGAAAGGATGATTGGCGGGGGCAACGATGGCCGAGAGCTTCGATGGCAGCGGAAACGAATGGCGCGCAGGCCAAGAGGGGCGCGTTCCGTCGGCGTGGGTGTGGAGCCAGTATAAGGGAGAGTTTTCACTAGCCATGACTGGGCGGGAGGGCGCTTCCCGGTCGGCGGCGTTTCGTGCGACGCGATCAGGAGGGAAAACAATGATGTTGAGCGATAGAACTAAACGGGGAATTATCATAGCGGTTGCGGTTCTTGCCGGGCTCACATCCTTCTGGCTTGCCGCTCTGCTTTTGGTGTTAGCGGCGACTTTAATTGCGTGGGGTCAGCAACCCAAACGCACGGAGGAATTTCTTGGGGGTTTGCCGTATGGCAACTACCTGCTCAAGGCATTAGCGCAGTTGGACTTGTGGCTATCGTCGCGGAATTTGGAGGAATAGGAACATTTGGGAGACACTCGCCTATCTGATGAGCTGGCTGCCTGCAATCAATTGCACCAACGCCGATCTTGGCGGATTGGTCACGAGCTCAGCTTATCACCCCCTTGATTGACGCAATGCTGCACGCCTAAGCGCCAAGCGGCCACAACGATGTTCTTTGGCATGGCAGGGGCTTGCGTCAAATTGCCGCCAGCGTCGATCCTTAAGAAACCATTAACCTTAACCTCGTTTTAATACGTTGAGGCTCACCCCCAACGGTGATTTGAGAGGGAGGCTAGGATGGCCGATCTACTTGAATTTCGTCTCAGCAAGCTGGCTCGGATGTCGTTTCATCTTCGACAACTGGCTGATGGCTATTTGGCCCCTTCGGTCAGCGCCGAAATCGCACAAGTCGCCGACGAATACGAGAGCGAAGTGGTGCGTATCGAACGAGAATGCTGGGGAAAAAGAAGTTGTCCGTGCGAATTTAGTCGTAATTGCATAAGCTGTAACTTACCCAGCTTCCACTGACAGGTCCGTTTGGAACTGACGCAGCGGCGGCCTCACCGCCAGTGCAAAGCGACGCGAAGGCGTCGGCGTCTCCCCGATGCCGCCACGGATTTCATCTGGGCCCCGCCTCATCGATCGCGTCTCCTCGCGATTTGCCCGAACATTCCGTCGTCAAGCCGCCGCAACTGTTCGAGCCGCCGGCCTTCAAAGCGAACGAAAGATTCGTCCACAGTGGCGTGTTCACCAAAACCCGCGAACGTCACGACGCCGTCCGGCTCGTCGATCATACGCACGGTGAGGCAATTTCCAATCTCCGCGTCGGGCGCAAACAGCTCGGCGCGGCGCAAAACACCGGCGGCGTCACGACACAGCGCGCCGCGACACAGCGACGTGGATTTCCATGCCGGCCAACCCAGCACCCAATGTCGCGCGCCTTCGTGATCGAGACAGATCAAGCGAACACGTTCTCGCTGCAGGGACAATGCGTGACCTTCGATAACGACGCACTCACTGGAGAGGACGCGGGGCAGGGCGCATTCGACGCGCGGCCATTCGGCGGGGAAAATCCCCGAGAACACGTCCGCCGGATTGCCGCCGCGCATCGTGATCATCTCGGCGAGTTCGGCGAACACCTGTCGCTCGGGAGTTGGATGGAAGCCAAGAAACACGCCGCCTTCGAGTTCGCGCTGCCGACGCAACTCCGAGCCACGTCCCGCCATGAGGCTCAGCCCGATCGGCTCATGGCCTCCATGTGGGATATAGTGAAAGCCGCCGATCCGGCGGCCCTGGTAGGCATCGAAATAAGGCAGCCAGCGCCGTCCGGACCCGGCCAATTCAAGGAGAGCGAGGCCATATTAGCAACCGTTCAGCGAACCGCGCGTGCGCCTCGTCGCGAGCACCTCGAACTCGGTCGGGACGGGTTGAAATCGCGGATTGATCTTCATTTGCTCCTCCATCTTGGAGGACGCGGCCCTAGAGTTT
>DATBQJ010000152.1:0-35521 GCA_036560885.1 Methylocella sp.
TGTTCCAGATAGACTCGCGCCGTCTCTTGATCCGGGAACATCGCGAAAAGTTCAAAAGTCGAAATGGTGGATTTGCTCATGACTTGCCCTTACCTGACGTGCGGAATATCGCATAAAACGGCTAGGGAGTCAAGCGTATAAATCCCAAATTTTTCAGATACGTTCTATCTGTACCAAGGCAGTGCAAGCGCCAATATCAATTTTCCTTTTGGCCAAAACACGTTGGCGGGTGTGAAGTTTAATTTCCTGGTTAACATCGTCCAAACTGCTTGGGTCACCGACGTCAAGGTTCTTGGCGGGTCGCTCGGATTCGTAGCTCTAGTTCCCTTTGGTGGTGAGCGCACCTCGGCAAGTCTCGAATTCACGGGACCGCTCGGTGTATTCCGGCAGTTCAATCGGACCGCTTCCGTCGATGCCTTGGGTGATAGCGCTTTCGCCACGTTTCTCGGATGGGAAGCGGGCGAGCATCACTGGAATGCGACCCTAACGGGTTTCGCGCCAACCGGCTATTATTCGTCCAATGCGCTAGCGATCACCGGATTGCACCGGCCAGGGCTCGATTTCAAGGCAGGCTATACATTCCTAAGCATGCAGACCGGCGTCGAGGCCACTGCCGCGGCGGGTGTTACGGTCAACGCAATCAACACCGCGACGAACTACCAAAGCGGTGACGAACTGCATGTGGAGGGGGCACTCAATGAACATTTCCCGTTCGGCCTCGCGTTGGGAGTCGGCGGCTATTATTATCAGCAGATAACTGCGGATGGCGGGTCGGGCGATAGGGTTGGTGCCTTCCGGGGAAGAGTCGCGGCCGTTGGCTCTTTGCTCAGCTATACGATCAAGGAGGGAGCCCAGGAAATCACCCTAAGCGGCAAGTGGTTTCATGAGTTCGATGTCGCGCATCGTGTCCAGGGAAACTCGGTCTTTGCCTCGCTCAGCTTCCGCCTTTAGGCCGGCCTTACGCCAAGACAATTCTGAGATTGGGTCGCAAAGTCGTGAGTGCATTGGTAGGCAACGAACAATGAGGAGGTCCGCCGCTGAGCGAATACGCCGCTTTGATGTCGCCCAGTACAAAGCCGTTATCGCCATCGTCGTGGCACTGGCAAGTTTGTTGTGTTTTCACTCCGCAAAATCAGGCACACAAACTGACGTTCCCACTACATTCGTCGGCGCCAGGGCTTGCGCCGGTTGTCATGCGGCTGAAACCGAGCGCTGGAGTACCTCGCATCACGCCATTGCGATGCTGAAGGCTGGAGCAGCAACGGTCCTTGGCGATTTCGCCAACGCAACGCTAACCCATCACGGTGTCACTACGACGTTTTCCCGCGATGGCGAAAAGTTCATGGTGCGGACCGATGGACCGGATGGCGCGCTAAACGACTATGAAATCGCCTACACCTTCGGTGTCTATCCACTCCAGCAATATCTGATTGCCTTCCCGGGCGGCCGTTATCAAGCGCTCGGTATCGCGTGGGACAGCCGTCCCAAGGATCAAGGCGGTCAGCGTTGGTTCCATCTTTACCCGGAGCAAACCCTGCGAGCCGGCGACCGCCTTCACTGGACCGGGCGAGATCAAACGTGGAACTATCAGTGCGCGAGCTGCCATTCCACGGATTTGAAAAAAAACTATGATCTTGCCACCAATACTTATGCCACCCGTTGGAGCGATATAAACGTCGCCTGCGAGAGTTGCCACGGCCCTGGCTCCCGCCACATTGCCTGGGCCGAGGCTCGCATGGCCGGAAGCTCTGGACCATCGCAGGCGGAGCCAAATCATCCGACGGAGACCGGCCGGATGGGGCTCACCATCCTGCTTGACCCCTCCAACAACGATCAATGGCGGATGAACCTTGAGACAGGGATCGCCCAGCGGGTCGAACCATTAAACACACAAGAGCTCGATGTGTGCGCAGGATGCCATTCACGCCGCAAGGTGATCGTAAAGGATCCGCCCGCAGGCGCTGCATTTCTCGATTCCTATTTGCCCGCATTGCTCGAGCCCAGCCTCTATCATGCCGATGGGCAGATCGATGGCGAAGTGTTCGAATATGGCTCTTTCGTCCAGAGCCGGATGTATCTTGCCGGTGTTACCTGCTCCAATTGCCATGAGCCCCACAGTCTGGCGCTCCGCGAGCAAGGTAATGGACTCTGCGCGCAATGCCATCTGCCAGCAAAATTCGATGTCGCAGAGCACCATCATCACCCGCAAGGCAGCGCCGGCGCGCAATGCGTCAATTGCCACATGCCCTCGAAAACCTACATGGTGGTGGACGACCGGCGCGATCATAGCATCCGTGTCCCCCGGCCTGATCTCGCGGCATCGACCAGTGCGCCCGACGCATGCTCGCAATGCCATGCGGGCAAGACGGCCGAATGGGCCGCGCAACACATCGCTGAATGGTTTCCGAACGGACGGCAGACGACACCCCATTTTGGCGCCGCACTGTACGCTGGCCGAACCAGCGCCGCTGATGCGGAGCACCGTCTCGACACACTAATTGTTGATCAAGGCCAACCAGCCATCGCCAGAGCAAGCGCCTTGGCGTTGCTCGCACCCTTGGCCACGCCCGCGTCCGAAAACACGATAACGGCAGCGATCAGCGATCCGGACCCGCTCGTTCGCGCGGCCGTCCCGCGTGCGTTGCCGGCGGCGCCCACGCCTGCCATGGTGCAAGCGGCCGCGCCGCTGCTCAGCGATCCGATCCGCGCGGTCCGTATTGAAGCGGCACGGGCGCTCGCTGGTAGCGACCAGCAATCGATGACACCCGAGCAGCAGACGGCCTTCGCCGCGGCCTATCTCGAATTGTTCGATGCTGAGATGATCGATGCCGACCGGCCGGAAGCACATCTGAATCTTGGCCTGCTGGAGACAAGGCTTGGCCACCGTACAGAGGCAGAAACTCAATATCGGACGGCCTTGCAGCTCGATCAAACCTTCACACCCGCGCTCGTCAACCTTGCCGATCTCGACCGCATGGGTGGTCTGAACCAAGACAGCGTCGAGCTTTTGCGCAAGGCTATGGCAGTCGAACCAGACAATGCGGATATCCATCACTCGCTTGGACTAGCGCTCGTTCGTCAGCACAATTACGCCGACGCGATTCCGGAATTGCGGCGAGCCAATGAGCTTGCGCCGGGCAATGCGCGCTACGCCTATGTCTACGCAATCGCGCTGAATTCGGTTGGCGCTGGCGCATCCGCAATGGAGTTGCTTGAAGATACCCACAAACGCCACCCCACGGATAGGGATACGCTTCTCGCCCTAGTCTCCATCGCTCGGGAAGTTGGCGATTTCGCTACCGCGCTTGCCCACGCACGCGAACTTGCTGTGCTTTTTCCGGCCGACATGCAACTTCGCTTGCTGGTCATCGACCTCGAGAAGCGCCAAGCGCATTAAAGTTTCACCAGCGCTTGCTCCAAGCCGAAAGACTTAGCCGTAGCTCGATCAGCCGCGGGCTCGGGACGTATTCAGCGTCACGGCCGCGCGAATAAGAGCCTTCAATGCCTCCTCGTCTATCTCCTTGCCTTCGTGGAAATCGATGGCACGCCTGGTGTTGCCATCGAGGCTTGAGTTGAAGAGGCCTGAAGAGTCGTCAAGTGCGGCCCCCTTGGCAAAGGTCATCTTTACGACGTTCTTGTAGGTCTCGCCCGTGCAGATCAATCCGTCGTGGGACCACACCGGAACCCCTCTCCATTTCCAATCCTCGACCACCTCTGGGTCGGCTTGCTTAATCAAGGCGCGGAGCTGGGAGAGCATCTCGCCCCGCCAGTCGCCCAGCTCCCTGATCCTCTCGTCGATCATCTGAGATGGAGATTTTCGTTCCGGAGATCCGCTCTTTCCCATGATGTTTCATCGCCGACATACACGCCACCAAGATCATCCTGTGCCCGGCGCAAGCGATCCTTCCCAAAACAGCTTCCATCGACTATGCAGCGCAGACTTTTGTTTAACCTTGACCATAACCGTGCTATTATATTCGCATGCTTTTTTCCATGGATGAAACACTGCTTGCCGGCATGACAATGGACAAGCGATATTTGCGGCCTTGTCGACGTCCGGTGGCCACAGGTTCAACCGTATGATTTCCTCTCCTGCTGCTGATAGCAGTGACACAGTTCTGCAAAAGATCACAGCGCAGAAGTCGCGCGCGGCGATCTTTTTAGTGCTTACGATCAATCCCGATCCTGCGGATACGGCCGCCGTTCTTACGTTTGGGTCCGATCTCTCGGCTCTCGTCCGTGCGGTCGGATTTGGCTATCCGGAAGCTGGTCTTTCCTGCGTCATGGGTTTTGGTTCGCAAGCCTGGGATCGGCTATTTGACGGTGCCCCGCGGCCCGCGGAACTCCATCCTTTTCGCGAATACCATGCCGAGCCCCGCCATGCCATCGCAACTCCAGGAGATTTGCTTTTTCATATCCGCGCTGACCGCCTTGACCTTTGCTTCAATATGGCTGCTCTTATCATGGAGCGTCTCGGGAATTCGGTTACTGTTGCTGATGAAGTGCAAGGCTTTCAATTTTACGATAACCGGGATCTGCTGGGCTTTGTCGACGGCACAGAAAACCCCGAAGATGAGGAAGCGGTCGATGCCATATTGATCGGCACAGAAGATCCGGCCTTTACAGGCTCGAGCTATGTGATCGTTCAAAAATATCTACACGATATAAAAAGTTGGAACTCGCTTCCCGTCGAGGCCCAGGAGCGCATTATTGGCCGCAAGAAATTGGAAAACACCGAACTCGACGCTACGGTAAAACCGACGTATGCGCACAATGCGTTGACGACGATTATCGAGATCGGTCAAGAAAAGAAGATCCTCCGCGAGAATCGGCCCTTCGGCCGGCCGGGCCAAGGCGAATTCGGGACTTATTTCATCGGTTACGCGCGCTCACCAAGCACGATTGAGCAGATGCTCGAAAACATGTTTATTGGGCGTCCGCCAGGCAATTATGACCGGCTGCTCGATTTCAGCCGCGCCGTTACGGGCACTTTGTTTTTTGTTCCAACAGGGACCTTTCTAGACAATCTTAGTGCAAACCAACCGGCGGCTGTTGCGTCGTCCTGCGATCCCGCTGTGCAAAACTCGGTACAAATCATTTTGCCGGGGCGCGACGGTTCGCTTGGCATCGGCTCACTCAAAGGAAACTCCCGATGAACAATTTACACCGCGAGCTAGCGCCAATCTCGGACGAAGCGTGGGCTCAGATTGAAGAAGAAGCATCGCGAACATTAAAGCGATATCTCGCCGCGAGACGCGTCGTCGATCTGCAAGGTCCAGCTGGTGCAATGCTCTCCGCCGTCGGTACCGGTCATACACGTACGATTTCCGGCCCAGGTGACAGTGTGTTGACGCGCCAGCGCGAGGTGAAAGCGTTGGTTGAGGTACGTGTTCCATTCGAACTCGATCGTCAGCAGATCGACGATGTCGAACGCGGTGCCAATGATTCCGATTGGCAGCCCCTAAAAGATGCCGCGCGTAAAATGGCTTTCACCGAAGATCGCGCGATCTTCGAGGGCTATCCGGCAGCTGACATCATCGGCATTCGCCAAGGGACTAGCAACCCGGTCATGACTTTGCCTGCGGTCGTGCGTGGATATCCAGACGCCATTGCTCAGGCCTTAAGTCAGTTGCGGCTAGTCGGCGTCAATGGCCCTTATTCGGTCTTGCTAGGTGCCGACGCCTATACCAAGCTCGCCGAGTCAAGTGACAATGGTTATCCCGTCCTACAGCATGTCCGACGTTTGATCGAAACGGAGATCGTTTGGGCTCCTGCCATCGAAGGTGCTGTTGTCCTAACAACGCGTGGAGGCGATTTCGATCTCCACATTGGACAGGACATTTCGATTGGATATTTGAGCCATTCGAACTCAACCGTTCAGCTTTATCTGCAGGAAACTTTCACATTCCTGCTACTTACGACAGAAGCCTCGGTGACACTGATTCCAAGCACAGCGAACTAAAAATTGGGGCGTGCGGGTCGTGGCCGAACGGACAAGATGGGGGCAAAGCTGTTGCCGGCGCTCGCCCGTCAGTAGGTCTCTTATGGGTCGCAGTGAGCGGAACTCGCGGCGAGCAACGTTTTCTGAATCACCTCCGATAACCGCCAGGAGCGAACCGTGCCAGTACTTACGTTCGGCGCCAGCAGCAAACATCACGCGAAGGCTTGACTAATGTCGGCGATAAGATCGTCAGGATGCTCGATCCCGATCGATATGCGAACCAATGACGGAGTTATTCCGATTTCACGACGGGCCTGTTCCGTGAGCCCGGAATGCACTGTCGTCTCGGGATGACAAATCAAGGATTCCGTTCCGCCCAGACTGACTGCCAATTTGAATACTTGAAGACGATTGAGGAAAGCGAACGCCTCCGCTTGATTTCCTTTGACGTCGAAGGAGAACGTCGAGCCGGCCGAACTGGACTGCCGCTCCATCAACTTTCGCGTGGGGTGATCGATGGGAAGCAAGGGTGGATAATGGACGCGCGCCACCTTGGGATGACTGGCGAGAAAGTTCGCCACGGTCGCGGCATTGCTGGCCGCTCGCCCCATCCGAAGCGAAAGTGTCTCCAGAGAGCGCGCCAACATCCAGCACGAATGCGGATCGAGCTGCGTGCCGATGGCGCTGCGCATCGCGCGAATGGGCTTCAGATCTGCGGCAGAGCCTAGAATTGCACCGCCAATGAGGTCGCTATGACCGCCAACATATTTCGTGAGAGAATAGAGCGACAAATCAGCGCCATGTCGGAGAGGCAATTGAAACACGGGCCCGAGGAGCGTGTTGTCGCAACAGACAATGGGTCGCGAGCCTTGGCTGCGTGTGATGTCGTCCGCAATTCGACTGACGAGCGCGATGTCGACGAGGCTGTTCATCGGATTTGACGGCGTCTCGATAAAAATCATTGCGATGCGCCCATCGGCACGGGCGCGCTTGGCGGTCGCGCGAATTTTTTTCTCGTTGAGTCCGTCTGCAAAGCCGACGCCTTTGACGCCAAAGGGAGCAAGGGTCTTATCGATGAGAACTTCCGTGCCGCCATAAAGTGGCCGGCTATGTAAGACCGTTTCGCCCGGTCGCACATAAGCAAGCATCAGCGTGATGATGGCCGCCATGCCGGAAGCAAACACTAGCCCGCTCTCCGCTTTTTCGTGGATCGCGAGCCGATCCTCGACGATTTCCAGGTTCGGATGATTGAAGCGAGAATAAACGAGGCCGGTTTCTCCTTCGACCGGAGGCGCGCGGCGTCCAGCCATATAGTCGAAAAAATCGCGACCCTGTTCTGCTGTTTGGAAGACGAAGGTAGAAGTCAGAAACACCGGCGGCTTGACCGACCCTTCCGAGAGACGAGGATCATAGCCGTATCCAAGCATCAGCGTTTCGGCATTCAACTCGTGTTCGCCAATTTTAATTTTGTGATAGCGCGCGGTGGCCATGGCAATTCCTTTCGAAAGTTATCGGGCAACCCCTGCCGACTGTTCACCGTTCGACACGGGAGAAGGTAGAGAACTCACCGATCATTTCCTACGGCCAGTGCCGCAGGTCGTGGCTGCAGGATTAGCGCGCGCAGTGTGACTGACTAACTCCTTGGATTTTGATATAGGTTCGATAATGCCAATGCCTTCAAAATTTTCTACGCCCGCAATGCATTGCTCTGTCTGCCACGTTGCTTGATTGATCAAGGCTTGCTGGAGCGAACTGGTTCTGTGCTAGATTGGACGGGTCCGAAATGCTTGAGACTGTAGCGAACGATCACGATCCGGGCGTGACTTCTGAGCAGGCGCCCAAGAAAGTCTTGCCACTTCACGAAATCGTGATCATCGGTGGCGGGGCGGGGGGGTTGGAACTTGCTACGGGCCTGGGCAACACGCTTGCAAGGAAAAGGAAAGCTCGGGTCACGCTCGTCGACAAAGCGCGCGCGCATCTCTGGAAGCCGCTTCTACATTCCGTGGCAGCCGGCAGCCTCGATTTTGACGAGCATGCGCTGGATTACCTTGCCCAAGCACATTGGCACGATTTTGGCTATCGCTATGGAGTACTGATCGGACTCGATCGCGGACGCAAGGAGATCCAACTTGCGGCGACACATGACGAGGAGGGCATCGAGATCACTCCACCGCGATCGTTACACTATGACACGTTGGTCATCGCGATCGGCAGCATCACGAATGATTTCGGTACGCCTGGAGTGAGCCAGCATGCCATCGCGCTCGAGACACCCGAGCAGGCGGTGCAGTTCAACCATCGACTTGTCAACGCCTGCATTCGCGCAGATGCGCAGCCCGATCCGGTGCGTCCGGGACAGCTCCACGTTGCCATCGTCGGCGCGGGCGCGACCGGAACCGAGCTGGCAGCTGAGCTCCATCGGACCACGCGCGAGGTTGTCGCCTTTGGCCTCGACCGCATCGATCCAGAAAGAGATATTCACATCACACTGATCGAGGCTGCCGATCGAATCTTGCCCGCATTGCCACCACGGATATCCGATGCCACGGCCCGACTTTTGAAGAGCCTTCGCGTTGATGTAAGAACGAACTCAAAAGTGACTGAGGTTCGCGCTGACGGTGTACAACTTGCCGATGGCAGCTTCATTCCGTCCGAACTTGTGATCTGGTGCGCCGGCGTGAAGGGCCCCGATGTCCTCAGCCGATTGGATGGTCTCGAGACCAACCGGATAGGTCAACTCGTCGTTACGCCGACTCTTCAGACGACTCGTGATCCCAATATTTTTGCGATCGGCGATTGCGCGGCCTGTCCTCAGCCAAGCGGCGCCGGCGACGTCCCACCACGGGCTCAGGCCGCCCATCAAGAGGCGTCGCATCTCCTCAAACAGCTACCTCGGCGGCTGAGAGGAGAACCGCTGAAACCCTACGTCTATCGCGACTTCGGCTCACTTGTTTCGCTCGGTCGGAGCACCGTCGGAAATCTGATGGGATTTCTCGTCGGGAGGAGTTTTTTCATCGAAGGCTACTTCGCGCGTTTGATGTATCGTTCGCTCTACAAGATGCACGAGGCTGCCCTGCACGGAATCGCGAACGTGATACTCGGAACAATTGCCCGAACCTTTGGCCGGCGCAACGCGCCCGCGGTGAAGCTTCATTAGAGCGTATCCCGAATAAATAGACCCAAATTCCAATCAGCACCGGAGAAGCCCGCGGGAATATATAGCGACAACGCAGCAGCAACAATGTGCGAAACTGGGGCGATAGTCGTGCGACATTGTTGCGGCGTTGTCGCCCATCAACTGCTATTCTATAAAGGCATCGTCAGCAGTGAGATGGTTCATCAGCAAATTCTATCCGCATGTGAGCCTCGAATTTTAGGGAAGAGTGCAGGCCATGACCAAGATCCCCTATGAAATCCCCGCCGAAATCCGTGACTTGACCGCGAAGAGCGTCGAGGAGGCCCGCAAGGCCTTCGGAAGTTTCATCGAAGCCGCTCATAAGGCAACCGCGCAGGCGGAAGACACCGCAACCGCCCTACAATCGAGCGCCAAGGACGTCAGCGCAAAGGCACTCAGCTTCACCGAGGCGAATTTGAAGGCGGCGTTCGATCACGCCCAGAAGCTCATTCAAGCGAAGGATCCCCAGGAAATCCTCGCCCATCAGTCCGAATATGTGAAGAAGCAGCTCGCCGCAATGGAGGAGCATGCGAAGGAGCTAGGCACCGCTATCCTGAAAGCCGTGAAGCCGGACAAGTAATCACGCCCTTCATCTTGCAAGGACGACCTAATGGCAACCCCGCGCCAGAGTGATGAGCTGCTGGCAGCGGAGGAGTTCCTCGCGGGTATAATTATCCTGGCGCGTATTTAAACTTCAGCAAGTTGATCGAGGCAATCATTCATTCTGAAAGGGACGCTACAATGACCGGTCCGGCGACGCAACAACCAACGCCGCAGTTGTTCTTTCAGACCATCAACTCGTATCAACGCACCGAAGCATTGAAGGCCGCGATCGAGCTCGAAGTCTTCACGGAGATCGGAAAAGGCAGCTCTGCCGTTCCGGAGATTGCTAAGCGATGCCAAACGTCAGAGCGAGGCACGCGCATCCTTTGCGACTATCTGTGCATCATGGGATTTCTCGCGAAGGACGGCGGGCGTTACAGTTTGACGCAAGACTCCGCCGTGTTTCTTGATAAGCGCTCGCCGGCATACCTCGGAGGTGCGATCGATTTTCTGCTGTCGCCAATGCTGACGGGCGGATTTAAGGATCTGGCGGCGGTGGTCAGAAAGGGTGGGGCCGTTATCTCCGAGGAAGGCATGGTCGCCCCGGAGCATCCTATCTGGGTGAAGTTTGCACGCGCGATGGCCCCGATGATGGCGATTCCTTCGCAGTTAATGGCCAAACTGGTGGACGAAAAGGCGGATCGAAATCTGAAGATTCTTGATATCGCTGCCGGCCATGGTTTGTACGGAATCGCCTTTGCGAAAAACAATCCGCGGGCAGAAATCGTCGCGTTGGATTGGGCGCCCGTGTTGGAAGTCGCGAAAGAGAACGCGCGCAATGCCGCGGTTAGCGATCGTTACAGTACGATTGAAGGCAGCGCGTTTGATGTCGACTATGGCAGCGGGTACGATCTGGTGCTGCTGACGAACTTCTTGCACCACTTCGACATGGTCACTTGCGAAACACTGCTCCGCAAGGTGCGGGCGGCCCTCGCTGACGGCGGTCGCGCTGTGACATTAGAGTTTGTGCCGAACGAGGACCGCATCTCGCCGCCGGAGGCTGCGGGGTTTAGCATGGTGATGCTTGGTGGGACCCCGAGCGGTGACGCTTACACTTTTACCGAGTTAGAACGGATGTTCAGCAACGCCGGATTTGCCCGCAGCGAAATTCACCCTTTGCCACCGTCGATTGAGCAGGTGGTGATCTCGCATAAGTAGGTGTTACTTCCTTTGGAGGTTGTCCGGCCAAAACCCGCGCAAGCTATAATATTCGAGCGGGTCGTCGTGACGGTCCGGATGCGGCACCATGCAGTTCGCCGCCGCGCGTGCCTCACTGTCGCTGAGATTGGGGTCGCTCACGAGCCGGATGTGAGGTAGATTGCGCGTCGCCAGCCGGTGCCGTCCCCGATGAGTTCGCCGCGGGCTTCGTAGCGCCCTCGACTTTTTGGAAGCACCGTTATTTCGTGCCCAGTGAAGAGAGCCGCCTGGTGCCATCTTGGCGAATAGAATCGCGATCCGATCTGTTCCTACGGCAGCGTCGCAATGATGGTAGTGACTGCCGCCAATTGAGCACTCAGAGCCGTCTCCAACTCCTGGAAGGCGGCCTTGATTTCCGATGGCGTCCCGCAACCGCATTGATCGACGAGCAGAGCGACGACGCTATTGATTTTGTCCGTAATGGTTTCTGTTGCCATTTTGACCTCCTATGAATAACCCCTAACTACAGGACTAGATTGGGCGCCCCATTGCGAGGAAAAGAGCTATCTACGCAAACTACTAAAGCACGAACCTTAGCTCGCGTGCTTGACAGAATTGATCCGCTCTCTTCGAACTCCCCGCCTAGAGACGAATGACGCGTGGTGACGTTATCGGGAGGGCTTTCCCAATCCCAGCAGGCGAAGCTTCGTGATATGAACGAGGCTGGGTCTATTTCGGGGCAAGGCCAGGAAAACTTTCGCGCGCCACGATTGGGGACGAAACGGCAACATTTAATCCCGTGCCGACTGATCAGGCGCGGGCGCCAAGTAAAAAACATAATATAATCAGAGGCTTAAAATTGAACTGGCTCCCTGAGCAGGACTCGAACCTGCGACCGATCGATTAACAGTCGATTGCTCTACCAACTGAGCTATCAGGGATTAGCGTGATGACGCGCCGCGCATATAGCAAGCCCGCGCCGCCTTTGCAAAGCGCCAACGGCCGCGGCTTCGGCTTTTACTGGCCGGGAGAGCGCGCCTTGCGGTAAAACCTCAACCTTTGTATAGGCGGGGGGCCCTCTCGTGGTGGCAGAGGCCTCGTGGCGGAATGGTTACGCAGAGGACTGCAAATCCTTCCATCCCGGTTCGATTCCGGGCGAGGCCTCCAAACAAACGCGTTCAGCCGATCGCGGCCTTGCGCAGCCGGAGCGCGTTACCGATCACGCTGACAGAGGAGAGCGACATCGCGGCGGCCGCGATGACCGGCGACAGCAGAATGCCGAAGGCCGGGTAAAGCACACCGGCGGCGACCGGGACTCCGGCGGCATTGTAAACAAACGCAAAGAAGAGATTCTGCCTTATGTTGCGCATCGTCGCCTGGGAGAGGTGGCGCGCCCGCAGGATACCCCGCAGATCGCCCTTAAGAAGGGTGACGCCCGCACTCTCAATCGCGACATCGGTGCCAGTGCCCATGGCGATGCCGACGTCTGCCGCAGCAAGCGCTGGGGCATCGTTGACGCCGTCGCCAGCCATGGCAACGATGCGGCCTTGCGCGCGCAAATCTTCGACCACAGGACTCTTCTTGTGAGGCAAAACGCCGGCCGTGACATCCGCGATGCCGAGCCGGCGTGCCACTGCCTCGGCGGTGGTCTTATTGTCGCCGGTAAGCATGACCACGCGCACGCCTTCGCTTTGCAGCGCCTTGATCGAATCGAGCGCCCCCGGCTTAACCGGATCGGCGATGGCGAGGAGCCCGGAAGTCTTGCCATCGACGCCCATGAAGACGACGGTGGCACCGTCTTTCCGCAATGCGTCCGCCTCTTCGGCAAGCTCTTTCGTACTGATGCCGCTCGCATCGAGAAAACCGGCATTGCCTATCGTAAGCTTTCGGCCATCAACCTCGCCCAAAACCCCTTTTCCAGCAGGCGCGTCGAACCCTAATGGCTCGGATAATTCGAGCTTGCGCGCCTTTGCCGCGTCGACGATCGCGCCAGCAAGCGGATGTTCGCTGGCCCGCTCCAGGCTTGCGGCAAGCCGCAAAAATTCGTCCTCACCAAGGCCCGCAAGAGTCCGGATCGCCACGACCTTCGGCTTGCCTTCGGTAAGGGTGCCGGTCTTGTCTACGACGAGCGTGTCGATTTTTTCCATGCGCTCCAGCGCCTCGGCGTTCTTGATGAGGACGCCCAATTGTGCGCCGCGTCCAACTCCAACCATGATCGACATCGGCGTTGCGAGGCCGAGCGCGCAAGGGCACGCAATAATCAAGACCGAGACGGCGGCGACGAGCCCGTGGGCGAAGCGCGGCTCTGGGCCAAGAATCGCCCAGGCGGCGAAGGCGGCAACGGATGTGGCGATCACCAGGGGCACAAACCAGGCGGCGACCTGATCGGCAAGGCGCTGGACCGGCGCGCGGCTGCGTTGCGCCTTCGCCACCGAGTCGACGATTTGCGAGAGCAGCGTATCGCGTCCGACCTTTTCCGCGCGCATGATGAATGAGCCGGTTTGGTTCAACGTGCCGGCGATGACCTTGGCGCCCGCGTCCTTGCCGACCGGCATCGATTCGCCAGTGACGAGCGACTCGTCGATCGTCGCGCGTCCTTCGAGAATCGCACCATCGACCGGCACTTTTTCGCCCGGCCGCACCCGCAGGCGGTCGCCAACAGCGATTGCATCGAGCTGTACTTCTTCGTCGCTCCCATCATTGCGGACGCGCCGCGCGCTCTTTGGCGCGAGGTTAAGAAGCGCTTTGATCGCGTTGGAGGTTTGCTCGCGCGCCCGGAGTTCCAGTACCTGGCCGAGCAGGACAAGAACAGTGATGACCGCGGCGGCCTCGAAATAGATCGCGACCGCGCCGCCGGCGCCTTGGAATGCTTCCGGAAAAAGACCCGGGGCCATTGTCGCGGCGGTGCTGTAAACCCAAGCAACGCCGGTTCCCATGGCGATCAGCGTGAACATATTTAGATTGCGTGTTGCGAGCGATCGCGCGCCGCGCTCAAAAAACGGCCAGCCCGCCCAAAGAACGACGGGCGTGGCAAGAACGAACTGTACCCAGTTCGATGTTTCCTGCGAGATCAGCCTGTGAAGATTGAAGAGGTGACCGCCCATCTCCAAAACAACCACTGGCAGACTGAGCGCGAGCGCGATCCAGAAACGCCTGGTCATTTCGGCAAGTTCGGGATTTGGACCCGTTTCCGTGTTCGTTACATCGGGTTCGAGCGCCATGCCGCAAATCGGACAATGGCCGGGGCCAGTTTGGCGGATCTCTGGATGCATGGGGCAGGTGTAGATGGCGCCTTCCGGCACCGGCGCCGGCGGTTTCGGCTGCGCGCCTAAGAAGGACACAGGGTTGGCGGCGAATTTTGTTTTGCACCCCTGGCCGCAAAAATAATAGGTGTGGCCGCCGTATTCGGCGCTGTGCTTGGCGCTGTCAGGATCGACAGTCATGCCGCAAACCGGATCCTTTTCTAATTGCGTGGCCTCGCCACCTTTGCCTGACTGTGCGTGCGGGTGATCATGATGATCGTGCATCGATCTGCTCCAGGACGTTCATGCCGAACCGGTGGTCCGCGCAGGGCGGAGAATGCAACGGGAAATGTTGCTGGCTTGGTCTTGAGACATAATGGCGCTCTCCGCATGTTCCAAGAGACCGCGCTCGATTGTCGAATTTTTTGGTGTGGCGGCTGGCCTTCCTTCGCTGGGGCCAACACTTCGACCTTAGCGCCCGCGACTGGGCAAAGCGGCGAGCACCTCCCGACCGAGGATACGTTGTTCTTTCGGCCAGCTCCAAAAATCGCCTTGGTGCGAGATCGCATCCGCGAGTCTTTGCCGGTAGGCTTCCTTCGTCACTTCGACCGCGCCGAGCGACGCAAGATGCGGCGTCACGAATTGCGCATCGAGCAGGCGAAACCCGCCCTTCGCCAAACGCGCAACGAGATGCACGAGGGCAACTTTCGAGGCGCCGGTTTTGCGGTGAAACATGCTTTCGCCGAAAAACGTCGCGCCGAGGTGAACACCGTAGAGCCCGCCAACAAGCGTACCATCCGCCCAGCTTTCCACGGTATGGACCCGGCCCTCATCGAAGAGCTGGCGATAGAGCAGTTTAATCCGGCCGTTGATCCATGTCGATTCACGCGCCTCATGCGAGGCAGCGCACCCGTCGATCACGGCATCGAAATCGCAATCGATTCTGATCTCGAAACGATCGGAGCGGATTGTCTTGGCGAGGCTCTTCGATACGATCAGGCCATCGAGCGGGATAATTCCGCGCTCGTCCGGATCGACCCAGAATAGATTTTGGTCGAAAGCGCTTTCCGCCATCGGAAATAGGCCGATGGAGTAGGCGCGGAGCAAAATATCGCCGGTGATTTCGAATTGATCGCGGGGACGGCTCATCGGACAAGATTGAGCGCGCGGGGCGGCGCCGTCAAGCGCGAGTGAGGAAGCCGCGCGGCTTTACGGCTTGCCCCCGCGCTTGACAAAAGCGTGACACGTGCTCTTTTCCCAGGCTGCGCGGGCAGGTCCGACGGAGCTTTAGCCATGATGGTCTCGACGACGAATGATATAACAGGCTTTAAGATCGCCCGGCATCTCGGCATCGTCCGCGGCATCACGGTTCGCTCGCGCAGCGTCGTCGGCAATTTGGTCGGCGGCCTTCAGTCCATGTTCGGCGGCCAGATCGGCGCTTATTTGGACCTTGCCGAAACCTCGCGGCAGGAGGCCTTCGATCACATGTGCGCCCATGCCACCCAGGCAGGCGCCAATGCGGTCGTTGGGATGCGCTACGACGCCAACGAAATCATGGACGGAATTACCGAAGTCCTCGCCTATGGCACCGCGGTTTGGGTCGAGCCTCACGCGGGATAACCGGCAACGGCCAGAGCCGATTTCGCAAATTCAAGAAACCCCGCGATGTTGTCCACCATCGTCTTTTGCGAGGACAAGCCCGCGAGCCCGTCTGGCCGCGAATTGGCCGGGCTTTTGGCGCGCACGCTGGCTTGCCTGGTGACGGCCAAGGTCGAAGGCCTGCTCGGGGACGTCCGGATCGGGGGACCGACGCGGAACGGCCTTAGCGCTGTCGCCAATCACGCGGGCTGCGCCCTGATCGAGGCGGAAGACGAGGCGGAGTGGACTTACCTCGCCGTGCAAGCGGCACGCGGCCCCGATGTTTTTCTGCTTTGTTGCGGGCGGGCTCCTGAGGCGGGGTTTATCGAGGAAGCCGGCAATTTCTTGGCGGCAAACAGCAAGGCTCAATCGCGTGCCGCTTGGTTGCGCGCGGCGCCGGAGAATATCATCGAACAGGTTTTCCCTCCCGCGGCACCGCTCGTCGGCCTCATCGCGCAGCGCAGTCTTCTCTTGCGCGCGCCGCGCGGCGGCTTTCAAAAGCTCGCGCGCAGCATCGGGCCCGCCGCGACTTTTCAGACGCGGGTGCGCCGGATTGGCTGACTGGTCTCTTGCTACTGTGATGCCCCGAGGGGCCAGTAGAAATTGGCTAGGCGGCATCGGCGAGAAATTCAGGTTTTCGCGCGCCAGCGTTGCCAGAAGCTGATCTTTTTGTCCGAAAGGTCCGGCGCGCTGACTGCGGCCGCTGGCACGGCCGCCGGGACAAGTTGCGTTAGATGATATTGCCGCGTGGTAAACCGGATGACGACGCCAATCGCGGCGGCGAGCGGCACCGCAATAAGCAGGCCCACGAAGCCAAACAGATAGCCGAACGCGGCAATGGCGAACATCACCCAGACAGGGTTGAGCTGGACTCGCGCGGCGATGAGATAGGGAGAAAGCACATAGTCCGCGATCGCCTGGCCGGCAAAGAAAATCCCGAACACAACCGGAATCATCGTCCAAACTGGCCAGAACTGGAGCACCGCCACGCAAAGCGACAGCACAAGTCCCGTGAATGACCCGAGATAGGGAATGAAACTAATCAGACCGGCGGCGAGCCCGATCAGAATTCCGTGGTTGAGACCTATCAGCCGCAGCGCCAGCGCATAATAAAAGGCGAGGATGAGGCAGATCGTCCCCTGCCCGCGCAGAAATCCGGCGATCGTGTCATCGAGCTCGCCGGTGAGCGCCAAAACGGTTTCACGCTGCGCCGCGGGAATCGAACGCTCGATCGTCGCGATAAGGCGTTTCCAATCAATGAGCAAATAGATGGTGACAATCGGGGTCACCACCAGAAGTGAGAAAATCGACATCAGCGCCTGGCTATCCGACCACAACGAGCGCAGGACGCTGGGAATCCAATCGGCGGCCATCGTCGTGAGCTCGCCCGCCGATTGCTCGGCTTCGCTCAGTCCTTGGCCGATAATCTTGCGCAACCATGGGCGGCTCGGATCGTTGGCAAGGGCTTGTAATTGGCCGATGTACTGGGGAACCTTTTCAATGAAATCCGCAATCTCCGTGCCAAGGAGAGGAGTGACGAGCACCATCACTCCGGCGACACCAATAATGAACAGGCCGACAATGCCAAGCGTCGCAATGGTGCGGTTCACCCCAAGCCGTTCGAACCATTCGACAACCGGGTCGAGCAGATAGGCGAGGGCGATCCCGGCCACAAACGGCAGCAGGATTTCGCGCAAGAGCACGACCAACATGAGAACGGCCGCCAGCGCCGCAAGCCACAGCACGGAAGGCCGCACCGCGGTCACGGGCTTACATTCTGGCAGCAGCAATGCTTATACATAATGGCTAGCCGCGTTAATCGAGCGTTGGCCCACAGCCAAATTTCGCCGATCGGTCCAGGATGTCAATATTGAATTCGTTCCCGCGAAAAAATGTTCGGCCGGAAAGCTCGCCTTGAGGCGAAATTCGCTGCGTGGCCGCCCCTTGTGTTTTTCGGGGCAAAGTGTTGGACTTGATGTCGGTGTCGATTGTGGCTTTCAATCTATCTGGTTAGGGAAGGTTTTGGGGGTGGGATAAGGGGTCTTGCGAGTTTTATTCCCATTCGATGCCACGGCATTCGGGCGCCTATTTTGGCAGCCATCCGAGCGCGCGCCGCTGCACGCGCGGCCAGTGCGGCGCCTGTGGCCTTAGGTCAACGGTTCTTACCCAATCGCAGGCGAAGCCCCGGTGTTCACGCATCCGGCACGGCCTCTTTTCCCTGGGCGCGCCGCGCTCAAGCATCGCCGCCCTTGCGCCGCCCGCCGCAAGCCCATAGATGGAAACGAAGGATCCCCCTCCCCTGCCCAGGCCGTGCCGGGCGTGTTTTCTGAGAGCTTTTCATGCAAGATCACCGGTCCGGACGGGAAGGCTGGCACGCAACCACAATCGTCATGGTGAAGAAAGGCAGCCGCACGGTCATCGGCGGCGACGGCCAGGTCTCGATCGGGCAAACCATCGTCAAGGGCAACGCGAAAAAAGTGCGCAGGCTCGCCAAGGGCGAAGTGATAGGCGGCTTTGCCGGCGCCACCGCCGACGCCTTCACCTTGTTCGAGCGCCTCGAGGCGAAGCTCGACCAATATCCGGGCCAACTCATGCGGGCTTGCGTCGAACTCGCCAAGGATTGGCGCACCGACCGCTATTTGCGCCGGCTCGAGGCGATGATGCTCGTCGCCGACGCCGAGGCGGCTCTCGTTTTGACCGGAACCGGCGATGTGCTCGAACCGGAGTCGACCGGGGATGGCAGCGTGATGGGAATAGGCTCCGGCGGCAATTATGCGCTCGCGGCCGGCCGGGCGCTGCTTGCAACGGATCTCGACGCCGAGGCGATCGCCCGCCGGGCGCTCGAAATCGCAGCCGGCATTTGCGTTTATACCAACGATCATTTCGTGCTCGAATCGATTGCCTCGAAATGACCGCGCGGCAACAGGAAAGCCTCATATGACCGATTTTTCTCCGCGTGAGATCGTCTCCGAACTCGACCGTTTCATCGTCGGGCAGAAGGATGCAAAGCGCGCCGTGGCGATCGCGCTCCGCAACCGCTGGCGCCGCCTGCGCCTCGAAGGCGCGATGCGCGAAGAGGTGCTGCCGAAGAACATTTTGATGATCGGGCCAACCGGCTGCGGCAAGACCGAGATTTCCCGCCGCCTCGCCAGGCTCGCCGGCGCGCCTTTTCTGAAAGTCGAGGCGACGAAATTCACCGAGGTCGGCTATGTCGGCCGCGATGTCGAGCAGATCGTCCGCGACCTCGTCGAGACGGCAATCACGATGATGAAGGAAGAAAAACGCAAGGCGGTTTCCGCGCGCGCCCAGCTCGCCGCGGAAGAGCGGGTCCTGGATGCCCTCGTCGGCACCACCGGGTCGGCGTCCACGCGGGACAGCTTCCGCAAGAGGCTGCGGGCGGGCGAACTCGACGACAAGGAAATCGAGATCGAGATCGCCCAAGCCGCGCCGGCAATGCCGATGTTCGAATTGCCGAACATGCCGGGTTCGGCGATCGGCGCGATTTCGATCGGCGATATTTTCGGCAAGGCGCTCGGCAATCGCGCAAAACCTCGCCGCACCACGGTCAAGGACGCTCACGCCCCCTTGATCGTCGAGGAAAGCGACAAAATGATCGACCAGGATCAGATCGTTCAGGAGGCGATCCGCGAGGTCGAAAGCAATGGAATCGTATTTCTCGACGAAATCGACAAAATTTGCGCACGCGAGGGGCGCGGCGGCGGCGGCGATGTCTCGCGCGAGGGCGTGCAACGCGATCTGCTTCCGCTCATCGAAGGCACCACGGTCGCGACCAAGCATGGCACGGTGAAGACCGACCACATTCTGTTCATCGCGTCGGGCGCCTTCCATGCGTCGAAACCCTCAGATTTATTGCCCGAATTGCAAGGCAGGCTGCCGATAAGGGTCGAGCTCTCGCCCTTGAACGAAGACGATTTCCGCCGCATCCTCACCGAACCCGAAGCAAGTCTCATCAAGCAATACGAAGCGCTTTTGCGCACCGAAGGGGTTGAGCTTTCATTTACGCCCGAAGCGATCAATGCGGTGGCCCGGATCGCGGTGCAGGTCAATTCTTCGGTCGAAAATATCGGTGCCCGGCGGTTGCAGACGGTAATGGAACGCGTCCTCGACGAAGTGAGCTTCACCGCGTCCGACCGGTTTGGGGAGAAGATCGAAATCGATGCGGCGTTTGTCGAGAAAAACATCGGCGACCTCGCCAAGAACGCCGATCTGAGCCGGTTCATTCTTTGACGTTCGCGGGAACCATTGGCATAGGCTCATTTGCCGCTGTAGCGGACAGACGTGCGCGTCGTGCGACAGTATTTATTTGATTCCAAGGAGCCCCTCTGGCATGGCAAATTTCATCGAACGGGTATTTTCCGGAGTGCAGCCGACGGGAAACCTGCATCTTGGGAATTATCTCGGCGCGATCGCGAAATTCGTCGAATTACAAAAGACACACGATTGCATCTATTGCGTCGTCGATCTTCACGCAATCACGCTGCCGCAAAAGCCGGAGGAATTGAAGGCGAGCATAAGGGAAGTGACGGCAGCCTTCATCGCCTGCGGCATCGATCCCAAAAAACATATCGTGTTCAACCAGAGCCAGGTGTGCGAGCACGCCGAGCTCGCCTGGGTGTTCAATTGCGTGGCGCGCCTCGGCTGGCTCAATCGCATGACGCAATTCAAGGAGAAGGCGGGCAAGGACCGCGAAAACGCATCCATCGGACTTTATGCCTACCCTTGCCTAATGGCTGCCGACATTCTTGTTTACCGGGCGACCCACGTCCCGGTCGGCGAGGATCAAAAGCAACATCTCGAACTCGCCCGCGACATCGCGCAGAAATTCAATCTCGATTTTGCCGCCTCGATCGCAGCACATGGTCATGGCGAGGCGTTCTTCCCCTTACCCGAGCCGCTGATCCAGGGGCCAGCCACGCGGGTGATGAGCTTGCGCGACGGCTCAAAAAAAATGTCGAAGTCGGACCCATCGGACTATTCGCGGATCAATCTTTCCGACGATGCGGACACGATCGCCCAAAAAGTCCGCAAGGCGAAGACCGACCCGGATGCACTCCCGTCTGAACTCGAAGGCCTCAAGCAGCGCCCCGAAGCCGAAAATCTCATCGGCATTTTTGCCGCGCTCAACGGCGCGACGAAAATCGATGTCCTGAAGACCTTCGGCGGCGGCAATTTCTCGGCCTTCAAATCGGCGCTTGCCGATCTCGCGGTGGCCAAACTCGGCCCGATTGGCGCCGAGATGAAACGCCTCAACGGCGATCCTGCCTTTATCGACGGCGTTCTCGCCGATGGGGCGGCGCGCGCCCGCGCCATCGCGGCCAAGAACATGGCGTATGTGAAGGATATTTTGGGCTTCGTGCGGTAACGCGATGTTCCCGGCTCACGCCGTCGCTTCCAGGCCCTCCAGATCGGCGATCATCCCCTCGATCATATTCAGCCCGATCTGCCAAAAGGCAGGATCGCGCGCGTCGAGCCCGAACGGCGCGAGCAATTCGGAATGATGTTTCGTGCCTCCTGCCGCAAGCATCGCGAGATAGCGTTCGGCAAAACCTTCCTGCGCACCCTGGTAGACGCCATACAGCGAATTCACGAGACAATCGCCGAACGCATAGGCGTAGACATAAAAGGGCGAGTGGATGAAATGGGGAATATAGGCCCAATAGTTCTCGTAGCCGGCTCCAATCTCGATCGCGGGCCCGAGGCTCTCGACCTGTTCGCTCATCCACAGATCGCAGATTTGCGCGGCCGTCAGCTCGCCGTTGCGCCGTTCGAGATGCAGCTTGCGTTCGAACGAGTAAAACGCGATTTGCCGCACCACCGTATTCAGCATGTCCTCGACCTTTGCGGCGAGTAATGCACGGCGCTGCGCGGCATTCGCCGTGCGCAGCAAGAGGCTGCGGAAGGTCAGCATTTCGCCGAAGACCGACGCAGTCTCGGCCAAGGTCAGCGGCGTTGGTGCCATCAGCGCGCCATTGGGACCGGCCAGAACCTGATGCACGCCATGGCCGAGTTCATGCGCAAGCGTCATCACGTCGCGCGGCTTACCCTGATAATTTAGCAGCACGTAAGGGTGTGCGGAGGGCACCGTCGGATGCGCAAAGGCGCCCGGCTGCTTGCCTGGCCGCACCGGCGCATCGATCCACCGTTCGTCGAAAAAACGCTTCGCGATCCCCGCCATCTTTGGCGAGAAACCGCCGTAAGCGCCAAGCACAATGTCCCGCGCGTCGTCAAAAGGATAGGTTTTCGCTGGAACCCGCGGCAGCGGCGCATTGCGGTCCCAATGTTTGAGCGCGGGCTTGCCGAACCATTTGGCCTTGAGCTTGTAATAGCGGTGCGACAGGCGCGGATAGGCAGCGCGCACGGCAGCCACCAGCGCATCGACCACTTCGCGCTCAACGCGGTTGGCGAGATGCCTTGCGTCCGCTACGTCCTTAAAACCGCGCCAGCGGTCGGAAATCTCCTTGTCCTTTGCCAAGGTGTTGGTGACGAGGGCAAACGTCCGAAGGTTTTCCCCGAGACCCGCGCCTAACGCGTTCGCCGCCTTTTCGCGAGTTTTTGCGTCCGGATCCTGCATCAAATTGAGGAGGGGCTCGATCGCCAGCTGCTTGCCATCGACGTTGAAGCGCAGGCTCGCGATGGTCTCGTCGAACAGCCGGTTCCAGGCGCCGTAGCCGGTGATCGATTTTTCGTGGAACAACTGCTCGAGCTTGTCGTCGAGCTGATAGGGCTTGCCCTTGCGGATGTCTTCGAGCCAGGGCCTGTAGTGCTTGAGTGGCCCACCCGCCAGTTTCGCCGCGAGTTTGTCGTCGAGCCGGTTCAATTCGAGTTCAAAGAACAGAAGATCGGAGGAAGCGGCTGTGACTTTTTCCTGCGCGTCGCCATAGAATTTCATTCGCGCCGGATCGGTAGTATTTTCGGCATAGACGAGGCCCGCATAGGCCATGATCCGCCCCAAAAACTCTTCCAGTGTCTCGTAGTGCTGGATGGCCTCCAGAAGCCCCGCTCCGGAAGCTTTCTTGGCGAGCGCTTCGAGCTTACCCTTATACGCGGCGTTGAAGGCCGCGCATTTGGCGGCGGCCTTGCCGAGGTCGCTCGCGAAGGCGTGCGACTCCATGGAAGGATAAAGGTCTTCGAGATTCCATTCCGGCAAATCGCCGAGTCCGGCTGCGGGCCATGGCTTCGCCGCGGTATTTGGCTTAGGGCGAAACATGCTGAGGGATCTGCTGGTGGTCTTGCGCGTCATGGAATGATCCAGTCTGTGGGGATTGCTGTCATAGCGAGCAAGGACCCGGCAAACAACCTTTACCGCCCAGCTATATCTTTCGATCGGCGGGCGAGGTCGGGTTGCGTAGCTGCTCCGGATCCAAATGTAAGCGCGGCATGCCCCTGTGCAATTCTTCCTGCGAAGGTCCAGGTAGTGACGCAGTATAAAAATTTACTCAATTGGGTGCTGTCTTGCGGTTCGAATTAACATAGCCTACGCCGGGTTCCCCGCATGGAGGAAGAGGAGGTTAGTCATGTCGGATGGCCATCAGGATAGCAGCGAGGCAAGGCTTTCGCTCCACGATGAAGCGGAACGCAATTTTTCATTAGGACGTATCCTAAGAGCCGTGGCCGCAAGTTTCGCGGCCTGTACGATGACCTTGCCAGCCCTGGCCCTGGACGCGCCGACCTACGTCACGGGCTCTACCGCTCTCACAATAACGGTCACTTTCACGGTGGCTCCTCCTGCCGGGTCCACCGTTTCTTGCAGCCTGGCGTTGCTTAGCAACGATCCGCGCGGGCCGTCCGACAGCGCATCCGTTACTTCGACGGTGAGCGGCTCGACCGCGATCTGTACAGTAACAGCGAACTATAGATGGCGCCTTACGAGCACAAGTCTCTCCACGGATACGTTGACGATTGCTTATTCCGTCCAAGGGCCGGTTCAGGTGAGCTCGGGACTTGTCAACATCGTTCCAATGCCTGCCAACGGTACGCATTTGAGTCAGAGTTTCGGGGTCACCCAGTAATCGGGCGCGGCCGTCGACTTGGTCTGAGTGTCCGGCCCAGTGGGGAGATCATTTCCATGTTTTGTCCGCGCGCTCTTGTTATAATTTTTGCGGCTATGATGTTCACCGCGACAGCTTTCGCGCAGACGAGAGGTTCTGCGTTTATTAGAGGGCCTATCACTGCGTCGGCGGTTCCATCCCCTGCAGCGCCCGACCCACCGCCTTGTCAGTCAACTATTTGCACCTCAGTGAAAAGATACGTAAAAACGCTGATTGTCAGTGCGACCGAGTTTTTTTTCTTCCCCGACGGAACCTGCACATTTGAAGATGCTGGCAAGTGGACTGCTCCGACCGATATTATGCCACAAGTTAACGGAGAGCCGGCCGGCACTGTAACCGTCAATGACCCGCCTATTCCAGGCCCACCGCCGATAAACCCAGACACGGGCGCCACATGCACTGGAGGGGGTAAGTACATGTACGCGCCACTCTCTTTTAAGTGGACGCTTCACAAGAATTCAACTGCCGTGCCGCGCTTCGGGCCAACCGCTACTTTTTCTTCGACTTGGAACGGAGACCTTGGTAGTTTCTTCGACGAAACGTTCGAGATCAGCGTGCCGGTGGTGCATCCAATCGGCGAACGGAGCAGTTGGCTAGGTTCAGTAGTTGGGCTTGGCGTCACCACTTGGCAGCAGACGCTCGTGCCGCCGAAAGACGACCCAAGCTTTGACTTCGGAGGCGACTGTGTAAAAGAGTATGTTTGGGACATAATCAACGGATGCCAAGTGGTACGTAGGGGTGGGCAAAGCAATTTTATAATACACCCCGGTAGTCACTATACGGATTTTGTCGGTGTCTCTGGAAAGAAAAGGCCAAAACTAACATGCACAAATTTGGCTTTTCAGGATATGTACTTCAAATCTCAAGCCCAAATGGACTATGATCCGCATCCGTACACTGAATCATTCAATACTCATGTAATTTCGGTCAGCCCTGGCACGCTTCCCGATTTTAACTCCGTCAAAGTCGCCCGCACTACCGCGTTTTCCCCGAACGGTTTCGCACCACCAATTCTCATTGATATTACTATGAGCCTCAGCGGATTTCCCCAACATAATGGAAAATGTAATCAATAAATTAGGTTAGCATCTATCGGATCTATGAAATGCTGTGATCGTCTGCAAATTGAATATCAGTCATTCTATATTCGAAGATGCGCTGGATATTCGAGTAAGGAAAAGTGGTCGAAACCGATTCTACTGAGCTGCGCGGAACAATGGGGTGGATAGTCACTGCTACGGTTTTGGGTACCAATTAAAAATTCTTGGCACTACCGAACACCGGCTGGGCATTCGCATAGCACCGTTGTGCGATGATACACGTCCGCTTGGGGTCGGCGCTGTTGAAAATAGAATTTCAGCGTGCCGCCACCCAACTTTGGTACGAAAAGGTCGTCGCCGGTGCAACCTAGATTCAATTGGTAGGCCTTTTCGATTCGATTGTTACGAACACAGAACACATTTCGGTCAAAGGTTCGGGGTCACCGAGTAGTCAGGCGTCGAAGGCCAATCCACGGTTTCCAGTCGACAGGGAGGTAACGTCCATGCATTGTTTGCGCGCTGCTGTCGCTCTCATCGCGGCTGTGGTGTTTCCACTGAATGTCGCCGGCCAGACGTCTCGAGGCATTGCAATTTACACGGAGCGGGCTGGCGGCTTGGTGCCGGCCACTCCTTTCCAGCCTTTAACCACACTCACCAAAACAATAAAAAGATACGGAGACCCTAATAAAGGCGACCTTAAGATCATTGTCGGCGCAGTAGAGTACAATAGAGTCGACTGCTCGTTCATTGAATCTGGAACATGGACCGACCCGAACCCCGTCCAAGCTAAAGATAAAAATGGTAATCTTGTGACGCTAGGGACAGTAGACGCCACGCAAACGTTTAAAGCCAATATATCGGGAACCGGCACAAAATGCGATGGAGTTGGGCCGTATGATTTTCGCGCAATAAAGTTCATATGGACCCTTCATCGGAATTTAACCGGAATACCAAATCAAGGTCCAACGGCTGTTTTTAATTCGACTTGGTCAACTAAAGACCATTGCTGTGACACGCCGTTTACGTTCAATATTAGTGTGCCAGTGGTGCGTCCTATTGGCGAGACGAACACCTTTAAGGATTTCCGAACTGATATTGGTGTTTACGGCAGATGGATGGTAACGCTCACGCCGCCAGGTGACGATCCGACCTTTGATTTTAAAGACGAGGTGGTACGAGAGGTTTTAACTGGGGTGAATACTTGTAACGACAGGGCTCCGGGTGCCCAAGGAAAGTTGCCGCCCGGTTCGGAACTGGGGAATGGGGGGACAGGGCCTTCGCAATGGACAGTAGGGAAACTCCTTGAAACCAGGGGTACGCCCCCAATAGATGGGCCCAACAATGCGTATGGGTATGACTTTGTTGGCTGGGATTATTGTGCAATAGAAGCGTATCGGTGTGCAGGAATAACGGGGATACACTGTGGAAACGAATTGACGCAGATAATGCAAATAAAGTCTCCAGCGGATGATTTCTTTGCTGATTACACGCCGCCGTACAGCAATATTCTGATTAGTTGGATTAATGGCCAAATTCTGCTGCCTCCTAATCCTAACGCAAACGGGATCGGCCAATTCCAATCCCGAAGGGGCGATGGAGGCTTGCGTACGTACCCGGAGGCTAACAGCAATATACACGCTTGTTCAGGTTGGCAGATCGCCACGTCCAAAGCGTTATTACATTGTGGGGGGCGATGACTCGAAAACTCCAGGGCATATTAGGAGCGTCACAGGGGCATACTTTACATAAATGGGGTGGGACCACTTTAGCTGCCCCACGACCCGCGACTTGGAAAGGACGGCGATTCGAAAGGGTACCGGTTACGCCCTAAATTATAAAAACCCGTCAGATAAAGCTTTGGTCTAATCATGCCGGGCGGCGCCGTGGTCGCCGGCCCGCCAGCGCGGCGCGCCATTCAGCTCATCGCGGCGAGGCGGGCCTGCCTCGCCGGTAATACTTGCCTTGCGACGAATGGCGGCATCCGGCCTCGGCCGAAGCACCACTGGACATGTGCGAGTGCCGATCTTACTAGTACATAGATTCCATGAAGCTTATCATAAAGGCGAGATGCTCATGAACGTCTCGGGCCGGCGGCGCCGTCGAAGCTGCGCGAATGGCTCAGTCTCATATCCCTTCGCAGCGTTTAGAGTTGCAAGAGGTCTCCGACGATGCTGTCTGAAAGCATGCCTTCCGGGGAAGCGTAGGATGCCTTCAACTTGAGCCCGATAACCGTCGTCGCACGGGTACTGGAAAGTCTTCGGATCTCCGCGTCGAGAATGTCCGCCGCGACTGCCTCGGCTGTTTTTGACTTTTCCAAAGTTTGGAGAGTGACGATGTTTGGATCGCGCAGATAGGCGATCTGCGCCTCGTTACGGCACAAAAGCGCATTATGAAAAGCCTTCTCGGCTGAATCGACCTTCGCGGCTAGGGAGAAAAGCTCGGCCTCCGGGCCGCTTGTCACATTCGTTGCGAAACCCGAGCTCCTGCTCTTTTCCCCTCCTATGGTTGCGTTATTGCCGAAGCCACGCGCAGTCCGCGATAGAACGGCGTTAAGCGCCTTCGACCTGTCTGTAAATGCGTCGTCCACGAGACGGAGATTTGCTTGGGCCATGGCGATCTTTCCTTCTAGGCGTGGGCGAATGGTGCGCGCAACGCTGGCTGCCAACCTAGAATGTACATGTTTTGTTCTCGCCCGCAAGTTTTATTTTCCCCGGTAGAGGCAGAGTATCACCGGGCATGAACACCAAGCTGCGAGGTCTCCTCATCGTTCCTATCTCCCCTCGCCACAATTTTTAACGAGTTGTCGGCAAGCGGCCTTTGCAGCTTGAGCGCTTCCTCGGCTGGCGCTTTCATCCAGACGTCGATTTCTTCCCGCGTGGTCAGAACGACGGGCATTGCTCTCGGGTGGATCGCCGCGACCTCCTTGTTCGGCTCGGTCGTCAGAAATGCGAAGATGTCATTTGTGGTTTCGCCTTCCTTCACTTTCCGGATGGAGGTCCAGCGCGTCCAGATGCCCGCGAAGAAAGCCAATGGCCGGGTCTCGTCGAGGGCGAACCAAACGGTCGGACGGGAGCCGTCAGGAAGCACCTCATTCTCGGAAAAACTCGTCCAGGGCACCACGCAGCGGTTCTCGATTCCGAGCCAGCGCCGCCAATGCGGGGAGGTGACATTGCGGACATTGGTAACGCCAGGATCGGATTTCTTGTCCCTCAGCGCAAAGACGGGCGAAGGCATCCCCCACCGCGCCATCGTCAGCTCGCGGCCCTCGGGCTGGTTTCGAACAACCGGGGCAGAATAATCCGGAAAAACGCTCGGCAGCGGCGGTAAATTACCCGTCCGGTCACGCATGGCGCCCGCCAATTCGCGGATTGCCTGCTGGCCCTTCGTCACCGAATAGAGGTTGCACAAAGGCCCTTTCTCCCCATCGCCACACGCCGCGCATCGGGCGCCAGCATCGACGCGCACATCCTCGCGTGCTGTTTGTGCGGTCGATCTCGGCGCTATTATAGGCCATGTCGTTTTCTCGAAAAGGCCAAGCAGCCCGTTGGGAATAAAACGCGTTCGTGAGTTAAAGACATGCCGGTCGCCTTGCGCATGCTGGCCAGGGGGTCAGAATCGCTGCGGAATAGTGAGGTGAAGATCATTTTTGGCGCGCGGGCAACGCTATCTCGTCGCGCTCTCGGCCAAGGCGTCGCTGATTCCGAAACCGGCGAAATCACCCTCCGCCCCGGCTGCGAAAGCCCAGCCACCTACACCAGCGCGTACGCGGCGCGTCGGGGGGCGCGGGCTAAGGTCCTCGCTGTGTCACGCGAACCGCACCGAATAGATTGGCGGTAGAGTGTGCGTAACGCAGGCCCAGCTGTCGCCCTGGTCCTCACTCACCCAAAGACCACCGGTTGTGGAGCCGAAGGCGAGCCGGTTGCCCGCCTCATCGAGCGTGAGCGCGTGGCGGTATACGACATCGTAGGCGTGCGATTGCGGTAGGCCCTTGGTCAGGGTGTCGAAGCTCTTCCCAGCATCGCGCGTGCGCGTGACGATCAGCGCGCCATCGCGTGGGATACGCTTCTCATCCTTAATTTCAGGGACAAACCACGCCGTATCGGGCTCGCGCGGATGCACGACGACCGGGAAACCGAACGTCGATGGCTCGACACCGTTGATTTCAGAAAACTTCTTTCCCTCATCGGAGGAGACGAAGATTCCATTGTGGTGCTGCACCCACATGCGGTGCGGCGCGGCAGGACATTGCACCAGGCAATGGACATCCTGGGCGATGGGGTCGTGGGTCAGTTCTGGTGGCACGTGCTCGGCCCGCATGCCCTCGCCTCGCTGTGTCCAGCTCGCACCGGCATTCTCGGTGAACCAGATGCCCCCGGTCGAGACCGCGACCCACACGCGCCTTGAATTGCGTGGGTCGACGCAAATCGAATGGATGCTCGGCAGATCGGCGCCACCCCCCATCCATTGCGTGCGCTTGGGATGATCCCATAATGCGCGGATCATCGCCCAGCTTTGCCCATGGTCAGCAGAGCGGAACAGGCCGCCCGGGAGCGTACCGCACCAGATGACGCCGGGCTCGTCGGAGCCACCGGCCACAAGCGCCCAAATGCGCGCCGTGCTCCAATTCAGGGGGCGATTCCACATGTCATACTCCTCGTAGCCGTCCGGTTTGGGCGGATAAATAGGAGCCGCGATCTCTTCCCAACCCGTTGCCGTCGAGCGGTGGAGCTTGACGCCAAAATGCCCGTGATCGAGAGCCGCATAGTGACGTCCGTCGCGCCGATCGGTCAGGGTGAGGGAGACATTGTCTCCCAAAAAATCTGTGCCCGTGATCTCCCATTGCCCCGCCTCGCGCGACACCGTGAAAAGGCCTTTGCGGGTCGAAATGAGAAGCGTGTCGCTCATCGTCAGCCTCCTGACAGGGCTTGGATGACGTAGATCCTGCTGGAATCACTCACGGCGTCGGTGAGTCGCGCGCGATCGCGGATGACTTGCCCATCGACGAAGATCGCCATGTGCTTACGCAGCGCCGCCTGGTCGTCGAGTACATAGCCCCGCGCCCGCGGATTCTCAGCGAAAACGCTCTCCAGAACTTCACGCACGGTGCGGCCGGCGGCTTCGGCCTCCGGGCAGGCAACATGGCGCTGAATGTTGGAGGTGAAGACGATTTTCGCCATCGGTTGTGCTCCTCGCTGCGGGCTCAATCCTATCGTAGATGGCTAATTCTCCGCCAGAGGAGATCCGTCGCGGGACGCGGCGATTTGTTTCGGCGGAGGCCAAGGTCAGCATATGGCTGCAGGACTTTCACCGAGAGGAAAACATTGCTGAGTCCTGCCGTCGTGAGGGAATCTTCAATTCCAACGTTGGTCGATAAACGTTCTCGAATGAGGGGTGCCGAATTGGCTGGTCCGTTCTGCATTTTGAACGTTCACGTGCCCGCGTGCGGGTCGAGCATGTTTTGGCCACATCGAAACCGCCATGAACGGATGCTATGTACGCGCCATTGGCAAACTGCGGTCGGGGGCCAATATCGGTCTTGAGAATATTGCCTGTAACATCTCACGCTTTACGTTCCTCATGCGAACAACCACCGCTACGGGTGCGCAAAAGCGACAGCAATCAAAAGCCGCTCGACCATGCTCCCCATGATAGAGCCCGGAAATACCAGGCAAAACCCGCCCGTGTCACGCCGATGGCAGGCCTATCCTCTCTTTTTGTCGACGGCCTTCACGAAAACGCCGTAGTTAGAGATGTCCGATGAATGGTTAACACTTGCACCGACGGAATTGAAGTCGTCGAACCGAAAGCTCAAGCCGCTTCCGCCTGACCCTCTCCGTCTCCAAGATTGAGTGACCGCTCCAAAAATTTTGAGCCCGACTCTAACGATGCGGCCGCCAACTGGGCGCTTTCTACTACTCGACGCCATTGTTGACGGACCGCAAGCATTTTTCGCTATCTCCAGCTTAAGCCACCTTTACTGTGGAACCCGAGTGCCGAGCGTGAACGTAGGCGCCTTATTCTTTTTGGTTGGATCCGACAAATGCGCTGTTTCGTTGACGCCAACCTTGCACCAGACATCATTCAATGGGCAGGCCACAACTTTCGGGTCGTTGGGTTTTGCGCCGGTGGGTGTGAATTCTGGCCAAATCTGAAATGGCAAGGGGCCGGTGGCGTTCATCTGGAGGATCTTGATCTGATATTTCCTCGCTTTGGTATCTGTAAGAGTTATTGTGCACGGCACTGGGGTCGTTTTCGGATTCAGGCCGATCGTGTTCGGGTTTATTTTATTTGCAAAATCCCTGTTGGTTACGTCGCTGCATATGCCGTATGAATTCCACCCGAGTGACGCAGTACCTGGCCCCAGGGAAACACCCGCGGTATACCACTCGTAAAATTGAGGGATAGCAGGCGGTATTCTTTCTTGGATTGGCAATCCCGCGCCGCCCCCGATCGCAAAGATGAGCCCAGTGCCAGGGTGATTTTGGAAGCTTTCGTGATCATCGATTGAGAAGGCGTAGGCGGATGCGTTTAGGATGACATGGACGAGACTAGTGTAGACATTAAACTGTTGATCAATCTTGGCGTTGAGTGGCGGCTCATAATCGTACTGTATTTTCATGTAATTTACAGGAGCATATCCCAATTCTGCTGGCGGCTGTTCCGTCTTCGGAAGGTCCGGAACTTTTGCGGGTGTGCAGAACCCGATATTACCGACTGGATCGACTCTGAACGGTACCCAACCATGAACAAAACGCAAATAAGCCTCTGGGCTTGGCAAATCGTTTTTCACTTTATCCAAATAAGGTGGGACCGGTTGACAGTTCGCGAAGTAATCCTTGTAACTTTTATCAAAGGCCTGCTTTATCGGCGTGTACCAATCCTTCAGCGGACAATTTGTAAATGGACTTGTTGTGCAATTTGTCCAATTTTTCTCTATCGCCGCGACGTACTTCGGCAGTTTATCCCGGTCGAACGGTTTCGGTAATGGAATGATCTCAGGTAATGCCGTGTTACCGTCTATGAAGCTCGGGTTCATATAAAAGTTAAATAACGTAAGTGTGGAAGGCACTCTTATGCCTGCATTGGGATATCTCTTTTTATTCGTAGTTTTGTTGACTGGATTGTTATAAATTGGCCAGTTAGTCGCATTTGTTTGGTCTGCGTTTGCCCCGGTAAAACTTACCAGTTTAGCTCTAAAATCCTTTACTAACATTGTTGAACCCATGTAACCAACGGGCGGCCCACCGATATTAATAGGCTCCATTGCAACTGGCAAATAAATCTGATCGACATTGGAAACATTATAATTCAGATTCAGAGTTAAAAGTTCGCCTCCTAGAGCGGGGTCTGTGACATCCGCGAAGGTCCATTCGTTCAACTGAAGGGGCGACTTAGTTTCGATTGAACTGCCCACAACGGCGTCGTTTACCTTGTAAATTTTCAAATCCGCGCTGTCGCAAACGTTTTTGGCTAATGTTGAACAACTTACTAATGGGCTCCCGCCAACAAAAGTTACCGGCTGCCCTTGTCGACCCGAGTTTACCTTAAAACTATCGTTTAGAGCGGTTTGGTCGTCGAAGATGTATATCCTCCCTCCTCTCCACCAATCAATATATTTGTCGGGGACCCTGCCTGCTGGTTGCGACCACCATGGCAAGGAAATTGACGCAGTTGCTCCTTTTGGAATTCCTTTGGTCGGATTGATATAAATATAATAAGTATTTTTAACCGGAAAACATTCTTTTGTATTTTTGAGCGCTCTTTGTAGCCAAGTATCACCTTGCGGACAATCCCCGAGGGCTAGGTTCAACTGTTTAGAGCCTTGAACCACCGCATAAATCGGACCGTCAGTATTGTTGACAACCCGTATTTCCTTGTAGCACTTTACATCTCCAGGGCACTTCGGCGGCTCTATTGCAGCATCGGCCTTGCCCAGCTGGCAAGCAACCATTAAAAATCCCAATCCCGCAGCGCGCATCGTGCGAGAATGAAGGTTTCTTTTCAGAAAGAGGCCTATTTTTTCGCCAATCATCACGACCAAACCTCCCACCTTAAATTCCAATTGCCCTGTTCAAGCCCACATCTTGAAACAGTTTCTAAAATCCGTTCCCTCGCGAAGTGGCGGCGCTACGTCCGGCATAGCTCTTCCGGCACAACTCTATTAACTGAGCCGCCTTCAAAGCGATAACAGGTCGCACTTCACCAAACGTTCACGAGGCCGCGCGCCTCGTGCGTCGTAAGCCTAATAGAGACGACATGCAATTGAAATGCGAAAAAACCCGGTCGAACGAACCGGGTTTTCGCATTCATTCGAGTTGGCGGCAACTGCGAATCGCGAACCTTATGTTCGATCAGTACTTCGCAATGACCGGGGCAGTTCCCCAGTTGAAGTGGTAGTTGACGCCAAAACGCGCGATTATGCCGTCGTATTGCACACGGGTTGTGGGGGTGTTCGCAAACAGCAACGCTCCGGCAATGCCATTCTGCAAGAACGTGTTTGTGCCGTCCGGGTCCACAGCCCGAACAGCGCTCGAGTTAAAGCTGACGCTACCGAGGTTGTAGTAAAGCGCTTCAGCCTTCATGCTCCAATTCGGCATAAACATCCATTCCAAACCGCCGCCAACCGTCCAGCCGACGCGGGTCTCGGAGAAATGACCCACCCCATCGGTAGTCGGGTAGATTGTCGGAGTTGAGTCGGAAAAACCTAGCGTATGGGTCGCCGTTGCATGCGCCCCACCATAAGCAAGGCCGCCGGTTGCATAGGCTAGCAACGTGGGCGTGAAGAGATAACCAAGCCGGCCGCGGACCGTGCCCATCCAGTCAATCCCGGCCGTGACCGTGCCATTCCCAGTTGCGGTGTCGATCACGCCTGACAGGTCTGGCCCGAATTGCGCCACGCCGCCCGCATAACTTCCCGTTCCTCGAATCGAAGAGCCTTGCATGTCCGCTTCAAGGCCGACAACGATGTTCGAGCTCCACTGATAATTATAGCCGATCTGACCGCCGCCGATGAAGCCGCTCTGATTAACAATCGCCGTGCCCGAGTTGGCGGCCGCAGTGAAACCGAAGGGAGTTCCCCAAAACGGATCATTTGCGATATTGTCAACTAGCGGAAAAGCCTTGGTAGCGGCCTGATTCGCTGTTCCCCATCCATACCCGGCGTTCAAACCGGCGTAAAAGCCAGTCCACAGGGGCGGAGGCGGAAGATACTCCGGTGGCCTATTGGGTGAGGGAAGATCGGCCGCGAACGCCGAGCTCGCGGCCAGCGCCAGCACCAGTGCCAGCGAGTGAGAAACCTTTTTCATCGGGATTCCTTCTATCCTTATCTGGGATTTGCTCGAAAGCAGCGGGATAGCAACGCAAGGGTTTCCCAAATCGCGAGACCATTCAAGTTCAATTGTGGTCCGTTAGTCGTCCCAGCTTGTTTTTTTTGGCAGAGTGACGAAAGCGCCACACTTGACCTTCGTGACCGTAAAACCAAAGACTCCGGATCCCTTGTTCCGTCTCGCTAAAGCACTGTTCTCCCGGTCAACGCCTCAGCTCACTGGCGGACCTGGTCGAGCATCCGGGCGGGAAATTTCACCCCTCAATTGGCCAGAAATGCACGCGGGCGCCGAGCCGCTTGCGGATGAAGCGCAGCCAAGGGATATCTGCGTGGGAGGGCGTCGGCGTATTCGTAAATTGGATTGGCGATATGAAGCGAACCGCCAATGCTGCTGGCGCGCAGATTGCCGGCCATCGCGCGGCCCGGTGACCGCGCACGCGGACTCCCGCCGGCAATCACGATCGCGCGCCAGGGCACAATAATTGTTCAATTCGATAAGTTGACATTTGGCGCTAAAATCCACGTTTGTATTTCCCGTTTGCGCCATAGGCTCAGAGCAAGGGCAAACGGAATGCTGTCCGCTCTCGGCTTAAAAAGACGGTTTTTGCTTCGCCCAGAGAAGGCGCTTTCGTTCGTTGATCCAAGGTGGACTGCGGCTCCTTGTTGACTCGATGACAGTGCCCAATTGGCGTAATTAACTGCTTGGACCTTGGGCCAAAGGAGACGCTCTTATGAAACTGCCACACGCGCTCAAGCGCATTAGGCTCAATCTCGCCCGATCGAAGGAATTTCCAGAGGGCTCCGCCCGCCGCGGCTACGAGTTCGTGGCTCCGCTCGATGCCACTGGCCATATCGATGCGGCGCTCTGGCAGGAATACCGCGAGCATTGCCGTGTCCACCGATTTTGGGACGGCGAACAGGACGAAAATGGCCGCCTTGTTCACAAGCCTGGCGGATCGGAACATGCGCGTTGGGTGTTTCACTACGAAGCTAGCGAAGACAACGACGAAGCGGGCTATAGGTTTGGCGCACATGCGTTCAAGCTAGGTGAATATGTCTCGATCCGAGACCATGACGATGAGATACACACCTTCAAGGTCGTGTCGGTCGACCCTGCGAAGAACTAGGGCCTGTTAATACTATAAGACTAGGTATGCGAGCGCGAGATGGAGGAAACCTCTGAACATGATGTCGAGCTTTTCGAACAGTGTGAAGATGCGCCTGAAGCCTTTGAACTTGCGGAAGTGGCGTTCAACTTCGTTGCGCCACTCGTAGAGCTCAACGTTTCCCGTTGCAACGGTAGCAGCGGCAACAGCAACACGTATTGCAAATCAGTAATACCGTTTCCGGC
>DATBQJ010000153.1:0-3926 GCA_036560885.1 Methylocella sp.
CATCTGCGGATTTGGTCCATCGATACGGCTTGGGATTTTCATTGTGCCGCTCGATGAAGGTTCGGATATCTGCCTCCAACTGCTTCGTCGAGGTATGGACGCCGCGACGAATTTGCTTCCGGGTGAGCTCGGCAAACCAGCTGTCGATTGGCACTTCAAGGCGGGACTCTGGATATTCCGAGGGATTTCGGTCAGTTCATCGGTTCATCCTCAATCTCTGTTGCAGTAAAAGCCGATTTCGTCCGTTAACGCTTTGAAAATACGTCACTTTTTAGAGAAAGACGTCCGAGACAATAATTTCGCGCAAAAATTGCGAGACTGGACTAGCTTTCCTAAGCGGGTTCAATGACTTATTTTGTCACCGAGCTTTCGGTTGCAACAGAGCTTGAGGATGAACCCATTGGATGGCTTTTTTGGCGCGAAGTTCGATCTTCTCACACCAAGATGGCTCCCGACACCGGCTAATTGAGGATGAGAGGACTCGTCAAGATGGGCTGCCGTTTGATGACGGCGTCGTCTCTGGCATGGCGATGATTATGAGCAGCAGTCCGGCCGTGGCCACCATCGCAAGGCTCAGAAAGGCGGCACTGTAGCCGGCCATCGTGACGATATATCCGGCGACGATCTGGCTCGACGAGCCGCCGATGCCCTGGACGGCGCCGACAACGCCCCGGGCGAGGCTGTAATGGCCGGTCCCGCCCATGATGTCGGCGAGGACGAGGGGCAGAAGCGCTTCGAAAAGGCCGCCGCCGACGCCGTCCAGCACTTGAACGGCCAGGAGCCAGGACGGATCGTCAAACAACATGCAGAGGCCGCCGCGCAGCGGAAGCGCGCCGAAGGCGAGGAGCAGAAGCGGCTTGCGACCGAGCGCATTCGCTCGGGTGACGAGCAGCGCCATCAAGATCGTGGCGAACTGGGCGACGATAATGGCGGCGGAAGTGAGGCCGGTTTCCCAGCCAGGATTGGCCAGAGAGAGCTTTTGGACGACGAGCGGCAGCATCGGCGCGTTGGCGAAATGGAACAGCGCCGCAGTGGCCGCGAACACGAGAAGGGGCCGATACCCGATCAGGACGCGCCAACCGGCGGGGAACCCTGCATGGTGGTGGGAGTCAGCTATTTCGAGACCCCGGGCCTTGTCGTGATCGATGGCGCGCGCGGGGATTGAGAGCACTGCGATCGTCATCAGCACCGCAAATAAGGGCGCGAGATAAAACGGCGCCTCCTGCGAGTACGCTACTCCAACGACACCGATGAAGGCTGCGATGAAGACATTCCCTGCGCGATCGAATGCGGCATTGCGGCCAAGACGGGCCGCCAGCCCCTCTCGTCCGCACAGGCCGAGGGTTATCGCAGCGACGGTCGGCGCGAAGACGCCACCAAGGACAGCCATGATGATGTCCGCGACAAGAACGACGGGAAGGACCGGCAACCACACGATCGCGAGGCCGCAGCCCGACAGGACGAATGCCCCCGCGATGATCAGGGCCCGCTTTGCCCGTGTGCGGTCGATAAAGGCGCCGACCGCCGGATGCGCCATGATGCCGATGAGGCCGCTGGTCGCAAGCACGGCGCCGATCGCGGCTTGGCTCCACTGCGCCTTTGTAAGCAGGAAGACGTTCACATAGGCGCCGAGCCCGCCACGCACATCGGCGAGGAAGAAATTGAGCCAGTCGAGAGCATTCAGCCGCATGCCAGAGACCAATCTTTATCCGTCCATCCGTAGCACGCCGTGGACGCTGCGGATGCAGTGTAGGTGCGGAGGCAGCATGACATAGCGCTCCTTGCCGCCCTTGCCGCGCTCGATCCGCATGACCATCCGGTCGCTGTCGATGTCGGCGAGCTTGAGGCCCGTCACCTCGGAAACCCGCAGACCTGCCGCATAGGCGGTCGTCAACGCGACGCGGGCCTTGAGGTGGGAGAACGCTTCGAGGAAGCGAATGACTTCATCGCCGCTGAGCACCGCCGGCAATTTACGGGGCTCGCGGGCGTAGGCGATCCGTTCCGGGATGTCGTCCTGGCCGAGCGTCACGCCGTAAAAGAAACGCAACGCGCAGACGCTCTGGTTGAGCGAGGCCCAGGAAACGCCCTTGGAGGCCGAATGCACCTGGAAGGCGCGGACATCCTCCAGCCCCAGACGGTCCGGGGATCGATCAAAATATCGGCTGAACTTCGAAACCGCGTTGACGTAGGATCGTTGGGTCGCCGGCGAAAGATTGCGGACCGTCATATCCTCGATCATGCGACGACGCAGAGGGCTGATCTTGGCCATCTGAGAGCCTCCTGTCTTGGAGTGGGTTGCGACACCCAAATCCTCTCAGACAGCAGGCCAATCACCAGACCTAGCCGCATCCGCCGCGATAGCGGCTTCGTTCAATCCCCAGTGAGTCAAATGGCAGAGACTTTGGTATAACGCGTCACGGAACGGCGTCAAGCATGTTCAACACCGGACAAGTTGGAGATTGATCGCCTTTGCATCGGCTGACAGTGTCGGCGAAAATCTCTTCAAGCCGCGCAAGGTCGGCGAGCTTGGCTTGCACCTCGGCGCATGACCTGTGGCCGGGTTCGACCGCTGTCAGCAAGGCTCGGATACTCACGATCCCAAATCCCGGCTCGCGCGCGCGGCGAATGGACGTCAGCCGCCGGGCATGACGAGGCCCTCGCCGCCGACCTCGACCAAGTAGCGGGAACCTCACTCGACAAGGGCGTTGAGGCCTCTGCGAAACCGACTTCGATGCGCAATATGGGGGCGAGGAGCAATGCCACGCCGCGCTTGTCTGGGAAGCGCATGGGAAGTATGGGCGAATCCATCTTAGATGGCAGGCATTTTTGTTGGCGGAGTAGGGCGCGCTCCGCGCGCCCCTCATTCCGCCACCCGAAAAGCCCGGTGTGTTTTTGCCGAAATAAGGTCGCGTTGAACATCCTTCTTAGCTTCCTCATAAAACTTCACGGCGCACCGAATGATGCACCATTGAGTTCGCACAATCCGATTAAGGCAGGATCCCCTCGTCCACGACGATCCTCACGTTGCAACAGTAGCCACGCGCCACATATCTGTAGCGGGTCGGATTTGATTAAGAGCTTCAACAAGCCGGAACGTAACTATTTCTTCAGCTTCGGCGGTTATTCGGGCCGCTCTTTTGCCTAAAAACTTCAATCCGGGAACGATCGCTTGCGGCACTTCAACTCGCGCATCCCAAGCGGAGCGGCGGCAGTGCGTCCATTCGACGACGAGAATTGGCTGAGCGCCAAGCGGGTCGCCCGCGAACTGGACAAGGTGCCGGACGCCTCGGGATCGCGCAGGTTGGCGGCGGCCCGCGCGGCAGGAGAATTGCGGCTGTCGACACGGCGGATTTATATGTTGCTCGCGCGATATCGACGCGAGCGGACGGTTTCCTCGTTACGGTCCCGCAACGGCGCCGCTCGTCGCAAGCGGCTCGACGCCCTCACGCAACCCTTGCTGCGCCGTGTAACGTCGCGGGCGCGGCTCGAAAACGAGTCGAAACCAAGGAGTCGCAATCACAAAGATGGCGCGGGCGCCGCGAATTTGCATTCATTGTTGGCGGCCTATGGGGGGTCAAGACAGAGAATTCCCACAAACGTACGCTAAGCGAAAAGGAGAACTCCATCAGAGTGTTGCGCAACCTATCGATTGCGCGAGGTTTTGGTAGAGGACAGCAAAAAGCCCGCATTTCATTGCGAAAACCGGGTGCCGAAATGAAATAAGGGCACCAAAATTTGTTTGATCGACCTTAACGTACGATATTGGGAAGATTCTCCGATGACCCCGCACAGGCCTCACGCAGCCGGGTAAGCCCGCGACATTTTGAATCATCGGCAAAATAGGGGCGCCACAAATCGCCGATTTTGTGATTTTCTTTGGGTCATGGACGCCAGCTTCCCTGACCTTCCCGACGATATCGAAGCGC
>DATBQJ010000154.1:0-1651 GCA_036560885.1 Methylocella sp.
CGCATCTTACCACCAGCCGCGCCATTTGAACCAAATGACCGGAATGAGCGCGCTCACGGCAATGATGAACAGCCCAAACTCATAGCCATAAGCCCAGTCGTATTCGTGAATGTTCTTGAAGTTCATTCCCCACATGCTTGCGAAGAATGTCGGCGGGATGCCAATCACCGAGACGACGGTCAAAATTCTGAAAATATTGTTTTGATCGATATTCGTCAGTCCCAGGGTGGCATCGAGCAGGAACTGAATCTTATCGGTGAGATGCGTCTCGTAATCATTGAGGGACGCGATGTCGCGCTGCAGACTTTTGAGTTTGGCGCGCATGCCGGCTTCGAGATTGGGCGCCGCATTGGCCATGACATAAGGGACCACGCGCGCCATGCCCAACAGCAGGTCTTCGATCTTTGAGGTCAGATCGCCGTTGCGTCCGACCTTGCGCAGCACGCGGCGCAATTGCTCGCCGTCCTCGCGCGGCTTGTGGTGCCGGGGGGATGCGTGGTTGACGCCGAAAATTTCCTCTGACAGACAATCGAGATCGCCGCCGACGCCTTCCAGCACGTCGGCGGCATGATCGACGATCACTTCCAAAATGGCGGCCAAAGCGCCGGGGCCGCCTGCTTCCGCCGGACACCGCGAGAGAATGTCCGGCACATCGTCGAAAGCTTTCATAGGCTTGAATCGGACGGTCAGGAGAACGTCCTTCGACAAGACGAAGCCGAGCGGTGTCAGCGTGGGCATAAAACCGTCCGCCCGGTGGATCATCGGAATACTGAGATAGAGCCAGTCATTCGCGCTGCGCAGCCGGCTCGACGTTTCGATTTCAGAGAGCGTTTCGAGTGCCGGCACTTTGATATCGAGCGTGCGTTCGAGAAACGCGATCTCGCGGGCATCCGGCCGCAGGGCGTCGATCCAGTTGACCCCGGAGGGAATCGTCTTGGCATCCGTCCGGGCTTCGATCCCTGCCTTGCCGGGGGCGTGAAAGCTAAGCATGCGGCCTCGCGTATCGATGTAGAGCTTATGCGGGATAGAAAACGTCGCCGCTGATGGCCATGGCGCGCAGGCGCTCGCTGGGGCGGTAGATAGGGCCAAGGCCCGCCAATTCATCGGCAGCTTGCACAACAGTCTTAAGTCCAAGGTAATCAGCATATTTGAGCGCGCCGCCAAGATAGCGGGGCAGGCCGAGGCCAAGGATGAGGCACATGTCCACCTCGTCGGGCGAGGCGGCGATTCCGTCCTCAACGCAACGCGCTGCCTCGAGGATCAACGGCAGCATCATGCGGCGAACAATCTCCTCCTCGCCGAAGCTTGTCTTGCCATTGGGTTGCCCCCGCGCGAGCAAACTCTCCGTTTCCGGGTCGATATCCTTGCGCGGGCGGCCTTTCGAGTCGCTCTCGTATTTATAAAAGCCGTGGCCGTTCTTCTGGCCAAGGCGCCCGTCGCCCAAAAGAATTTGGAGCGGAGTCTCGAAAGGCACGTCCATACGCGGCGCAAATCCCGCCGAGACGATTTCCACGACATGGTGCGAAATATCCATGCCGATGACGTCGATGAGGTAGGCCGGACCCATCGGCCAGCCAAAAGCTTCCATCGCCTTGTCGATTATCTGAAAATCGACGCCGTCGTGGACGAGGCGCAGAAACGCGATGAAATA
>DATBQJ010000155.1:0-6368 GCA_036560885.1 Methylocella sp.
GGAGGACGGATTGTGGACGGAAGAGCGTTTTACCGCGACCGGGTTTCCCCGCGTCTTTTTTCTACGCTATCATGGCTATTCGAAATATTTCCCGCTTTGGGCGGTGGCACGCTACCGCAATCTGAAGGCAGGCAATCCGCAACCACTCCTCTTGGGGATGTAACCGGCCCACCGGTCATCGCCGTTACCGGGCTTAAGGCGGAAGCATGGATTGCCGCCGGGCCGCGAATCCTCACCCTGTCGGGATGCGGTGATGTCTCGGGTCTCGCGCGGAGACTCGAAGCCGCCCTTGCGAACGAGGCTTCCGCGATCATCAGCTTTGGCGTTGCGGGTGGTTTGGCGCCTGGCCTCGCCCCTGGGACCAAGCTTGTCGCCCGTTCGGTCATCGCCCCGGACGGCGCACGCTATTACGGCGATCCGGTTTGGTCGAAGCGGCTTTCCTGCGCCCTTGGCGGCGCGGCAATCGCCGACATAGCGGGTATCGATCTTCCGGCGGCCGGCCTTGCGGAAAGGCGCGCCCTGCACCTCAAAACAGGTGCCCTCGCCGCCGATACGGAATCCCATGTTGCCGCCGGGGCTGCTGCGGCACGTAATTTGCCCTTTGCCGCTGTTCGCGTCGTGGCCGATCCGGCACACCGGCAATTGCCACACGCCGCCTTGGTGGCGATCAGGCCGGATGGCTCCCTTGCACTTGGCGCGATCCTCGGCTCGCTTATGCGCAATCCGCGGCAAGTCCCGCATTTACTGCGGACTGCCAACGATGCCCGCGCGGCCTTCGCGGCTTTATTCCGCGGGCGAATAATGCTCTCCGGACCGCTCGGTTTCAGCGATTTCCGCGAGTTTTTGCTCGACCTGCCGGCTGAAGACGTAATCGGCGGGGCGCTGGAGGTTTAGCGGAATATCCGGTGCCATCGGACCTTCGACGCGAATGCCGCGCAAGGACACCCCGAGAGCCCGCAAAGGATTGTTGAACGCATCTTCCACGGCGGTCGCCTCGAAGCCGCAATGGACCATGCAGTCGGCGCATTTTTCGTAATTGCCGGTGCCATAGGACTCCCAGTTGGTTTCCTCCATGAGCTCCTTGAATGTTGCGGTGTAACCTTCACCGAGCAAATAGCAGGGCCGCTGCCAGCCGAAAACGGTACGCGTTGGATTGCCCCAGGGGGTGCATCGATAAGTTTGATTGCCGGCAAGAAAGTCGAGGAAAAGGGTCGATTGGAAGAAAGGCCACGCCTTGCCGCCCCGGCCCAGCGCGAAAATTTGCCGGAACAAGGTCTTGGTCTTCTCGCGATTGAGGAAATGCTGCTGATCCGGCGCGCGCTCGTAGGCATAGCCTGGCGAAACGGTGATGCCTTCGATGCGCAGTGCCGCCACGCTATCGAAAAATGCGGCGACCCGGGCCGGATCGGCATTGTTGAACAGCGTGCAATTGACGGTCACGCGAAAGCCGCGCTCCTTGGCGAGTTTCAAGGCCTCGAGGGCGCGGTCGTAGACGCCAGCCTGACAGACCGACTGATCGTGCATGTCGGCGTCGCCGTCGAGGTGAATCGACCAGTTGAAGTAGCGGCTCGGCGTGTAGCGGTCGAGGTTTTTTGCCAAAAGAAGCGCATTGGTGCAGACGGTCACGAATTTGCGTCTGGCGATCGCGCCCGTCACAATCTGGGGAAGATCCTTATGCAGCAAGGGTTCGCCGCCGGCGATCACCACGACCGGCGCGCCGCATTCGTCGATCGCCGCGAGGCAATCGGCCAGCGGCAGGCGCTGGTTGAGAATCTTGTCAGGATAATCGATCTTGCCGCAGCCCGCGCAAGCGAGGTTGCAGCGAAACAGCGGTTCGAGCATCAGGACGAGCGGAAACCGCTTAGCACCCGCCAGGCGCTGGCGCACCACATAGGCGCCGATTTGCGCCATTTGCAGAAACGGTATTCCCAAAGCATGCTCCTTAAAATTCGCCGTCATCCACGGTCCGGCCGCGCAAGTCAATCTTTGAGTTCGGCCGGAAACTTGAATTCTACGTCGTCCGCGACCCGGGACAGGTTGCTTCGACCGCCGGTAAGGCGTCTATCACATCCTTGACATGAACCTCTGCCGCCGAGGCGCCGGTGGTAAGGTCGATAGTTTCCCGGCCACGCAATGGCGCGACCATGGCCGGTCAGCTGGATCAACCTCCCTTGTTGCACATACCGTTCGCCTTGGCTATGAACTTTCGACACCAGAGGACATGTGGCGTCAAGGACAGGCAATCCAAGCGCCGCGGCTTCGTCCTCGACCGAGCAGGCAACGCCATCGTCCTTTCCATTTTTCCAGGTTTGGATGCCCCTGAAAAACCCTTACTTTTGTGCTAAACGGAGTTTTGACCAACTTCTCTGCCGATTGGCGATAGCAAAGCATGGCAAAAATCACATCGCGTGAGAAACCAATCGCTCCTGATCCCATCGCAAGATCCATCGTCGCGATAGTCGGGGCCTGTAGCCGCTTCCGGTGGACCGTGCTCGCCTTGGCAAGCTTGGTGACCCTTGCTTCGGGTTATTATACGGCTACCCATTTCGCCATAACCACGAATACGAACAACTTTATTTCTGAAAAACTACAATGGCGGCAAAACCTTATCGCGTTGGATAAAGCTTTCCCCCAGCGCGACGATCAAATTGTCGTGGTCATCGATGGCGCAACGCCCGAGCTTGCCGAGGCGGCGGCGCAATCGCTGACCGATAGATTGAAGCGCCGCCCAGACCTTTACCAATCGGTAGTGCGTCCAGACGGCGGAGCTTATTTCAATCAAAACGCGCTTTTGTTCCAACCGGTGGCCGATCTTAAGCTCACGGTAAAGGAACTTTCCCATGCCCGCCCGTTTCTGATGGCACTTGCGTCCGATCCGAGTTTGCGCGGGATTGTGACCGCTGTTTCTTACATCAATCAAGGGGTCCACGCGCAGGCCGGAACGCTCGACGATTTCGATCGCCCGATGGCCCTGGTTGGCGATGCCTTCGATGGCGTCCTCGCCGGAAGGCCGGTGTTCTTTTCCTGGCGCGGCTTGATGTCGGAGCAACCGCCCGACCCGCGTGAACTGCGCCGTTTCATCGAGGTCAAGCCGGTGCTCGATTACGCGGCGTTGATGCCGGGAGAGAGGGCGTCTGATTTCATCCGGAACACCGCGCGCGATCTTGGGATTTCTCCCGAATCAGGGGTGACCATCAGATTGACCGGGCTTGTGCCGATGGCCGACGAAGAGTTCGGAAACATCGCGGATGGAGCCGGGCGCAACGCGCTGGTGACCGCCTTGATCGTTCTCTTTATCGTCTGGTGCGCCCTGAAATCGGGCCGTATCGTTCTTGCGGTCGGTTTGAGCGTCGTCGCCGGTCTCGCCGCCACGGCCGCCGTTGGACTTATGATGGTCGGCGCGTTGAATTTGATTTCGGTTGCCTTCGCGGTCTTGTTCGTTGGCATCGGGGTCGATTTCGGCATTCAGTTCAGCGTCCGCTACCGCGCCGAACGCTATAAGGAGGCGCGTCTCGACAAGGCCCTCGCGCAAGCAGCTGCCAAGGCCGGGCGGCCGTTGGCGCTTGCCGCGGCGGCGACCGCCGCGGGCTTTTACTCGTTTCTCCCAACCGATTACCGTGGCGTTTCGGAACTGGGTCTAATTGCCGGAACCGGCATGTTCATCGCGTTTTTTTCAGCGATCACGGTCCTGCCTGCCCTGCTCTCCGTATTGCGCCCGCCGCCGGAACAGGAGCCCGTCGGCTACCTCTTTTTGGCGCCCGCCGATCGATTCATGACTAAGCACCGTTACGCAGTCGTCACCGTGACATTGTTGGTGGCCTTGGCCGGAACGCCTTTGCTGCGTCACCTGCATTTCGATTTCAATCCGCTGAATTTGCGCAGCTCAAAAGTCGAATCCGTTGCAACCTTGTTGGATTTGATGAAGGACCCGGATACCGACACCAATACAATCGATGTTCTTGCTCCTTCTCTCGCCGACGCGCCACCGCTCATCGCACGTTTGCAACGCTTGCCGGAGGTCGCCCGGGTGACGAGCCTCGAAAGTTTCATTCCCCAAGATCAAGACGAGAAGCTCGCGATCATCGCGCCTCTTGCCAAGTCCTTGGCGCCTTTGCTCGATCCGGCCCGCGAGAAGGAGCCACCCACGGATCTGCAAGACGTGGAAGAAATGGAGCGCGCCGCCGTGGCCTTCGAGACGACGGCCGCCGGGCTGACCGGCAAGGGCGCAGACGACGCGCGCCGCCTGGCCGGCCTCCTCCACAAAATGGTAGCGGCACCGCCGCAAATCCGCGACGCAGCGCGCGATGCCTTGATTCCAGGCCTGGATACGATGCTCGATTTGCTGCGGGCGTCGCTTACCGCTCAGAAAGTGACCGCGGCTTCTATTCCTCCCGATTTGGCGCGCAATTGGGTGAGCGCCGACGGTCGCGCCCGCATCGAGGTCGCGCCTTCTGGCGATGCGAACGATAACGACACCCTTCTCCGGTTTGCGAAGGCGGTGCGCACGATCGACCCCAACGCCATGGGAGAGCCCATCGCCGTTCAAGAGTCCGGCGATACGGTTGTCCGGGCGTTCATCGAGGCGGGGCTTTGGGCGCTGCTTTCGATCAGCGTGCTTCTCTTCATTGTGCTGCGGAGGGTAACCGACGTATTGTTGACTCTGGTTCCCTTGCTGCTTGCCGGCGCCGTCACGCTCGAAATCACGGTTCTCATCGGATTGCCGCTGAATTTTGCAAATATCATCGCGCTGCCGCTGTTGCTCGGTCTCGGGGTTGCCTTTAAGATTTATTTTGTGATGGCTTGGCGGGCGGGGACCGTGAATCTGCTGCAATCGAGCCTCACGCGCGCGGTTTTTTTCAGCGCGATGACGACCGCGACCGCCTTCGGCAGCCTGTGGATGTCTAAGCATCCGGGCACGTCCAGCATGGGCAAGCTGCTCGCCTTATCGCTTGTCTGCACATTGGCGGCGGCGATTTTATTCCAGCCGGCGCTCATGGGACCGCCGCGGAAGGTCAATTTGTCGGGCGAGGAGGCCTGATACCCGGGAAGACCCGGTTCGCGAGACGCTGCCATGGCCGAAAGAGACAAGATACTGGCCGCTCTAAGGGGAGCATTCCCGGAACTTCAGCGGCGCTGGCCAATCCGCTCGCTCGCCGTGTTTGGCTCCATGGCGCGCGGTGAGGCTGGAGCGGCAAGTGACCTCGATATTTTGGTGGAGTTTGACCGTCCTATTGGACTGTCGTCGTTTCTCGCCTTGGAGCAAGAATTCAGCGCAATGACGGGACGGCGGGTCGATCTCGTGTCGAAGCTAGCGCTAAAGCCTTATGTCGCCCGCCATGTTCTTGGCGAGGCGCTGCGGGTATGACTGTACCGCGCGACTATCGCGATTTTCTCGGCGATATGGCCGAGGCCTGCGGATCTATTATCCGATTCGTGGACGGGATGACGCTCGACACATATCTCGCCGACGAAAAAACGCGTTACGCTGTGATGGGTGGCTATGAAATCATGGGAGAGGCCGTCCGGAACCTCCCGGAAGACCTCAAGACAAACAATCCGGACATCCCCTGGACTACAATGGCTGCCGTGCGCAACCGGATAGTTCATGGCTACTTCGGGATCGACGACACGAAGATCTGCTGCCGCGACTGGAGGCGCTCGCCCGAGAGCATGGGGCCGGAAATTAATCTGTCTCGGCGCCATAATCTTGCGGACGCGAAGTGCGTAAATCAAACTTATGTTTCATAGCCTTTGGCTCTCCAAACATCCGGGCACAAGCTGCTTGCCTTGTCGCTTGTCTGCATATTGGCGGCGGCGATTTTGTTCCAGCCGGCGCTGATGGGGCCGCCGAGGAAGGTCAATGTGTCGGGCGAGGAGGCCTGAAGGCTGGGGCGGCACGGTCACGCCCACCATTTCTCCGGCGGCACGATCCTTGGCGCCGATTGCTCGATGACATGCGCCACGGAGAATAACGTCTCTTCGTCGAACGCGCGGCCGATGACTTGCAGCCCCAAGGGCAAGCCATCAGTGGAAATACCCGCCGGGACTGAAATTCCCGGGAGGCCCGCCATATTCACGGTCACCGTAAAAATATCGTTGAGATACATTTCGACCGGATCGCTTGAGCCCTTCTCTCCGAGGCCGAAGGCGGCGGAGGGTGTCGCCGGGGTCAGGATTGCGTCGATGCCGCCTGCAAAGGCCGTTTCGAAATCGCGCTTGATGAGCGTTCTGATCTTTTGCGCTCTGACATAATAGGCATCGTAATAGCCGGCCGAAAGTACATAAGTGCCGATCATGATGCGCCTTCGCACCTCTTTGCCGAAGCCCGCCGCCCGCGTCTTTTCATACATATCCGCGATGTCCTTGCC
>DATBQJ010000156.1:0-20991 GCA_036560885.1 Methylocella sp.
GTAGTCCTTACGGCCAGCGATGACATAGGACAAGGTCGACTTGCCGCTCCCGTTCGGCCCCATGAGCGCAGCAACCTCTCCATCCCGGACCGTGAGATCGAGACCATCCAGGATTTTGCGTCCGCCGATGGAAACATTGAGATTTTTTACTTCGAGCACGATTCTTCCTTGACCAAAAATCAGCGGGTTTGACCTTTTGAGCGCCGGTTGCCGCTCTTCGTGATTTTCCGGAGCGGCCAGCTGCCGATTGGTACCGCGTGAGTCGCGTCAGCCGACGCTCCCTTCGAGCGAAATCGCGATCAATTTCTGCGCTTCAACCGCGAATTCCATCGGCAGCTGCTGCAACACGTCACGCACGAAGCCGTTGACGATCAAGGCCGTCGCTTCCTCGCCCGAAAGCCCGCGCTGCATGCAATAAAACAACTGATCCTCGGAAATTTTAGAGGTTGTTGCCTCATGCTCGAATTGCGCGCTTGGGGTCTTCGATTCGATGTAGGGCACCGTATGGGCGCCGCACGAATTGCCGATGAGCAGCGAATCGCAATTGGTAAAATTGCGGGCGCCGCTGGCTTTCCGGTGCGCCGAAATCTGACCGCGATAGGTATTTTGCGATTTGCCCGCGGAAATTCCCTTTGAAATGACTCGGCTCGTCGTGTTTTTGCCAAGATGGATCATCTTGGTGCCGGAATCGACTTGCTGGCGGCCGTTGGAAATCGCGATCGAATAAAACTCGCCGCGCGAATTGTCGCCACGCAGAATGCAGGACGGATATTTCCAGGTAATTGCGGATCCAGTTTCAACTTGTGTCCAGGAGATCTTGGAATCCGCGCCGCGGCAATCGCCGCGCTTGGTGACGAAATTATAGATCCCGCCGCGGCCGTCCGCATCGCCTGGATACCAGTTCTGCACCGTCGAATATTTGATCTCGGCGCCGTCAAGCGCGATCAGCTCGACGACCGCCGCATGAAGTTGATTTTCGTCGCGCTTGGGCGCCGTGCAGCCCTCGAGATAGGAAACATAGCTGCCCTTATCGGCGATGATTAGCGTGCGTTCGAACTGGCCGGTGTTTTGTTCGTTAATCCTGAAGTAAGTCGAGAGTTCCATCGGGCAGCGAACGCCCGGCGGAACGTAAACGAACGACCCGTCGGAAAATACCGCGCTATTCAGTGTCGCGTAGAAATTGTCCGTCGCGGGCACCACCGATCCGAGATATTTTTGGACGAGGCCTGGATGCGTCTGCACGGCTTCCGAGACCGGGCAGAAAATCACCCCGGCCTTGGCCAGTTCCTCCTTGAAGGTGGTGACGACCGAAACCGAGTCGAACACCGCATCGACCGCGATTCTGCGGTCCGGGGCGATGCCGGCAAGCGCCTCCTGCTCACGCAACGGAATTCCGAGCTTTGCGTAAACCTTCAAAAGCTCCGGATCGACTTCGTCGAGCGATTTCGGACCGGCGGCCGTCTTGGGCGCGGAATAATAGTAAAGGTCCTGATAGTCGATCTTTGGAAAGTCCACCCTGGCCCAGCGCGGCTCTTGCATCGTCAGCCAGCGTCGATAGGCGCCGAGCCGCCATTCGGTTAGCCAGGCGGGCTCGTCCTTTTTTGCCGAAATGAACCGGACAATGTCTTCATTGAGACCCTTCGGGGCTTTGTCGGATTCAATGTCGGAAAAAAAACCATACTTATATTCGCTGGCGCCGATCGCCTTCACGCGATCGACGGTCGCCTGGACCGCAGACATGCCATTCTCCTCACCTTGGCGGTTTCAAGGACCGCTGGTTCAGATTTCGTAGAGTACCATATTATAACGTAGAGTACCTTATTAAGAAGCGGGAGGGAACCCGGTAAAGCACCCGGCCGCTACGCGCCGGGAACAGCCGGGGCGTTCATGCGGCGGACTTGTTCCGCCTTGCTTTGATTGTCCTAAGCGTCCTTTCAAGAGCTTCGACAAGAAAAACGCAATCTTCCCGCCGCGAACTCCACCCGAGGCTAACCCTGATCGCGCCTTTTGCTACATCCGGCACCACGCCCATCGCGCGCAAGACATGCGAAGGTTTCACCTTCCCCGATGAACAGGCGGAACCCGACGATACCGCAATACCCTCCAAATCCAAAGCCATAAGCATCACTTGCGCCTCGATGTTGGGCACGGCGAAGCAGGACGTATTCGGCAACCTTCCCGCCCCGGCGCCAAAAAACACCGCGCCGGGCGCAACCCGCGAAATATTTGCCTCTAGCTCGTCTCGCCAGAGGGAGAGGGCCGCAGCCTCCTCCGACCGCCGGACCTCCGCGACGCAAAGAGCAGCGGCCATTCCGGCGATGCCGGCAACGTTCTCAGTTCCAGCGCGCAGCCCCCGCTCCTGCCCGCCGCCGCGCAGCAGCGCTTCTTTTATGTGGGTAGAGTCAGACCGAAAACAAACCGCCCCGGCGCCTTTCGGGCCGCCGAATTTATGTGCCGAAAAGACGATCGCGTCCGCTCCCAAGCTCCCGATGTCACAATCGATCCTGCCCGCCACCTGAACGGCGTCGCAGACCAGAAACCCGCCCGCCGCGTGGATCATCTCCGCCGCCGCCGCGACGGGTTGAATAACCCCCGTCTCGTTGTTGGCGGCCTGAAGGGCGAGCATTATGCGGCGCCCCGCTGCCCTCGCGCGGGCGAGGGTGGCGGCAAGTGCCTCGATATCGAGCACGCCTTGAGGCGTCAGACCGGCAAGTTCAAATTGCGCGGCTGGAAAACGGTGGCCCGCGAGGACGGCGGGATGTTCCCCGGCGCTTGCCACGAGCAGATCGAAGGGCCCGGCTTCGTCCGGCGTCTCAATCGAGGGCGTAAGCGCCAAATTCAGGGCCTCCGTCCCTCCGGAGGTAAAAACGATATTTTTGGGCGCGACCCCGGCGAAGGCCGCCAATTCGGCTCGGGCAGATTCGATCACGGCCCGTGCGGCTCGCCCTTCGGCATGAACAGAGGAAGCGTTGCCGCAAAGATCGAAGGCCGCACACATTGCCTCCCGCGCCGCCGGGTGCAGCGGCGCCGTGGCATTATGATCAAGGTAGACACGCGTAGATGACACGAAATCCGCAACCTCCGCAAATTATCGCATTGAGAGGAGAGGCAACCCCCTGCCCCTCACACCGGCAATCCAAAAGAGCTTGCAATCCAATGGGGCATGCGTGCTAGTAGAACTGCCGGGATCGCTACAATTTCGTAAAACCGGCATCGACCTTGCGTCGCCTGCCCCCGATTGCCACAAACCATTTTGAGGCGCCGCGCGGCTAGCAAAGTCAAGCGCACCGCAAACGCCGCCAATGCGCGCCAGGAAAGTGCTCCGGGTGGGAAACGTCAAATTGCACGGAAAATCCGCCTGATCGCCGAGGGCCGCTTTCAACGCGTAGCCGCATCTTAGTGGAGTAAGCATGCCCGAGGTCATGTTCAACGGTCCTGGCGGCCGCATCGAAGGCCGATTTCATCCTTCGACGATCCGAGGCGCGCCGATCGCGATCATCTTGCACCCGCATCCGCAATTCGGCGGGACGATGAACAACCAGATCGTCTACAATCTCTATTACACTTTTGCCGAACGTGGCTTTTCCGTGCTGCGGTTTAACTTTCGCGGCGTCGGACGCTCCCAGGGCGCCTTCGATCACGGCCAGGGCGAACTGTCGGACGCGGCAGCAGCTCTCGACTGGGCCCAGGCCGTCAGCCCCGAGGCGCGGGCCTGCTGGATCGCCGGAATCTCGTTTGGCGCCTGGATCGGGATGCAGCTTTTGATGCGGCGGCCGGAGATCGAAGGTTTCGTGGCGATCGCGCCGCCGGCCAGCCGTTTCGATTTTTCCTTTCTCGCGCCTTGTCCTTCCTCCGGACTTTTCGTGCATGGCGATCGCGACCGGGTCGCGCCCGTGAAAGAGGTTACCAGTCTGATCGAAAAGCTCAAGACTCAGAAGGGCATCTCCATCGAGCATGCGATCATTCCGGGCGCCAACCATTTCTTCGAAAACTGCATCGATCTTTTGGCGGAAGAGGTCGGGCTATATCTCGACCGCCGACTCGGCAACCCGCCGCGACTCCCGACGCCGACCCGCAGCGAGCCGGCGGAGCGGCACTAGGTCCGGAGGCGGCGCGAGCCACATGCCTTGGATGTGTCATCTCAGTCCTTGGCGCGCTCGACGTAGGAGCCATCTACCGTCTGAACGATGACGCGGACGCCCGGCGAAATATGCGGCGGCACCATTATCCGCGCACCGTTAGAAAGTTTCGCCGGTTTATAGGACGACGACGCCGTTTGACCTTTCATGGCGGGCTCCGTCTCGACGACTTCGAGCGTCACCCGCGCGGGCAGTTGAATTCCGACGGCAGCGCCGTTGAAGGTCGAGACCACGCAAATCATGCCTTCCTGCAAGTAGATTGCCTGGTCTCCGATGACTTCGGCGGGCACGACGATCTGATCGTAGGTGTCCGTGTTCATGAAGGTAAAGCCATCGGCATCCTGGAAAAGGAAACTGAAATTCGAATCCTCGACATAGGCGCGCTCGACCTGCTCAGTCGTCTTGTAGCGGCTGGTCGTTTTGACGCCGTCCGAAAGGCGCCGCATATCGATTTGAGTCGTCGGTGTGCCTTTGCCGGGATGAAAACTTTCCGCGGTCAAAACAACATAAAGCTGACCGTCTTCCCGCTCGATAATATTGCCTTTGCGGATTGAACTTGCGATGACTTTCACTGGCTTTCCTTATACGAAAGTGGGTTTTTGGAGCGCCCGGGGCAAATGCGCCAGGCTCGTCCGTCGATTTCCGGCGGCACAATAGCCATGTTCCGGCTTTTGGCCAGGGCATTTGCAGGCGAATGCGCGCCCCGTTTCGTCCCAAAAAAATGTATCACCGAGGAAATCGCAAGCCCGTCCCGGCCGCATTTCCAGCGAAATGGCACAAATGAGCACGACCCCCGAACGATCGCCCTGGTGGCAGCCGCACGTTCACCGCGACCGGCGGCCTTTCCTCATAGGGCGCGCCAAAATGGTTGAAGCCGCGCGGAGTTTTTTTTTGGCGCAATCCTTTATCGAAGTCGATACGGCAATTCTCCAGGCGTCACCCGGAAACCAGACTCATATTAGCGCTTTCCAAACCGAGATGTTGGACGACACCGGAGCCAAATCAAAGCTTTACCTGCATTCCTCCCCGGAATTCGCGGCGAAAAAACTGCTCGCCGCGGGCGAAGAGCGGATTTTTTCCTTTGCCCATGTCTTCAGGAACCGCGAACGCGGACGGCTCCACCATCCCGAATTCACCATGCTCGAATGGTATCGCGCGGGCGCGCCCTATCAGAGATTGATCGAGGATTGCATGGGCCTTCTCGCTCGCGCCGTTGCCGCGGCGGGCAGCCGCGACCTGCGTTTTGGCGGCCATGTTGCCGATCCGTTCGAGGAACCGGAAATATTGACCGTGGCCGAAGCCTTCGACAGCTATGCCAACATAGACCTCCTCGCCACGCTCAAGGAATCCGGCCGCGAGGCGCTGGCGGCCGGCGCCCGCGATCACGGCATCAGAACCGTGGCCGACGACAGCTGGTCCGATATTTTTAGCAAGATCCTGGCGGCGAAGATCGAGCCGCAACTCGGCCATGGACGCCCCACGATCCTCATGGACTATCCGGCGAGCGAGGCGGCCCTCGCCAAATTGCAGGGCGACCCGCGTTTCGCCGAGCGGTTCGAACTTTATGCATGCGGCGTCGAACTCGCCAATGGATTTGGCGAATTGACCGATCCCGCGCAACAGCGGCGGCGGTTCGAAACGGAAATGGCGGAGCGGCTCAGGATCTATGGCGAGGCCTATCCGATCGACGAGGATTTCTTGGCCGCTCTGGCGATCATGCCCGAAGCCAGCGGCATAGCACTTGGCTTCGATAGGCTGGTAATGCTCGCGACCGGCGCATCCCATATCGAGCAAGTGGTATGGACACCGGTATCGCAAGGGACGCCGGACCTTTGAAGAAGCCTCCGGGAACCCTGCGCAGCGCCGCCGGTCTCATTGAAGCCGGGCTTTTGCCGGAGGCACACAGGGACGCGATCGAGCGAGTCGCGGCTGCCTATGCCATTGGCGTGACGGCCGCGATGGTGGACCTGATCGACCCCGCCGACGCCACCGACCCAATTGCCCGCCAGTTTGTTCCGGATTTGGCCGAACTCTCGCAGCGGCCTGACGAAATGACCGACCCTACCAGCGATCTCGCCTTCAGCCCGGTCGAAGGCATTGTCCACCGCTACCCAGATCGCGCGCTGTTAAAATTGCTGCACGTGTGCGCGGTCTATTGCCGGTTCTGTTTTCGCCGCGCGGCCGTCGGGCCAAACGGTCCGATTTATCTATCGCCGGATGCGCTGGCTGCCGCGATGGGCTATATCGCAGGCCATTCGGAGATCTGGGAAGTGATCCTCACCGGCGGCGATCCGCTGACCTTGCCGGCGCGAAGGCTTGGCGAGATCATGGCGAGGGTCAAAGCCATCGATCATGTGAAAATCATTCGCCTGCACACGCGTGTTCCGGTTGCCGAACCGGCAAAGATTACGGCGGAGCTTGCCGGTGTTTTGCTGTCCTCTGGCAAGACCGTCTATGTGGCCTTGCACGCCAATCATCCGCGCGAGATATCCGAAGCCGCGCGCATGGCGTGCGCGATCTTTATCGACGCGGGTATCCCGATGTTGAGCCAAAGCGTGCTGCTCGCCGGAGTGAACGACGATATCGAAACGCTGACAAAGCTCATGCAGGCCTTCGTCGAAACGCGAATCAAACCCTATTATCTGCATCAGCTCGACCGGGCGCCGGGAACCGGGCATTTTTGGGTGCCGATCGCCAAAGGCCAAGACTTGATGCGGCAGTTACGTGGCCGCGTCTCGGGCCTGTGCCAGCCTCATTACATGCTCGATATTCCGGGCGGCCACGGCAAGTCGCCAATTGGCCCAAATTATCTCATAGACCTATCGCCCGGCGAAACCTACGAAGTCGCCGACTACAAGGGCGGGCGGCACGTGTATCCGGTGCAAGAATCAAAGTAAGAAGCGTGGATTGCCTTTGCGGCTTGGTTAAGCGAATACCGGTTTTGCGCCTGGCCGCGCGCGACACAAGGGAGAAGCCTTGTTAAAATATCTTGCGTACGTATTCGGTATTGCCGCGCTGCTGGCTGCAGTGCCAGCGCATGTGGCTCCCGCGAAGCAGGCGCCGGTCCAAACACAGGACAAAACGCAAGCTCCCGCGCCAAAACAGGGACCTGCCAATAGCCAGACACCGCAGCCTGCGGGCCCGCAAGCTCTGCCGCCGACCGTGCCGCCGGAGCAAGCGCCGACCGGTCCTGCCCTCGACAAACTCAGCGCTTCCCTAAAGCAAATCGAAACCAGCCTCGAGCGTCACGATCTCACCGATGCGGATCTTTTGGCCTTGCGTCAGCAGATTGATCCGATTTCGGAGGCGCTAGCTAATGCGCTCGACCGTCTGACGCCGGGCCTCGACAGAATCAAGGCGCGGCTGGACCAGCTCGGTCCGAAACCCGACGATTCCGCGCCGCCAGAAAGTCCGGAAGTGACGGAGGAGCGCGCCGCACAGCAAAAGCTTTATGACGACACCAGCGAACTTTCGAAGCGCGCTCGCCTGCTGGCGGTCGAGGTGGACCAAACCAGCGCGACTATTACAGCGCGGCGGCGCGCTTTGTTCACGCGTTCATTGTTCGCGCAGGCGGAAAGTATAGCCAATCCCGCGCTTTGGGCCGGCGTCCGGCACGGAGCACCGGGCTACGCGGCCGACATAAAATCGGTCTTTAGTGACTGGATCGACGGCATCGGCAACCGGCTCGACGGCCAGCGCCCGCTGGTTTTCTGGAGTGTCCTGGCCCTGATCCTTTTGCTCTGTCTGCCACGCTCGCGGCTGGCCTGGCGTCTGCTCGAACGCGGTCCGGCGGCCTCCAAACCAAACCGCTTCCGCAAGATTCTTGGTGCCTGGTGGATCGCGCTTGTCGTAGCGGTTCCGGCAATCGCGACGATCTACGCCGCAGGCCTTGTGTTGCAAAGCTTCGATCTCGCCAATACGCGATTGCAGCCTTTCCTCCAGGCGTGCGGCGAGGCGATCATCCGCGTCGCTGCGGCGGCGGGAATAGCGCGCGGCTTGTTTGCTCCGGCACACCCCAATTGGCGTCTTCCCAGGCTTAACGACGAGGTGGCGGAAGGCATTGTCCGCGCGGCGATCAGCCTTGCCTGCATTGTCTCGGTCACCCGTCTTTTCGAAGCTCTCAACGACATTACCGGCGCCTCCTTGCAGATGGCTGTCGCGATGCGCGGGCTTACTGCCATGATCGCGGCACTCATGCTCGGCATCGCGTTGTGGCGTTTCGGCACAAGCGTCAGTGCCGATGAGTGCCTCGGCCCCGAGGTTGCCAAGCAGCGGGATTGGTTCGACCTCACGCGCGTCGCCGTTTGGGCGGTCACATTCGCCATCGCCGCCTCGGTTTTGACCGGCTACACCGCCTTTGGCAGTTTCCTGACCGATCAATTTTTCCGGGTTTGCGTTGTCTACTGCGGGTTGTTCATGTCGGTCGTTCTTGCCGAGGAAGCAATCGGCGCTGGCCTGGCGCCGACGACGCGGCTCGGGCATCGGCTGATCGTTAGCATCGGATTCAATCGCAACTCGCTTGAACTTACCGGCGTCCTCATTGCCGGATTGATTAGGCTTGTGCTTTTCGCCATCGCCGCGGGTATTGTGCTGGCACCATGGGGACTTCAGCGCAGCGATGTCCCGATCGACATTGGAGATGCCTTTTTCGGCTTTAAGGTTGGCGACATAACGATTTCGCCGTTCGGCATCTTCATTGCCATCGCTCTTTTCGCGCTCGCCTTCGGAATTTTTCATGCGGTGCTGCAATGGGCCGATTCCAAAGTGTTTCCGCATATGAATTTCGATGTCGGGCTGCGGAATTCGATTCGGACGAGTCTCGGCTATCTCAATTTTCTCGTCGCGGCTGGCCTCGCGCTTGGCTATCTCGGTTTGAATTTCGAGAAACTTGCCCTTGTGGCGGGCGCCCTGTCGGTCGGTATCGGTTTCGGCCTCCAGTCGATCGTCAACAATTTCGTCTCGGGCTTGATCTTGCTGTGGGAGCGCGCCGTAAGGGTCGGCGACTGGATCGTGGTTGGCGGCGATCAAGGCTTCGTGCGCCGCATCAACGTCCGTGCCACCGAGATCGAGACGTTTGATCGTGCCCAGGTGATCATCCCGAACTCGAGCCTCGTCACCGGGGTCGTCACCAACCTCGTGCGGAACGACCGGACCGGACGGGTGGTGATACCACTCACTGTCGCGGCGTTCGCCGATCCGGAGAAGGTGCGAGAGGTCTTGGTTGCGATCGCCAAGGCAAACCGTCTCGTTTTGACCATGCCAGCCCCGCAAATCCTGTTTATTGGAATGTCGGCGAGCGCGCTCAACTTCGAGCTGCGCGTCTTCGTCGGCGATGTCGAAACCAGCGTTCGTGTCAAGAGCGACCTCAACTTCGAGATCTTCAGGCGGTTCAAGGAAGAAAAGTTCTTCGACACGCCGGCGCCGGGCGCCACCAAGATCGAGATCGTCAGGTTCGAAAATCAGGCAAGCTTAGCGGCACCCTTTGAGGCGGCATCCGCGACGAACCAGGCAAAGCGCGGAGCCCCAGGACGATGAACCGCATCGTGGAGCGAGCCCTATACCGGCCTTTCGCGGCATGGTAAGGAGCGCTCCGTCGCGCGAGCGGCCTTGCTAGGAGCAGAGTCCGGACGCGCTACTTCGGAGAGAAAACGAGCATGACAGAACCAGCACGGTTGGATCGAAAAGGCACTGGGATGAAGGAGCGCGCAAAGGAAGGATCCAAGGGCGACACCTTGAAGGTCATCGTTCAGGCGCTGCTCATCGCGCTCGTCGTGCGTACCTTTTTGTTTCAGCCGTTTAATATTCCGTCCGGCTCGATGATCCCGACCTTGCTGATCGGCGATTATCTTTTCGTCTCCAAATATGCCTATGGCTATTCCGATCATTCGTTTCCGTTCAGCCCCAATTTATTTTCCGGCAGGATTTTTGCCTCGCCGCCGAAGCGCGGCGACGTCGCCGTCTTCAAGCTTCCGCGCGACGGACAAACGGACTATATCAAGCGGGTGATCGGCCTGCCCGGCGACAAAATTCAAATGAGGGAAGGCCGGCTTTACATCAATGGCGAAGTCGTGCCACGCGAGCCGATTGCAAAGGTCCGTACCGAGGATTTTTACGGACGTGACACCAGCGTTGCGACCTATCGCGAAACACTGCCCGGCGGGGTCAGCCACACGATCATCGAGATACAAGGCGACAGCGGATACAACGACAATACCCAAGTTTTCGACGTTCCGCCCGGAAATTATTTCATGATGGGCGACAATCGGGACAATTCGACGGACAGCCGGGTTCCGCCCGATGAGGGAGGCGTCGGCTTCGTGCCATTCGAAAATCTCGTCGGACGCGCCGAATTAATCTTCTTTTCGGTCAGCAAGGGCGAGCCGGCCTGGGCGTTCTGGGAATGGCCGTGGACGGTGCGCCTCGACCGGATGCTCAAATCCGTGAAATAGGATGGCGCGGCAAGTCGAGGGTGTCCATGCGCTCGAGGCGCGGATCGGGCATTTTTTTGCCGATCGTAACCTGATCGCGGTGGCACTGACCCATGTTAGTGCGGCGGCCGGGCGCAAGCGGGAAACCTATCAAAGGCTCGAATTTCTCGGCGATCATGTCTTGGGTCTCGCCGTTTCTGCGATGTTGTATGAAGCATTTCCCGAAGCAGGCGAAGGGGAACTCTCGCGACGCCTCGCTGGCCTCGTCCGCAAGGAAAGCTGCGCCGAGGTCGCCCTCGCCTGGGGAGTTGAGTCCTTCGTCCGTCTTGGCGAAAGTGAGAGCCAAACAAGCCCCCCCAACATGGCGATTCTGGGCGACGTTTGCGAAGCGATCATCGGCGCGGTGTTTCTCGACGCGGGATATGCGGCAGCGAAGGCCGTTGTGACCGCCGCCTTCGGCGAACGGATGCATGCGCCCGGACGCCCATTGCGTGATCCAAAGACCGCGCTGCAGGAATGGGCGCAAGCGCGCGGCCTTCCCACGCCGCTCTATCGCGAAACCGCGCGATCCGGGCCAGATCACGCGCCGGAATTCACGATGTCCGTCGAGCTGCCCGGCTACCCGAATGCCGAGGCAAAGGGTTTCGCGAAGCGCCTCGCCGAGCAAGCCGCGGCGGCGGCTTTTATCGCGCGCGAGGGCATCGGTCAGGATGTCCAAAAGGGCGCCTCGTGAACAACAGCAGCAGCGAAACGAGCTGCGGTTTCGTCGCCCTTATCGGGGCGCCGAACGCGGGCAAATCGACCCTTATTAACCAACTTGTTGGAACGAAGGTCTCAATCGTTTCGCGCAAAGTTCAGACGACGCGGAGATGCGTGCGCGGGATTGCCCTGGAAGGCAAGGCGCAAATCGTTTTAGTCGATACGCCGGGCCTATTTGCGCCGAAACGCCGGCTCGACCGGGCCATGGTGGCGGCCGCCTGGAGCAGCACCATTGATGCCGATGCGGCCGCGCTGCTTGTCGATGTCCGCAAAGGCATCGATGACGAGGTCGAGGCCATTCTCGGCCGCCTGCAGCACGTCGCCGCCAAGAAAATTCTTGTCCTCAACAAGATCGATACGGTGGAACCGCCAAAGCTTCTCGAACTCGCCGCCAGGCTCAATCACGCGCTCCCCTTTGCGCAAACTTTTATGATCTCGGCCTTGCGCGGCCACGGAGTCACCAAACTCAAACAGCAACTCGCGGCGCTGATGCCGCCTGGCCCGTGGCTTTATCCGGAAGATCAGATTTCCGATGCGCCTTTACGCTCGCTCGCCGCCGAGATCACGCGCGAAAAGATTCTTGAGCGTCTGCACGACGAGCTGCCTTATGCCTCGACCGTCGAAACGGAGCTTTGGCAAGACATGCCGGACGGCTCGGCGCGAATCGAACAGACGATCTATGTGCTGCGTGAAGGCCACAAAAAGATCGTGATCGGCGAAGGCGGCCGGACCATCAAGGGTATCGGGACCGCGGCGCGCAAGGAGATTACCGAGACGGCCGGACAAAAGGTGCATCTTTTTCTATTCGTCAAAGTGCGCGAAAACTGGGCTGACGACCCCGCACGCTACCGGGAAATGGGCTTGGAGTTTCCCAAGGAGTGATGTCATGCACCAATTTCCAGTGCTGGCCAAAACCCATCAATCCGAACTAATTACCCGGAAATCGCCTCGGCAAGGCCGCGCTTACGCAACAGCGCGCCGGGTTTTGCCGCGCGGCCGCGAAACGCCCGGTAGGCTTCCTCCGGATCGTGGCGGTAGCCCGAGGAATAAATGTGCTCGTGCAGCTTCTTAGCGACCAGGGGATCGAAAATATCGCCGCGCTCCTCGAAAGCTTCAAATCCGTCGGCGTCGAGAACTTCAGACCAGAGATAACTGTAATATCCCGCCGCATAGGACTCGCCCGAGAAGACGTGCTGGAAATGCGGCGTGCGGTGGCGCATGGCGATCGAGGTAGGCATGCCAAGTTTGTCGAGTTGTTTTTTTTCGAAATCAACAATGTCGATTGCGTCCCCACTGGTCTCTAGATGCAGCGCGAGGTCGACCAGCGCCGAAGCGGTATATTCGACCGTGGCAAAACCCTGATTGAACTGGCGGGCGGTAGCCAAGTTCTGCAAAAGCCTTTCCGGCATCGGCTCGCCTGTCTCATAATGCAGGGCGAAACGGCGCAACACCTCCGGCTGCTCCAGCCAATGCTCGTAAAGCTGCGAAGGAAATTCGACGAAATCGCGGGCGACGTTGGTTCCCGCGATCAAAGGATAGGTCACGTCCGACAAGATGCCGTGCAGCGCATGGCCAAATTCATGAAACAAGGTGCGCGCATCGTCGAAACTCAAGAGACAGGCTTGCCCCTCGCTGCCCTTGGCGAAATTCAAGACATTGACGATGATCGGCCGCACATCTGCGTCGAGCTTTTGCTGTTCGCGGAAGGAACTCATCCAGGCACCGCTTCGTTTCGAAGGCCGCGCGAAATAATCGCCGATAAAAAGCGCGATCTCTTGTCCATCGCGCCCTGTGACAATCCACGACCGTGCATCTTGATGGTAAAGCGGCACGTCCTTGCGTTCGCGGAAGGACAAGCCAAACAGCCGGTTCGCAACAAAAAACGCGGCTTCGATCATTTTGTCGAGTTGCAGATAGGGTTTGACTTCGGCCTCATCGAGGTCGAATTCCGCCTTGCGGCGCTTTTCAGCATAGTACCGCCAATCCCATGGCGCGATCTCAAAATTGCCGCCCTCGTTCGCGGCAATCGCCTGCAAGGCCGCCTCTTCGCCCCTTGCGCGCGCGACGGCCGGCGCCCACACCGAATGCAAAAGACCCAGCGCCGCTTGCGGGGTCTTGGCCATCGTATCGGCCAGGCGGAAGTGCGCGAAATTTGCAAAACCGAGAAGCCGCGCGCGCTCGGTGCGCAAACTCACCATTTCGGCAGCAATGGCGCGGTTATCGGTCGCCTCGCCCGATTCCCCGCGCTGCATCCAGGCGCGATACGCCTTCTCGCGCAGGTCGCGGCGGGCCGAGAATTGCAGGAAAGGCTCGATGCTCGAACGCGATAGGGTGATGCCATGCTTGCCTTGGAGGCCGCGGTCGGCAGCGGTCCGCGCGGCGGCGGAGACGAGCTGCGCGGGAAGCCCGGCGAGATCGTCTCCGCCGGCGAGAACCAGCATATAGGCTTTTTCATCGGCGAGGACGTTCTGGCCGAAATGGGTGGCAAGCACTGCGAGACGCTCGGCAATCGCGGCAAGCCTCCGTTTGGTTGCCTCCGGAAGGGCGCCGCCATTGCGCAAAAAGGCGATGTAATAGCGCTCCAGAACCTGCGCCTGTTCAGCACTAAGCCCAAGTTCGCTCTTGCGCGCGTGGAGCGCTGCGATCCGTTGAAACAGCGTTTCATTCAGATAGATTTCGCTGCGGTGGCGCGCGAGTTTTGGCGCGATCTCTCGCTCGATCGTCTGAAGCTCGTCGTTGGTGTCGGCGGCCGCGAGATTAAAGAAAACCGCGGAGACACGGGTAAGATCGCGCCCGCTGCGCTCCAGTGCCTCAATCGCATTTGCGAAGGACGGCGGTTGCGGGCTGGCTGCGATGGCCAAGATCTCGGCTTTCGCGCGGCCAAGCGCGGCGTCGAAGGCCGGCCCGAAATCGCCGGGCTTCAAGCGATCGAACGGGGGCGCGCCAAAAGGCCCTGACCATGGTTCGAGAAGCGGGTTTTTTTCGCAATTGTTCTCTTCGTCCATGGCGTGGCTGTCCAATTCCTTGTGGCGTCTTCGATAGCAAACGAGCTGGCTTCTATCTGCATGCCCCTGGCGCTCGCTCCTTTGGAAAGCGGGCAAGCGTCGCGATCACTTCGGCATCCGTGACCTGGCGGAAATCGCCGTAAAAGCTACCGACCGCATCGAGCCATGCCGGCGATTCTAGACATATGGCAACGTCTGCTTCGTTTTGCAGCTCGTCGAGCGTGTCTTTGGCCGCCACGGGCACGGCGAGCACCAGCTCCTTTGGTGCCCGCGCGCGCACCGCGCGAATGGCCGTACGCATTGTCGCGCCGGTCGCGATGCCATCGTCGATGACAATGACGGTACGGCCCGCGACGGCTTCGCGCGCGCGGGCGCCAAGATAGCGGCGGCGGCGGCGTTCGAGCTCGTCGAGCTCGGCGTCGCGGACCGCATTGAATTGCGCTTCGGTAATTCCCAAGCTTTCGATAATCTGCGCATTCCGCACGACGATCGGCGCCGCGCCGTCCGTCACTGCGCCCATGGCCAGTTCGGGTTGCGCAGGAACGCCGATTTTCCGGACCAGGATCAGATCGAGCGGCGCGCCAAGAGCTGCCGCGACCTCGGACGCGACAGGCACGCCTCCGCGCGGAAGCGCCAGGACAATGGGCCGGCGCCTCCTGTATCCAGCAAGCGCCGCTGCCAGGCTTCGGCCCGCGGCGGCCCGATTCTCGAAGGGCATTGCGCCGCTCCTTCTCTCGCGCTGTGCATCCGCCGCAATCCGGTCCGGCATTTCAGCCGGGCGCGGAGGTAGAGCGTTCACCCCTGGCGGCACACAATAAGCCCGCAACGTGAGATCACCGCAACGGCGCAGTCTTTCATCTGCGTCATCAGCATTCTGCCCGCCGAAAGCCTACCGGGGAAAACGTGATCCGAATTCCGTTGAAATCCGATCACGTTCTTAATCCCTTGCTTCACCAAATTCTTCTGCTTGACGCTAATAAGTTGAAGCGCGGGCATTCCAATTCTGTTACCGGCGATGTCCTCCGCCCCCTCCATGCCCGCCTCCGCCGTGTCCGCCCCCGCCATGCCAGCCTCCGCCATGTCCGCCCCCGCCATGCCAGCCCCCGCCGTGCCAGCCCCCGCCATGCCAGCCATAGCCACCCCGGCCGCCGCCCCAGCCGTTCCAACCATAGCCGCCGCCCCAGCCATAGCCGCGACGCCAAGCGTAGCCGCACCAATACCAGCCGGGTCCTTGCCAACCGTTGCCATACCAGCAATAGCCTTGGCCACCCCAGAAATATTGGGTTTTTTGCAGGGGAACTGCTGCGCTTGCTGAAATTGCCACAGCCGCATTCGGCATGGCCGCCGCCTGCGCATTCCCGCCCGCAGTGGTGGCCGTCAAGAATGCGGCCGCAGCCGCAACCATCAACAACCGACGCATATGTTCCTCCCTGGTATTACGGTCTCCGTCGTATCATGACGGACATTCATGAATCCCCTCACCGGAGTCAATCGCGCGATTCGCGTTTGTTTTTGTGCCGCACATCTCAACCGGCAGCCTTGCGGGCGCGCTTGGCGAGCGTCCGCAGCCGCAACGCGTTGAGCTTGATGAAACCCGCGGCATCGCGATGGTCGTAGGCGCTAGCGCCTTCCTCGAAGGTCACGAGGTCCTGATCGTAGAGGGAATAGCGGCTTGAGCGGCCAACTACGGCAACCGAGCCCTTATAGAGTTTCAGCCGCACCATTCCGGTGACGAATTCCTGGCTGCGGTCGATTAGCGCTTGCAGCATTTCGCGCTCCGGCGAAAACCAGAAGCCATTGTAGATGAGCTCGGCATATTTCGGCATCAGTTCGTCCTTCAAATGGGCGGCGCCGCGATCGAGCGTGATCTGCTCTATGCCGCGATGGGCGCAATAAAGGATCGTGCCGCCAGGTGTTTCGTACATGCCGCGCGATTTCATGCCGACGAAGCGGTTTTCGACGAGATCGAGACGTCCAATGCCATGTGCGCGGCCAAGCCCGTTCAATTGCGCGAGCAGGGCCGCGGGCCGCATTGACGTGCCATTGATGGCGGTGGCGTCGCCACGCTCAAAGTCGATTTCGACATATTCGGGCTCGTTTGGGGCGTCCTCCGGATCGAGCGTGCGGGAATAAACATAATCCGGCACTTCTTGCGCCGGGTCTTCCAGCACCTTGCCTTCCGAAGACACGTGAAGGAGATTGGCATCGACCGAAAACGGCGCTTCGCCGCGCTTGTCCTTGGCGATTGGAATTTGATTTTTTTCCGCGAAAGCGATGAGCGCGGTGCGCGAGGTCAAGTCCCACTCCCGCCAGGGCGCGATGACCTTAATGTCGGGCTCCAGCGCGTAATAGGCAAGTTCGAAGCGTACCTGATCGTTGCCTTTGCCGGTCGCTCCATGCGCCACGGCGTCCGCGCCCACCAGCCTCGCAATCTCGATCTGCTTCTTCGCGATTAGGGGCCGCGCGATCGAGGTGCCGAGGAGGTAGAGCCCCTCATAGCGCGCGTTGGCGCGAAACATCGGGAAAACGTAGTCGCGGACGAATTCTTCGCGGAGGTCCTCGATGAAAATATGCTCAGGTCTTATGCCGAGGAGAACCGCCTTTTGACGTGCCGGTTCCAGTTCCTCGCCTTGGCCAAGGTCGGCCGTGAAGGTCACGACCTCGCAGCCATAAGTCGTTTGCAGCCATTTGAGAATGATCGACGTGTCGAGGCCGCCCGAATAGGCGAGCACGACTCTTTTCACGTCCTTTATGTTAGCTGCCATGGAGATCTCGCGCGGGAGGAAAGACCCGCGCGACTATAATGGCGAAGTTTGCTCGCGCAAGTATGTCCTTGGCGGGCTGCTGTATTGCGATTAGTCGGGCGCAATTTCTCCAGGCTTGCGCCAAACTTGCAGCCCCGTCCGCCAGGCCCCCATGGTTAAGCGGCGTGTAAGAGATTCGCTTCAGTCTTCCTTTCACATCGGCTCCGGAAGCGGCGGCCGGGCGCTCGAAAGGATGACCCTGATGAATTCAAGATATTTGGTGCGGAACATTTCATTGGCGGCGGTGATGATTGGCATTCTGCCATTGGCCGCCTTGTGCAATTTGGCGGTGCCAGCGGCTGGCGCGGACTTCGATCAGCCGGTCCCCGATTTCCCCCCGCCGCCAGCCCCGGACATGGTTGAGTTCGCCACCAACTGGTATGTGCGTGGCGATCTCGCCTATGCCCAAGAAACCTTTCCTAATATATCTCCATTTACGTTAGGCTCCTCGCCGTCCATGCTCAACTCATTTAGTGCTGGAATCGGAGGAGGATACAAAGTCAACAATTGGTTTCGGACGGATCTCATTCTCGATTATCGCTCGGATATCCATGCGGCCGGCACCGGAACAGCGAGTTGCTTTATCAATGTGAGCAACCCGTCACCCTTCCAACCGAATCCGCAGCCCGAAACCTGTACTGGTCTTTTCGATAACAAAATCCGTCGCTGGGACCTGCTGGCCAATGGCTATTTCGACCTCGGCACCTGGGATGGCTTCACCCCCTATATAGGCGCGGGAGCCGGTGTCACCTGGGCGCACATCAATCAATCGGTCAATTTCGCGTTCAATGGTCAGCCTTGCTTTGCAAGTTGCGGATTCACGGACGGCAGCAACATCGTCACATTTGCCGATTTCGACCACACCCAAGGGCAAACGATCTACCGATTCGCCTGGGCGTTGATGGCCGGAGTAGCTATTGCGATGACAGACCACGCGCAGTTTGACGTCGGTTACCGCTTTCTCGATCTTGGCTCGCTCACCGGCATATCACCCGTGACTGGGACGCCGGTGACCCAGAGGGTTCGCGCCAACGAGGTGCGCGCTGGCGTGCGCTATATGATCGACTAGTCTGCGATGGCCGCAAGCCGAATCGCCCGTGGTATCCCGCGCCCATTTCGCGATCACGCCTCAAAGGAGAAGGTTTCAGGCGAAACAGTGTTCGCTTCGCCTGAAAACCAGGTGGCGTCACCCTCTCGCGCGTGGCATTTAGCCCATGGCCTTCACGATCGCGTCGACCATTTTCTTGGCGTCGCCAAACAGCATCGTTGTATTGGGCCTAAAAAATAATTCATTGTCGACGCCCGCATAGCCGGAGCCCAAGCTGCGTTTGACGAAGAGCACATCCTTGGCGTACTCCACATCGAGAATCGGCATGCCATAGATTGGCGAGGAGGCATCGGTTTTAGCAGCGGGGTTTGTTACATCGTTGGCGCCGATGACAAACGCTACGTCGGCTTCGGGAAATTCTGGATTTATGTCGGTGAGTTCGAAAACTTCGTCATAAGGCACATTGGCCTCGGCGAGCAGCACGTTCATGTGCCCCGGCATGCGCCCGGCGACCGGATGGATCGCGTATTTGACATCGATGCCCTTGCCTTTCAAAATGTCGGCCATTTCCCGCACGGCATGCTGGGCTTGGGCTACCGCCATCCCGTAGCCCGGCACGACAATCACTCTCTTCGCGGCGAGCAGCATCGCAGCCGCATTCTCCGCCGAGCCCTGCTTTACAGGCCGCTTTTCCGCGTCGCTCTCGCCAGGCGGGGGCGCCGCAACTTCGCCGCCAAATCCGCCGAGAATGACCGAGATGAAACCGCGGTTCATCCCCTTGCACATGACGTAGGAAAGAATCGCGCCGGACGAGCCAACCAATGCGCCGGTGATGATCAAGGCCAGATTGGCAAGGGTGAATCCGACGGCGGCCGCGGCCCATCCCGAATAGGAATTCAGCATCGATATGACGACAGGCATATCGGCGCCGCCGATCGGTATGATGAGCAGCACGCCGAGGGCGAAGGACACCAACGCGATCAGCCAAAATACAAAGTGAGATTCCGTCGCGATGAACGCAATGATGGAGACCGCGAGCAAAATCGCAAGCCCGATATTGATCGCATGGCGATTGGGGAGAAGGATTGGATTGCCGCTCATTCGCCCATCAAGCTTAAGGAATGCGATCACCGACCCGGTGAACGTGATCGCGCCGATCGCGGCGCCGAGCGACATTTCAAACAGCGTCGAGCCATGAATCGCATTAACGGCACCAAGACCGAATCCTTGCGGCGCGTAAAGAGCACTCGCCGCGACCAGCACGGCCGCAAGGCCGATCAAGGCATGGAACAAGGCGACGAGCTGAGGCATCGCCGTCATCTGGATGGTGCGGGCCCGCCAAACGCCAATGCTGCCGCCGATCCCTATCGCGAGCAGAACCCACAAAAATGACAAGAACCCCCACGGCAGCTGATAGAGGAAGGTTGTTCCCGCCGCTATCCCCATGCCAATCACCCCGAACCGGTTGCCTTGCCGGGCGGTTTCGGGCGAGGATAGGCCGCGCAACGCGAGGATGAAGAGGATCCCCGAGGCGAGGTACAAAAGAGCCGCGATATTTCCGTTCAACATCGTTCTAGCCCTTCTTCTTGAACATCGACAGCATCCGCTCGGTGACGAGGAAGCCGCCAAAAATATTGACCGAAGCAAGGGTTAGGGCGAGGAAACCGAACAGCCGGGCGGCGCCTGATCCCTCGCCCGCATTCGAATCAATGCCGGCCGTGAGCAGGGCGCCAACCACGATGACCGAGGAGATCGCGTTGGTTACCGACATCAGCGGCGTGTGCAGGGAAGGGGTCACGGCCCAGACGACGTAATAGCCAACGACCACGGCCAACGCAAAAATCGCCAGCCGGAAAATGAAAGGGTCGATCGCCCCGCCGCTTGCCGCCGAGGCGCCGGCCGCGATCTGCTCGGCATAGGCCTGCGCGCTACTGACGGCATGGGCCGCGTTCTGTATCTTGTCCAGCAATTGTGGATCGAGTTCCGCCATCTCATGCCCTCCTGCTTGATTTTTTGCCGATTGAACGTTGGGTTGTTGCTGCGATCTTGGCCTAAGCTCCGGCTTGGAAGCTTGGATGCACGAGGCCCCCATCCTTGGTGATCAAGGTTGCCTTGACCAGTTCGTCGTCCCATTTGATCGCGAGCGACTTGGTTTTCGGGTCGATCAAGGTCTCGACGAAAGCCAAAAGGTTTTTCGCATAGAGCGATGAGGCCGTGGCGGGCAGCCGGCCGGCGGTATTCAAATGGCCAATAATCTTAACGCCATTTTTCGACACGGTGGTTTCGCCGGGTTTCGCTAATTCGCAGTTTCCGCCTCGCTCGACGGCAAGATCGACGATCACCGAGCCGGGACGCATCGATTCAACCATCGCGGCGGTAATAAGGACCGGCGCCGGGCGGCCGGGAATAAGCGCCGTCGTGACGACGATGTCCTGCGCGGCGATATGCGAAGCGATGAGAGCCGCCTGCTTGACCTTGTAGCCAGCCGACATTTCCTTGGCATATCCGGCTGCCGTCTCGGCCCCTTTGAATTCGTCGTCCTCGACGGCAACGAATTTGGCGCCAAGCGACACCACTTGTTCTTTCGTCGCCGGGCGGACGTCGGTCGCGGTCACGACGGCGCCGAGCTTACGTGCGGTGGCGATGGCCTGCAGCCCCGCGACGCCGACGCCCATGATGAAGATTGTCGCGGGCTTTATCATGCCCGCCGCCGTCATCATCATCGGGATGACCCGGCCATATTCGGCGGCGGCATCGATGACGGCGCGATAGCCGGCGATATTCGCCTGGCTCGACAAGACGTCCATC
>DATBQJ010000157.1:0-3500 GCA_036560885.1 Methylocella sp.
GACTTTCGTCCGCCATCGCACGTGCGCGTTGGATGACGCCGTGGAAACGGCGGGCAGCGGTTCCCGTTTCTTCTCTCACCTCTTCAATGAATTCAGGCATGTAGTCGATCTCTTCGACCGAAACCATGTGGAGTTCCGAATTATTCTGTTTGGCAATCGCAAGCGCCAGGGAAAGAGCATGAAACGCATGTTCCGAACCGTCATTGGCGTGCAGGATCTTGGCGAACACTGGATGCCTCCCAGATTATTCGGCCCCCCTAACAATTCGTGGAAGCTTTGTCACGGGCGGGGGCTGTTGAGCAGCAATATCTTCCATTTCCGTCTTGGGCAATAAATGGCTTGGCAGATAGACGGCATTAGCAATCACCGTCGGGATTACCGCGCTCCCAATCACAGCCGCTACCAGCGCCGAATATTGACTTTTGTCGATGATACCGTGGGACAGGCCAAATAAGGACGAGATCGTTCCAAAGGTAAGGCCCGTCGACATCAGGAGGGTTGTGTACATGGCCTCCTTATTGGGCGAACCGAAGAGTTTCGTAACCGGGTAGACACCAACGATTTTCGTAGCGACTTTGACGATGAGGAAAAAGACAAAGGCGGCGGGCGCGGCGATAAGCGCGGGTATTGAGACGAACGACCCCGCACGGATGAAATAGAACGGCGTCAGCAAGCCGAATGTCAGCGTCCGCAGCCGTCTGACCAGGGCGTGATCCTTGCCGACGGTCCCGGCAAGCACCATTCCGATAAGATAGGCGGGAAGGACGGCTTCGCTGCCGGCCCAACCAGCGAGCGCCCCCGTTCCAAGCAGGCAGAGAAGCAAAAATTTCGTTTCGAACTCCGAAGGCCGCCCGCCATAGTGCTTGAACAAGCCCTGCACCGCCCGTGGCAAGACCACAATGACCGCCACACTGGCAACAAGAAATATCGCTGTCTTGACCGTAAACGGCGCGAAGATGAGTCCCAGCGCCACGACCGTTCCAAGATCGGTGATGAAGCAAGCGGCCAGGATTGTTTTGCCGTAATCTGTCACGTTGAAGCCAAATTCCAACATCACGGCATAGACAACCGCGACGGACGTGGTCGACATAGCGACGCCGGCGAGCCAGCTCGGCATGACTTCCCATCCGAGCAAATAACGGGCCGCCGCTGCGCATCCCAGAAAAGGGAATAGAAAGCTGGCGAACCCGACCGCGGCCGCCTCTTTCCACTTGAGCTTGAAAATCTGCGGGTCAAGTTCGGCGCCAGCGAGAAACGTCAGGACAATCGCGCCTACTCCCGCGAGAAACTTGACCCAGGGCTCGTCCGTTCCAAGCACCGCTGGGCCAAATGCCAAGCCGAGAAGCAATTGTGCGATTGTTCCAACGGCGATTTCGGACAATGCCGTCGAAACGCGCAGCCAGATCGAGAGAAAGGCCGCCACCACGGCAAGGCCCATCCACAGTGCCGCAAGTGCCCATACACTGGTCATGTTTTATCCTGTCGGGTTAACGGGGACATTCGTCTATCGTGCAGGGCTAAGCCCGGCGAGCGTAACGCAAGATCCGCCGGATCAAGACCATGCTTGCCGGTTGCGAATCTGTGCGAAAGAACCCGGAAAACCGATCTGCCCGGCAGATAAACAAAAAACTCCCGCTCGTTGCTGTTGCACGGCAGGAGTTATCAGCCAGTTCGGCGATTTTGGGGAACCCCATCCCCGTTTGGATGATCGATTCTAATTGAGAACCAAAAAATAGCACAATTAGATCAGCCGCACAATCCAATCTTCAAGTAATGCCGTCTAGATGATGAGTCTCGTTGATACGTCGCACGCAAATGCCGCCATCTTGGACGTCGATCTCATTGATCGCGCATGGCTCCTGGGCGATCCGCCAATACGCTGAGAGGGGTTGATCGAGAAACTGCAAGAGCAGGGCTCGATTGACGCTATCGTGCCCGACAAAGACGACCGTCTCCGTTTCGGAAGCGTGACGTTCCAACACGAGGCGAAGCGCGTTGGCAGTCCGGGCCACAAGGTCCTGCAGCGAATCGCCCCCGGGGAAACGCACGAGATGCGGCGTCATGTGCCAAGCGGCAAAGAGTTCTGGCCATGCGGCCCGAACCTCGTCAAAGGTCCGCCATTGCCAGTGGCCGTAATCAAGATCGTTAAGCGCCTCTATTGGCTCGCTTGCCACTCGGCAAGTCCTGGCAATTTCCTGTCCCGTCGCGACGCAGCGGCCCATTGGGCTTGTGTAGACCTTCGCCGGGTTCCAGGTTTTGGCGATCCGCGCCGCGACCGCCTTTGCCTGGGCCTGACCAAGTTTCGTCAACGGTAACTCGGTGCGGCCACGGAATCGCGCGGGATTGATTCCTTCGACATGGCCATGGCGGGTTAGAATTATTTTTGTCACCCCACCTCCCTTTAACGGCATCGCTCGATCCCAATGTACGCAAGTCCGCAACTTTTTGGGACCATGGTCGGGACTACCGGCGGCATTTCCCCATCAAGCCTTGCGGGTTGCTGGCCGCTCCGGCGGTGACCATGAAACTCGCCACAGGAGAGCCAGCGCCGCGACCTGTAGCACGACCGAGACAGCGGCGAGCGCCGGGATGGACCAGTCATAAAGCACGCCAAGCAAACTGCTCCCGGCAAACCAGGCGAGGCCATAGGCGGCGTTGAATATGCCATAGGCGGTGCCCCGCTGCGAAGCCGGCGCGAGCGGCGCGATTGCCGCGCGCATCACCGATCCCTGGGCGCCCATGCCGATCCCCCACAACACCATGCCGGTCATCGCCGCGGCCGGTCCACCAAGGAAGGCGAGGGGAGCGCTGAGTGCCGAGGCGCCGGTAGCAAGGATCATCGCGCCGATGCCAATCCGGTCGAACAAAAGGCCGAGGAGGAGAGAGGCAAACGCGTCGGCCGCCATGGCGAGCGAATAAAGCACGGGTATCCAAACCGGCGCGATCAAGCCGGTCTTTCCGAAATGAAATGCGATCAACGGAAAGTCGGCATAGCCTGCCGCGATCAAACCCGCTGCGGCGGTGTAAACCCAGAACCGGCGCGGCAACCGGCCAGGTGTCAAATCAACAGGCGCCACATCGAGGTCGCGCGGACGTGGATAGAAATGGCGCGCGCCGAAGAGCAACGTCATCGTGAGCACGGCGGGGATCGCCAATATGGCGAATGCGCCTTGATAGCCGTCCTTCAAATAAAGCGCGGCGCCGACGATCAGGGGCCCGAGAATGGCGCCCGATTGATCGAGCGCGCCGTGCAGGCCAAAACCCCAACCAAGCCCAGTTTGACTGCCCGCGTGCGACAGCATCGCGTCGCGCGCCGGGACACGGATCCCCCTGCCCGCGCGCTCGGCGATAATCAAAATAATCGCAAGTTCCCAGCGGCCGGTCAACGCAAGGAGCGGCACGGCCAAGAGATTGATGCCATAGCCAACAATCGTGATCGGCCAATAACTACCAGTGCGATCGCTGAGATAGCCCGAGACCAGCCGCAATACGTAACCGAG
>DATBQJ010000158.1:0-10280 GCA_036560885.1 Methylocella sp.
TTTTAGCACGCGCACCGGTTTTAGAAACCGATTGGCTGGAATCCCGGCGATTGTGTTTGGGCGTCCCGTCTCCTCGTTATATATTGTTATTACCAATTGTCTGGTGGAGCAGGACTTCGAATATGATAATTGACAAGATAACTTCCGTGAATGACGCCGCCTGTCTGCCAGCGCTTTATCTCATCGCTTCCCTGGCCACGGGCCTTCCGGGCGCCGCTATTGCGGGGGACTTGCCTGTTCCGCAGCCCGAACCGGCCGCCGCGCCCTTAGATCCTATCGCCGAATATTTCGCGACATGGAATGACCGCGTGGAGGCGGCACAGGCGAGCCAGCCGCATTGGATGACCCCGATCACGACCGTCACTCCGCGCCTTGAGCAAGAGTATAGATATGATCAATCTCAACAATTCCTCCAAAATGGCGCGGAAGTTAACAATTATTTCTCGGGCAAGGGTCTGGAATTGATTCCAACGACCACCAATGAAATTCTGATCAATGTACCAAACTTCGAACAGCGGCTCCCAGAAGGAAGCAAGGTCACACCCGCAACTGGGTTCGCCGATGGAAACTTCGTCACCATCAAGCAGCGGCTGCTCAGCGCCAATGAAGAAAATGGAAACTATATTCTCAGTGCTTTTCTGGGATTTCAGGCTCCAACCGGCATCACCGCCTTTACCAACAGGCCGGCTTGGATCGTCACCCCCACCATCGCAGGCGGCATAGGCTGGGGTAATTTCGATATCCAAGGAACGATTGCCTATACGCTGCCGACCGACGAACGGAACCACATCGGCAACACACTCCTCACCAGCGTGACCTTGCAATACCATCTTCTGGAATATTTTTGGCCGGAATTCGCTCTCAACGACACGCAATGGACGAGCGGCGAGCGCGCCGACAGAAACCAGCTTCTTGTGGGCCCAGGCATCATGTTTGGCCGTTTTCAGATCTACAACCGTGTGAAGTTTAACTTTGGCATCGCCTATCAAGTCGCGGTCGTACCGGACCACCACATAACGGATCCGCTGACGCCTCTTTATAATCATGCGTGGATCCTCAGTATGCGCATGACTTTTTGACCAGCAGCAAGAATTCGCCGGAAAGCCTACGCGAACTTATGCAAGGTTTTTGATCGGGCATCGGTTAGTCCCGAAAACCAGAGACCGCTTTTTGGAAACGATGCGCCGGCCCGGCGCCGGCAAAAACGCGCGCTTTGAGGACCGCCCCGCAAACATCGACAAGAGAAGCCCGGCACTCGTGGGATGATCAGGCCAACGCGGACACCGCATGCCCGTCTTATCGGCTCGGGTGTCACGCAGGTTGACCGGCCAGCCTGGCGCAAGCTCACCTTGAAACTATGCGGCGTCCGGAGCAACAATCGTATTGTTCCGCCGCGCTCTCCCTCGCATGCGCGCGCTGAGGCCCGCAAGCCGCGCGTTGGAAACGTCAGCCTCGGCCCAATAGCGTCATCGGCCAGCCAACCTCCGCACATGAACATTCGCCCGCGGCGTGGAAAGGATCGAAGCAAGAATGAACCAATGTCCGGTTTGACGAGTAAGGCGTCAGCCGTGTTTTTTTTGAGTTTCCGGAATGGTTGCGGCGCGAACCATTTCATTTTTGGCGCGTCCTGAGGCGATTTCTGAATAAGCCCCGCGTGTTTGATGCAAGCTCTTGTTGAAAACATTGCGCGATGCGACGCGCGGCTTGCATACGATTTGATCGCTCGTATAGTTCGCTCGCTAATAGCTGTGTAATCTCGTACGGTGGCAAGTTTGAAACTGTGGCGCGTGCAATTGTGCCGGTGAGCGCGAAGCCAATGTTTAAGATGGCGATGCCTCGTCGAATGGGACAATCACAATGAAGTTCGAAATGAGTGAAATTCCATCTGCCTCTCAATTCAACTTGGCGGCTTTTTAGGAGGACTAAGATGTCCTGGACCAATGAACGAATCGAGATGTTGCAAAAACTCTGGCTCGATGGCTGGAGCGCCAGCCGCATTGCTGGCGAGCTTGCCGGCGGGATTTCCCGTAACGCCGTGATCGGCAAAATCTACCGGCTCGGACTATCGGGCCGTGTCAATGCAGGGCCGGGGAACGTGTCTGCTTCGCCGCCGCACCAAAAGGCGCCGCGGCACCCGGCAAACCGGCACGCTGTCCGTTCGCAAATCGCCGGCAATACCGCCCTCGCATTCCACCCAAACGCGATTGAAGTCCCCAAGCGCCAAAAGGCGCAAGTCGTCGTGCCAATATGCGAACCCGTGACCATTGCAGAATTGCGCGAGTCGATGTGCCGTTGGCCGATCGGCGATCCGGCCCAGCCTGAATTTCGTTTCTGCGGGGCCAAGAAACTGCCCGGCCAAGGACCATATTGCTCCTGCCATGCGGACATCGCCTACCAAACCCAACATGAGCGGCGGCGCGAGCGGCGGCCGCAAAACGGACCTAGTCCCGTGATTCAACTAAACTGAGTGTTCACCAATCATTGATGGTGCCATTTCCAGCAATTGGGCATTGGTTCTGTTGATGTGAATAGCGGTGAAGAGGCGCGTCATGAGCTCACATGTGAGCGGCGAGCACGTTACCGTGGCACATCTTCGTTTGAGGCGGTCAAACCAGCGTAATTGGCGGCTATTGTTTTGCGCGATACGATTAGTCTGAACCTGGCCGATGTCATGCCGCCCCGCCGGCAATCGCCCTGGGGAACCCGGTAAAAAATCTCGCGGGCCGCGTGGCCACCCGAATTCGAGACACGGACGGCGCGCCAAGCAGGCTATCCGGTTGTGACCTGCGATGCCCGTGGCATGTGCCAATATGCTGCGCCGCGGCGGCACCGGCGCCGTTCCCTGCTGCGCTCAGAAGCTACCATTACAGTCGCTCCGCTTGACACAGTTCCGGCCGGTCCGTTTCGCGGAGAAATAAACCTCAGAGCCTTTCGCGAACCTTGGCGAAAACAGCCCGGAACATGGCAGGCGTCAGCACGCCGGTATTGGTGTTGTAGCGGGAACAATGATAACTGTCGGCAAGCAAAATCGTCCCCGCGCCCGTGTGCCAGCAATACTGGGCCGTTTCGCCCGCACCCAAGATATGTTCGGCGCCATGCGCGAAGGGAAACGCGGCCGACTTCAGACCGAAGGCACGCACGGCCGATTCATGGGCAATTCGGCCGAGGGCGACGATTGCCCGCAGATCCGGCAGGGCGGCAATCGTTGCCGCGAGAAAGGACCGGCAACTCTTTATTTCTGACGGCAAAGGCTTGTTTTGCGGCGGAACGCAGCGCACGGCATTGGTGATCATGCAGGAGACGAGTCGCAGGCCGTCGCCGGGAGTCGCCCCATAGGTTCCCGTGGCAAAGCCGAATTCGATCAGGGTCTCATAGAGAAGATCGCCCGCGAAATCGCCGGTAAAGGGCCGTCCCGTGCGGTTGGCGCCGCGCAGGCCAGGCGCGAGGCCAACCACAAGCAGACGCGCGTCGAGCTCTCCGAAGGCCGGAACCGGCGCATTGTGCCATCCAGGCTGCGCCGTTCTGAGAGATTCGCGAAATGCGGCGAGACGCGGGCAGAACGAACAGTCCGCATCCGGCTCGGGGGCGAACCGGCGGCTTTGCTGGGACGCCGCCACGATGGTTTGCCCACTCACCTCAATGGACTTGCCGCGCGATAATTTTACGTGTGATCCTCGGCCAGCGCCGGATCAAAATTGCCCACCTGCGCCGGTCGTCGGTCTTGCGGCTTTTGTGCCCGTTCGGGCCGGTCGAGGGGGTCCCGGCCGATTTTCGGGGCGAGAAGCGTGATGTCGATGAATTCGTCCGCTTGGCGGCGCAATTCATCGGCCACCATGGAGGGCTGCGTCGCATTCGTCGAAACGACCGAAACGCGGACGCCCTTGCGCTGCACCGCCTCGACCAGGGAGCGGAAGTCGCCGTCGCCGGAGAAAAGGACGAGATGATCGATGTGGTCCGCCATTTCCATGGCGTCTACGGCCAGTTCGATATCCATATTCCCCTTGACCTTGCGCCGGCCGAGGGAATCCACGAATTCCTTGGTCGGTTTGGTCACCACGGCGAAGCCATTATAATCCAGCCAATCGACAAGAGGCCGGATCGAGGAGTATTCCTGATCTTCCACTAAGGCGGTGTAGTAGAAGGCCCGGATTAATTTTCCCCGGCTTTGAAATTCCTTGAGCAGTCGCTTGTAATCGATATCGAAACCGAGCGACTTTGCCGTTGCATATAAGTTTGCGCCATCGATGAACAGCGCTATTCGCTCTTGGTCAGCCATAAACGTGTCTCTTAATGTTCTCTTGTGATGTTATTCGTCATTATTTATATAGCAAGGAGCGAGAACAAGAACTCCTATGCCAGCGCACCCATGCATTTGGCGAATAAGTCCGCGTCGGCGAGGGTGTCAACGTTATGTGCTCCAGGCTCAACCTTGCGTCAAGAGGAAACTCTGCGCTCAGGTTCAGCATCAAAATGATAATATTAAGGCGAATGGCCACGCCGCCGGAATTTATTGCTTCGCCCCCGGATCCCCGGGGCCCAAGCAGATTTTCGAGCCTGTTTTTGGAGTTGCCAGAAGGATTCTACAAAGTATAATTGGCGCTTAATCCAAAAAGGTCGCGTTCGCAAGGAGTGCGCATGGCATGGCCCGCGTTACCGTTGAAGACTGTGTAGACAAAGTCGAAAACCGGTTTGAGCTCGTTTTGATCGCGAGTCACCGGGCGCGCATGATCGCCGCCGGCACGCCGGTAATGGTTGACCGCGACAACGATAAAAACCCCGTGATCGCTTTGCGCGAGATCGCGGAATCCGCCTTGGCGCCGGAGGACCTCAAAGAAGATTTTATTCAATCCCTGCAAAAACAAGTCGAGGTGGATGAACCGGAGGCCGAAGCCGTGCCGGCGCTAGCCCCGGCACTCGATGGACCCAATTCCGTGGGAGAGTTCGAACGGATGACCGAGGAAGATCTCTTGCGAGGGCTCGAGGATCTCGTCCCGCCCGCCGACACCGAGGACGATGGCGACTGAAGCTGGGTATTGGCGACAGTGTAGCCTGCCTAAGCATGACTCGCGCCGGCAAATTGCGGGCTTTTCTGGCCGGATCATGCGATAAGAGAAGAGACCAAGGAGGCGGATCCGGCCAAATTCATACCGGAGTGAAATTTGATGCGTTCTGTCGCGGGTCGGCCTAATTATGATGCGGCAATATGAACTCGTAGACAGGGTCCGGCGCTACAACCCGCACGCCGACGAAGTGGCGCTCAACCGCGCCTACGTCTATGCGATGAAGGCTCATGGAGCGCAGAAGCGCGCTTCCGGCGATCCATATTTTTCGCATCCCCTCGAAGTCGCTGCCATTCTTACCGACATGAAGGTCGACGACGCAACGATCGTCGCGGCGGTCCTGCACGATACGATCGAAGACACCGAATCGACGCGCGAGGACATCGACAAGCTTTTCGGCAGCGATATCGGCCGGCTTGTCGACGGATTGACCAAGCTCAAGAAGCTCGACCTTGTCTCGAAGCGCGCGGAGCAAGCAGAAAATTTCCGTAAGCTGCTGCTCGCCGTGGTGGAAGACGTTCGCGTGCTGCTCGTCAAGCTCGCAGACCGCCTGCACAATATGCGCACGCTGCATTTCGTGGCGCCGGACAAGCGGGCACGGATCGCCGAGGAAACCCTCGATATCTATGCGCCGCTGGCGGGGCGCATGGGCATGCAAAATATGCGCGACGAACTCGACGATCTGGCCTTTCGCCATCTCATGCCAGACGCCTATGCGATGATCGCTGCCCGGCTCGACGATCTGCGCCGGAAAAATGGGAAACTCATCGTCACGATCGAGAAGGAGCTGACCTCCGAGCTTGCCGCGCGAGGCATCGACGCCAAGGTCGAAGGGCGGCAGAAACAGCCCTATTCGATATGGCGCAAGATGGAACGGAAATCGATTGCTTTCGAGCAGCTCTCCGACATTTTCGGGTTCCGCGTTATCGTTGAGGACATCGACGATTGCTATCGCGTCATCGGTGTCGTGCACACCAAATGGGCTGTCGTTCCGGGCCGTTTCAAGGACTATATTTCGACGCCGAAGCAAAACGACTATCAATCGATTCATACCACCGTCGTTGGACCCGGCCGGCAGCGCGCCGAACTCCAAGTGCGCACGGCAGTCATGCACGATATCGCGCGGAATGGCATTGCCGCGCACGCCCTCTACAAAGATGAGAAAATTAAAGGCAAGGAGAGTCTTACGAGCGAGAGCCGCGCCTGCCAATGGCTGCGCCGCATGGTCGCCTCGCTCGCCGAGGGCGCCACGCCCGAGGAATTTCTAGAACATACGAAACTTGAACTCTTTCACGACCAGGTGTTCTGCTTCACTCCGCACGGCCGGCTGATCGCATTGCCGCGCGGGGCGACGCCGGTCGATTTCGCTTATGCGGTTCACACCGACGTCGGCCATTCCGCGGTGGGCGCCAAGATTAATGGCCGCCATGCGCCGCTATTGTCCGAATTGCAAAACGGCGACGAGGTTGAGATCGCCTGCGCCGAAGGCCAGACGCCGCCGGCCGCGTGGGAAGGCCTTGTCATGACCGGCAAGGCGCGCGCGGCGATAAGGCGCGCCACCCGCGATGCCGTTCGCGCGCAATACGCTGCGCTTGGTCGCCAGATCGTCACCCGCGCTTTCGAGCGGGCCGGCAAGGCTTTTACGGAAGATAAATTGAAAAGCGCGCTGCCGAGGCTTGCGCGGACAACGATCGAGGATGCGCTTGCCGCCGTCGGCCGCGGCGAGATGTTTTCCGGGGATGTGGTAAGAGCCGTCTATCCGGAATTCATGGAAGAACGCAAGCCGGTTGTCCCTCGCGCCCACGGAGAAGCCGGCTGGTTCGGCATGAAGGAGGCAACGAGTCTGGTCTTCAAAATTCCCGGTGGCGGCGAGCCGGACCAGAGCTCAATCCCCATTCGAGGCTCGCACGGCGATTTGCCGGTCCGCTTCGCCCCAAACGGCGGCGCGGTGCCCGGCGACCGGATCGTCGGCATTCTGACCCCCGGCGAGGGAATCACCATCTATCCCATCCATTCCCCCGATCTCATCGCCTTCGACGAGGAGCCGGAACGTTGGCTCGACGTGCGCTGGGACATCGAGGAGAGCCGGCATGGATTGTTCCCGGCGCGGCTCCTTATCACCGCGATCAACGAGCCTGGCACCTTAGGGACGATCGCGACTGTGATCGGCGATCATGCGGCCAACATCGACAACATCGTTATCAAACCTCTTTCAGCCGATTTCCGGGAAATGACGATCGATATCGAGGTCAATGATGTGAAGCATTTGAACACCATCATCTCGCATTTGCGGGCGAGGCCGGTGGTCAGCAAGGCCGAGCGGGTGAACGGGTGACAGCATCCGCCGTTCCATTCATACGCTTTGACTGCAAGTCACTCGCGCTCGCGATCGCGCGATACTATCATGCGAGTTAGGACGCGCAGAGCACTTCCTGTGACGATCGCGCCGACAATGTATTTCGGCGCGCTCACGCGCTCCACCGTTTTCACGCCCGCGCCCTGAAACGTGCCTTGCGGCATATCCAAGACCGTATGCAGATTGCACTTTGTCAGTAGCTCGCGCCGCAAGCTCACGCTGGCATTGTCGCTGTTCGATAAAAACGTGTTCTTGATGACGATGCCGGCGCGCCCGCCCGCCTTCAGCGATTTGATGAAATGCTGAAGGAACAGAAAGGCCGTCTCCCCGGTCTTGATCGGGAAATTCTGTTGTACCTCGGCACGCTCCTTGCCCCCGAACGGCGGATTGGCGAGGATCACGTCGTAACGGTCCTTTTCCTGAATATCGTTGATGTTTTCGGCAAGCGTATTTGTGTGCACGATGTTCGGCGCATCGATGCCATGCAGAATCATGTTCATGATGCCGATCACATAGGCGAGGCTCTTTTTCTCCTTGCCATAAAATGTGTGTTCCTGAAGCTTCTTCAGATCACTGGTCGAAAGCTCCTTCTTGGCGCGCAGATAATCATAACTTTCGCAAAGGAAGCCCGCCGAGCCGCAAGCGCCGTCGTAAATCCTTTCGCCGATCTTCGGCTTGATGACCTTGATCATTGCGCGGATGAGCGGGCGCGGCGTGTAATATTCGCCGCCATTCCGCCCGGCGTTGCCCATGTTTTTGATTTTCGCCTCGTATAGATGCGAAAGCTCATGCTTCTCCGCCTGGCTGCGGAAGCGCAATTGGTCGACCAGCTCCAGCGCGTCGCGCAGCGAATAGCCGCTGCAAAACTTGTTTTTGATTTCGCCGAAAATCTCGCCGATCTTATATTCGATCGTGTCCGGATGTTCCGCGCGGGACTTGAAGCCGCGCAGATAGGGAAAGAGCTCGTCATCGACATAGGCGATCAAATCCGGCCCGGTGAGCGCCTTGCTGTGATCGAAGGCGCCGTCTTTCGTCTTGGGCGCCGCCCATTTCGACCAGCGATGCGGCGCGTCGATGATAAAGGCATAGGGCTTACCATGAAGCTCTGCATCAAGTGCGCGCTCATGCTCCAAATCGTCCAGATATTTCAGGAACAAAATCCAGGAGGTCTGTTCGGTGTAGTCGAGTTCGGTGGTGCAACCCGCCTCTTTCCACAAAACATCATCGATATTCTTGAAGGTCTGTTCAAACATGAAGCTGGTGCGCCGCAGAGTTCGGGAAAGGTAGCTCAACCGGTAGCATATGAAACCCGGTGGGCGGAAGTGGCGACGCGCCGGTCAAGACCGGTCCGCTTTGTTTGTCCGCTCCATTTGATCGGCCAATTGCCGGATAAAATCGGGCGTGATTTCTTGTGGTTGCGAAATCGGCGCGCCCGGTGGCAACCGCGTAACGGAAAACCACGCCAATAGTCGCGCGAAGCCGCCGCGCGGTTTCGTGTCTGCCGCGCGACTCGACGGTACGAAGAATACTTAGGATTTCCGGCGCGGTTATCTCGCCGATCGGGCGCGCGCCAATGGCGGGGCGGGCGAGGCCAAGGAGCCAATCGAGCTTGCCCAAGGTCCGATCGGCCTTCGCCTCGCGCCTTTTCTTGTCCAATAGTTCACTGGCGATAGCATCAAAAGTGTCGGCAGATGCGGCAGCTTTCACGGCCCTGGCTAGCCTTTTGGCAAGTAAAGGGTCATGTCCGTCCGCCAAGAGCCGTTTGGCCTCTTCCCGCGCTTCCCGCGCCTCGCGAAGGCCGGTCGCTGGAAAGACGCCAATGGCGAGAACTTATTGACCGCCGGCAAATCGATAAGCGAGCCGCCAACGCTTCGCGCCATCTGGCGTGATCCATAATTGCAGTCCACCGCCGTCCGAGAGCTTGACGAGGCGAGTGCCGGACTTGGCTGAGCGGACTTCCATATCAGTCATGGCCATGTTGGTATCTTTCTTGTTGGCAACGACTCCATACCAACAAATAAACCAACTTTCGAAGCGGATACCAACACACGCCCAAAGACGCCGTTGGACAGGGATATCGTATTAAATCATTGTTTTTGAATACGTTATGGACGTTCTCGGAGACTATAGGACGGTAATTTGGTGCCGGTTGCAGGAGTCGAACCCGCGACCTACTGATTACAAATTTGATGGCCTATGATTTCCTGCTTTTTATGACATTTTCCGTGACCATTTAACTGTAATAGAATCAATTACCTCACGATTTCCGTTGCTTTCCAGCTTACGCTGACGCTATCCTGATTTCGCTTACCGGGCGCTTACCGGGCGCTTACCGGAGTAGGAAATCAGAGGGCCGGAACCATGCCTAAAGGAAGGATCACAAAACGCTCGGTTGATGCTCTCCAATGCCCGCCGAGCAAAGACCGCGCGTTCTTGTGGGATGACGCCATTGCCGGGTTTGGCGTTGCGGCCTTTCCTAGCGGCAAGAAAGTCTATGTAGTGCAATACCGGCAGGCCGGACGCTCTCGCCGGGCCACAATTGGTGAGCATGGCAGGCTCACCCCGGATGAAGCCCGCTCGCAAGCAAAGAGGCTTCTTGGTGCAGCCGAGGCTGGCAGCGATCCGATAGCCGAGCGGCGGAAAGAGCGCGCGGTGCGAAGCTTGGCTGCACTGGCCGATGATTTCCTTTCCCATCATGTCGACGCCAAGCGGAAGGGCCGGACGGGCGATGAATACCGGCGCATCTTGCAAACCCGAATCCTACCCGCCTTCGGATCAAAGCGCGTTGCCGACGTGCGGCGCGATGATGTGGCGAAGCTACACGGCAAGCTCATTGGCAAGCCTTATGAGGCCAACCGCGTGCT
>DATBQJ010000159.1:0-9683 GCA_036560885.1 Methylocella sp.
ATCAGTGCGCCCAATCCAGATCTTTTGCTCAAGCCAGGCATGGCGGCAACGATCCGGATCGTGAAGGAATGATAGGATCGTTGGCAAAGTTCCTTACGTGTCCAATATTGGTATCTTGCTCACCAAGATGATTTTGGCACCAAGCGCGAACCGCGGGGCACCGCCAGCGACATCAGGCTAAGCCCCTTGCGCGGTCAGCGAGGACGCGGACGCTATTCGAAGCTTGCAATGTCATTGTCTTCCGGCTCGATGAGAAGGCCTTCGTTGGCTCGTAGATACAAGGTCGAGCCGACAAGTTCGCCGCGACGGTCGCCATGTGTAGAAATCGCCACTCTGGCCTTGGCGAATGTAGCGGTGGACCGGGCCCACGGATGAGCCGTAAAATTTAGCACGACAAAAATCCGGCTATCGCCGTTGCGGCGCTCATAGGCGAGGACATCGGATTCGAGCGAGAGAAGACGCCACTTCCCTTGGGAGAGGGATGCATGTTCGCGCCTATAGTGCAACAGGCTTCGCACCAAGAAGAGCATTGACGTCTTGTCGCCGGTCATCGCCGCGACATTGCGTGCCTCATAGTCTGGCGTGAGCGGAAGCCAGGGCTCATGCGTTGAAAAGCCTGCGAAGGCGGTCGCGTCCCACTGCATTGGGGTTCGTGCGGGATCCCGCCCGACGCCGAGGCCAGGCTCATACTTGCCCCAGGGGTCCTTGGTCAGATGCGGTGCTATATCGACGCGCCCGATGCCGAGTTCATCGCCGTAATACAGCGTTGGCGTGCCGCGCAAGGTCAAGAGCAGCATGGCCGCGACGCGCGCTTGGTCCTCCGGTCCGACGCGCGCTGCAATGCGAGGCCTATCGTGATTGCTAAGAACCCAATTTGGCCAGCCGGCGTCCGGCAGAGCCGCCTCGTAACGCTCGATCAGCTCGGCGATGTGGGGCGCCGTCCAGGCAGAATTCAGAAGCTGGAAGTTGAACGGCAGATGCGCGCCCGTGAGGTTCTTGCCATAGTAGGTGACGAGCCTTTCTACCGGCAAATAGATTTCGCCGATCAAAACCCGGTTCTCGAATTCCTCTAGCACCTGCCGCATTCCGGCGATCACCTCATGCACTTCGGGCTGGTCGGTCGAATAGGTCTGGAGCAGGCGATCGATGTCCGGATCATCCATGGTCCAGGCCGGATTGGGCGGATTGTCACGAAATGCCGCATCCTTGATCAGATGCCAGATGACGTCGACCCTGAATCCATCGACCCCTCGCCGCAACCAGAAACGTAAGGACTCGTGCATGGCGGCGCGCACGTTCGGATTTCGCCAATTCAGATCTGGCTGCTCAGCAAGATAGGCGTGGTAGTAATATTGGCCGGTGGCTTCATCCCATTGCCACGCGCTGCCGCCAAAGTTGCTGATCCAATTATTCGGGGGTCCGCCATCTGGAGCCGCGTTGCGCCAGATATACCAGTCGCGTTTTGGATCGGCGCGCGACCGCCGGCTGGCGATGAACCAGGGATGCTCTATCGATGTGTGATTCGGAACAAAGTCGAGGATGACTTTGAGTTGTTTTTTATGCGCTTCATCAATGAAGAGATCGAAACTTTCGAGCGAGCCGAAGGTCGGATCAATTCCGCAGTAATCCGCGACATCGTAACCGAAGTCATGCATTGGCGAGGGATAGATAGGCGAAATCCAGATCGCATCGACGCCGAGCCAGACAAGATAATTGAGCCGGCGCCGGATACCATCGAGATCGCCTATGCCATCACCGTTCGAATCTTGAAAGGACCGAGGGTAAATTTGATAGATTGTGCCGGTCTGCCACCACAAATGCGGCATGATACAACTCGTGAAATGACGATAGCAGACTCGACCGTCTCGGAGCGTGGCTCCGATAGAAAACTTATCTCAAATTCGTATTTGCAGCAATTCGCCAAACCATAAAAGGAGTCGCGTCAGCGGCCCGATCCCGCCGGTTTGAGCGGTTCGCATCCTTAAGCCCCCGGCTTTGTCGCGGGATACTTAGATTGGTCCCGGCAAAACCTTTGTGCGAGCCACCACGCCGTCACCCGGTCATGCCAAGGGATGCGGCTGCCTTGGCCGTGAAAGCCCAAATGGCCGCCCCGCGGAGTCAGCAGCGCCTCGACCATCGGCAGGCGTGGCCAATCGATTGCGGTGTAGCAGGCCGCGGGTATCCAAGGGTCGTCCAGCGCATGCAGGATCAGCGCTGGCCGTGCGATGCGGGCAAGAAAATTTTTAGCGGCATTGCTTTCGTAATAGTCCAGGGCATTCCGGTAGCCAAAGCGCGGCGCGATGAAGTGGTCGTCGAATTCATAGACGTTTTTGGCGGCGGCGATTGCCGCCCGCTCGGCGGTGTTCACCGCCGCGCTCGGCGCCAGCGCCTCGCGTTTCATCGCATAGAGCATGTAGTGGTGATAGGCGAAGTTGCGCGGGGCCATCATACGGGCACAGGTCGCGGCGAGGTCAATCGGGGTGGACACCGCGACAGCGCCAAGCACCGGAAGACCGTGCCCGCCTTCGCCCATGAATTTCAGCACGAGATTACCGCCTAGCGAATGGCCGAAAAGGATGATCCCAAGACGGATAAGATCGGCTGGCAGTCCGCGCAGGGCATCGGCCAGATCCTCGGTCCGGCCGGCATGGTAATGCCCGGCGGCGGTTGGGCACGACGGGAGGGTGCCGCGCAAGTTCAGGCGCAAGACCGGCCAGCCATGGTCCACCAAATGCCGCGTGCTTGCCACCACCGACCTGCTTACCTCGGAGCCCGCGAGGCCATGCACAAGAACAATGAGCGGCCTAGCATTGGAGCCGGCCTGCCGGTCGAGCCGCGCCGCCAGGCGCTCGCCGCCGGACACGGGCAGCAGCAGCCGCTCGCCGCCGGGCAGGTCCGGCGGCGTGCCGCGCAGGATGTTGCGCAGAGTTTGCAAATCGCCCCCGAACCAGGGCGCCCGTTCACGGAATGGCGGAACCGTTCCGGCAATGCCATCCTGCAGAGGCGGAGTAGTCCAAGTTGGTGCCACACCAACCGGCGCCTGCGAGCGCGGACCCACCAAATTGGAAACCTTCCTCCATCGCACCGGCCACATCGCCCGGCCGCGTCGGCGCAAACCCGCAAGCCGGGGCGCATTTCCGGCGGTTTGGATTGTACCAAAACGCTTCACGTGAAACATTTGGCAATTATGCACTTAACAAACAATTTCCTGTCGAGCCTGACGCGCACCACAGTGCCGACGAAGATCTCTTCCTCCGATTCCATCGCCGGCGCGGATTTCTGTCTCGTCTTCGCTCCTTGAAAGGCTACAAGGGGCCAGAAATCCTCTCTTTCTCAACCCGCCGAATTTGTCTTATGGGTGCTGACGCACCGCGGGACAGTTTCTTCAAGTTCCGACGGTCTATAAATCGCGCAATAACGTGCACAGTTTGCCATAAAGTCTTCTCTGAGCATCCTCGACCGATCCATCGGCAAAATTGAGCTTGCAGCCAACCACTACATCGAAATGGTCGAACCGATGCTGCACGATATTTTCAGCCCTTTCGTAATACCATTTGCCTTTTTCGATGGTGTTGATGTCGCGGGTGAAAATCCCCTCCCCGCCCACAGGGTGAACGCCGGCCGTGAAAGGAAAGCGCTGCGAGATCGAACTTACGGCGCCATCGTTTTCACGCCATTTGTCGATCGCAAGATCGCCTGCACCCCAATCAGGTATAGGTGTGATAGGCCGGTTGTCGAAAGGATCATCGACACCTTGATAAAGCGCGAAAGGTTGCAGCAGAGGGTTCATTTGTAATGCTGGGCGATGCACGCCCAGCAGCGGGTCAGTTTTCGACGTAACGATTGACAGGTAATACGTACTATCGTGAGTTTGGAAGTTCTCGTTTGCCTTGCGGCATCCTTGTAGAGTTAAATCAAAAGCGAGGTTGTCGTCTCCGGTTACAAAATTGCTATCATCAATGGGAATCGTGCCTTGGGTCCATTGATCCAAGTACAAATCAATGACAGGTGCGGTCCCGATCATCTTAAGGATTTCAAGACCCTTTTGGATGAAAAAACTTGGCGAATGCATCAATTTTCCCGTTGCCGGGTCGCAGCCCGCGAAATAGGTCAGCATCGAACCGTTAATAACGCCGGCGATGGAAACGATCGCCTCGACCCATCGCGCATCCGGCAGCAACTGTCGCAACTGCAAGCAGGTCTGCGCGCCCGCGCTATGGCCAATCAGGATGACCGGATTGTCCGCTGACCAATTAGGGATGAAAGGCTTTCCCGAATAATCGCGGCCGGGCGGCTTTTGATCATGCCCCGCTGCCGCGCTATGCGCCGCTCCATAATCGACCTGCGCGCCTTTAATTTGCGCGAAGAGCTCGCACGCCCTATCGTGGAATGAACTGATGGGGCCACACTTGGCCCAATGTGTTTTAAAAACTCCCTCGAATTGCGCCAAGGCGCCGCCCCAGTAATCCAGGCCACCGAGTTCTCCGGGGCCCCAACCGAATAATCCGGGAACGAAAACTATGTTTTTCGATTTCATAGAAAACCTCCGAAATTAGCAGCCTTAGGCCGTTGCTCAACGAAGTCCGGTTCGACTGGACCGGGTCATTCCCTAGCCTGGCTACTCTCCGTCTTCCTCCGAAAATAGCGGCAGTGGCGGCCTCTCCCCCGCCGGCTCTGGGAGTCCAAGATGTCGGAAGGCGTGCGGCGTCAATATTCTTCCGCGCGGGGTGCGCTGCACGAAGCCGCGTTGGATCAGGAAGGGTTCGATAATATCCTCGATCCCATCGCGCGGCTCGGACAGGCTCGCGGCGATCGTCTCGATTCCGGCCGGGCCGCCGCCGAACGAGACGGCGATCGTCTCAAGATAGCGGCGATCCATCGTATCGAGCCCGATCGCATCGACGTCGAGGAGACGCAGCGCCTTGTCGGCGACCTCCCTTGTGATTTCTGGCTCGTTGCCGACGATGGCAAAATCGCGAACCCTGCGTAGCAACCGCCCCGCTATCCGTGGCGTGCCCCGCGCGCGCTTGGCGATTTCATTGGCGCCGTCGTCGGAGATGGCGATCGCGAGCACTCCCGCGTTGCGCCGCACGATCCGCTCCAGTTCCTCGACCGTATAGAACTCAAGTCGCAGCGGAATGCCGAACCGGTCGCGCAGCGGCGTCGTCAAAAGACCGGCGCGGGTCGTTGCTCCGACCAGGGTGAAGCGTTTAAGGGGGAGCTTGACCGAGCGGGCGCCCGGCCCCTCACCGATCATCAGATCGAGCTCGTAATCCTCCATCGCCGGATAAAGGATTTCCTCGATCGCCGGATTGAGACGATGAATTTCGTCGATGAAGAGCACATCGCGTTCTTCGAGCCCGGTGAGCTGCGCCGCGAGATCGCCCGCCTTGGCGATGACCGGCCCGGAGGTCGAATGGAACGCCACGCCAAGCTCGCGCGCGACGATCTGGGCAAGCGTTGTCTTGCCGAGGCCTGGCGGCCCAACAAAGAGCACATGATCGAGCGCCTCGCGCCGCGCCCGTGCCGCTTCGATGAAGACTTTTAGATTTTTCCGCGTGGCCTCCTGACCGGTAAAGTCCGCAAGAGCCAAAGGGCGCAGCGACCTCTCCGCGTCATCGCCGCGCTTTTCGGGAGTAACGAGTCGGGGACTTGCTGGCACCGGACAAAGCCTTTTGCGAGTGGTTTTTCCTACACGATATGTTTGCCATGGACAATGATCGCACCCTCGCGTGCGCTGGCACGCATGGCGCGTAGCTCATGGGGAGGGCCCTCCCTTTACAAGGGAGGGGTCGCAGGTTCGATCCCCTGTCGCGCCCACTATTATTTTAAGAACTTAAAGCTTGATGACGGATCGGCTCGAAATACACTCACCACATAGTCACCGCGCGCAACGCCCCGCAAACCGCCCCAGGACGGCTGCGCCGCCCGCCCCGGTCTTACCCCAACGAGATGAAAGGCGCTTAAGATTCTGGGCATTCCTATGGATGGGTGCTTGACTTGGAATTGGTGGCGGCGTCACAAGCAGGCTTTGGACAGCGCACCCGGCGATCGGCTAGATCGTCGGGGCGGCGGGAGGTTATTTTGTCGGCGTGGCATCATGGTTTTCTTTGAGCGATGGTGGGGAATCCACGCTCATAAAGACAGTAGGCCGGGATGGAAGTGAACGCTTTGAGGTCAATGGAATGAGCGTCGCTAATCCGAAGCACTGGCCAGATTGGCTCGACGAGCACATCTGGCCGCAGATTCAAACCATGATATGCAATGACGCCTCTTTCAAACTGATGGGGGAGGCTCGGCGACTCACCGGGGAGTTCAATGGCCTATCGCAAAACTCATCGAGATTGGTTATCTCACGTCTCAGATGCTCACCATTCGCAGGCTATGTGATGATGGGAGAACCGTAATTTCCCTTCGGCGGGTCCTCATAGAAGCTAAGGCAAGCTCCGACTTCCCGAACGATCAAATTAATCAGCTCTCATGTAAGCTGGACTCCTGTGGCCATGTTTGCGAGCTGGTGAATAATTACGTGGCTCACATTGCGAATCCTCTCCGTAGGCCAAACGTCAAGGAGTGGAATTTGCAGGCGGGTCATCTGACTGAAGCGCAGAGAGCAATTTGTGAGGTTGCCGTTACACTCGACCGCGACCTATTCCAGCGGAAAAACCCTGTCAAAATCATCCCCGTGCCGCAGTTCAAGATCATGGAGGAATTTGAGCATTGGGTGCCAGATGCAGACATCAAAAAGCTATGGGAATTCTGGCATCCTCACAATAATGTGGTGAACGCTTGGATTCTGCCCGCGCCGGGTGATTCAATGCTTGAGTTCAAGCGAGTTTTGGGTAACCCGGATTGGCAACGCGATCCCGTAGGGAAAGCGCGGGCCGAAGCTTATAAAGTCGTAGACGAACTGATGACACAGAGACGCAATGGAACTTAACCGATCAGCCTCGAAATCATTGTCAAACAAGCCGCGGGGGCCTTATCTCTCGTCGAAGGCCTCGACATGCGCATGTACCGCGTCGGCCAGACTTCGAAGTCCGGCCTCCGGCAGAGCGCCAACGAGGGCGTAATTGGCTCCCTTCTGATGCCAATGGATCGCGGCCGAGGGAAAATTACCGGCCGTGCGTGCAACCGTCTCACCCGGATCACCAGCTTTTTCGGCGCAACGCGCGATATTCGCCTCTTCCGGTGTCGCATAAAACAGGCATGACATTTGGCCCTGTTCGCCGGGCATGGCGCGAACGCCGGCGTCGAAGCGGGTAGCCCTCGATCCCGCGCGGCTCGAAAGCTTGCGCCAGCCGCGAATCGTGTCGTCGTCGAGCAAAATCGCATGGGCGACTTGCCGACAGCTCCACTCCTTGTCCAAAAGCACCACGGCATTTGCGGCGCGTCACCTGGCAAGGCGAAGACCCGTCGCGCGCCAGCACCGTAAGCGTCATGCGATCTTCTTCACTGAGGAAGCCAGACTGAATCATGCGCGCAACAGAATCCGCCCAATCGGAAAATGCAAGGAATTTCTTCATAATCTTCATAGAGTGGGAGTGTACCTAAAACGCAAAGTGAACATTTCCGCGAGGGAATCTGGTACGATCGGCCGGAGCTAATTTAACGGTCCTGTTCGCTCGGCCATTGGCGTCATGGCATTTGCGAAAGAGTCCCGACGAGCCTCGCGGCATAACGGGCCATCAGATCGACTTCGAGATTGATATCATCTCCCAGGCACCTTTCGCCCCAGGTCGTGACTTGCAGCGTATGCGGAATGAGCAGCACCGAAAAAATATCCGCGTCGACGTGGTTGACCGTCAGCGATGTGCCATCGAGCGCGACGGAACCTTTTTCCGCGATGAATCGCGCGAGGCCGTCCGGAACGCTCAAGTCAACGCGCCGCATTCCGTCGAAATCGTCAATTGCGACGATTTTTGCCACTCCGTCCACATGCCCGGTCACGATATGGCCGCCAAGTTCGTCGCCGAGTTTTAGCGCCCGTTCGAGATTGAGGCGCGTGCCGCGCTTCCAATTCCGCGCGGTCGTGCGCGCAAGCGTCTCCGCCGCGACATCAACCTCGAACCAGTTCCGAGCGCCGCTTTCGCCACAAGCGGTCACGGTCAGACAAGGTCCGCCGCAAGCAATCGATGCGCCGGGCAAGATTGTCTCCGCCGGATAGGAGCAGGCGATGCGCAGACGGTGCAAATTTGTCCCGGCGTCAACCCGTTCCACCTCGCCGACATCGCTCACAAGGCCCGTGAACATTAGGCCGCTCGTTCGTAACTGGCCAGCTCGTCGGCGCCGATCGTCCGCGTCCCGGCGAGCCGATAATTTTGCGGGTCGGCAAGCAAGGCGGCGCTTTTCGGATCGAGGCCCAAAACGCCGTCCTTTCCTAGCGGTTCCGGCGCGGTAAAAACAAGGACTTCATCGGCGAGCCCCTGCCCTATCAATGCCGCCGCGACGCGCGGGCCGCCCTCGCAAAAAACCCGCGTCGAACCGCGCGCGGCCAGATGAGTCAATGCGGCATGAATATCGACGCGCCCCGCCGCGTCGCGGCGCACCTGCGCGACCTCGATATGCGCCTCGCGTAAGCGTGCGGCGCTCGCTTCGCTCGTCCCTTCACCAGCAATGACCAGGGTAGGAATTTTTGCGGTCGTGGCAGCAAGCCGCGATGAAAGCGGCAGTCGCAGATCGCTATCGAGCACGACGCGCAAAGGCTTGCGGTCCTCGAGGCCGGGAAGCCGCACGCTCAATAGGGAATCGTCCGCCAAGATGGTGCCAACGCCAGTCATCACCGCGTCGTGCATCGCGCGCATGATATGCACGAGCCCATTCGCCGGCGCACCCGTAATGAAAAGCCGGGGATCGCCGGCCGGTCGCGCCGCAAAAGAATCCGCCGTCACGGCGAGTTTCAAGCTGACCATCGGGCGCTTGCAAGTAACGCGCAAGAAATGGCCGAGATTGGCCTGCCGCGCCTCCTCCGCGAGCACGCCGCGTGTCACGTCAATGCCGGCGCCGGCCAGGATTTGCGCGCCTCGGCCGCAGGCACGGGGATCGGGATCGTCAACGGCATAGACCACGCGGCCAATCCCCGCCGCGACAATTGCATCCGTGCAAGGCGGCGTTTGCCCATGATGGCTGCAAGGCTCCAACGTCGCATAGAGCGTCGCGCCCCGCGCTTGCGGCCCCGCGTCGCGTAAAACCTCGGTTTCCGCGTGCGGACGGCCGCCGGGCTTGGTCCAGCCGCGCGCCACGATGACGCCATCCCTGACGATGAGGGCGCCGACCGCCGGGTTCGGCGCGCAAAGCCCGAGCCCGCGTCGGGCAAGCGCAAGAGCCGCTGCCATGAACCGCGCGTCCACACCGGATTGGATCATGCCAGGCCCGGCAACCGTGCATTTGCCGGAGGCGGATTTATGCCGTCTTCCGAAGCCTCGCCCTCGCCATTCGCGAGTTCGTCGATGAGCGTATTGAAATCCCGGGCCTCGCGAAAATTGCGATAGACCGAGGCGAAGCGTACATAAGCGATGCTGTCGAGCGCGCGAAGACCTTCCATGACGAGCTCGCCGATCCGGCCACTTTCAATTTCGCTATCGCCCTGACTCTCGAGCTGGCGCACGAGTCCGTTCACCATCCGCTCGACGCGATCAGGATCCACCGGCCGCTTGCGCAAGGCGACCTCAATCGAGCGTGTG
>DATBQJ010000160.1:0-1965 GCA_036560885.1 Methylocella sp.
CGCCCAGGGCCATAGCATTCAAACCATGCGCGAGAAATGGAACGGCAATAAGCACCGGTACGATCATGGGAATGACGATCGCAACCTTGTCCCACGTCGCGCCGCCGAGGCTGCCCATCGACCAGAACGTGAGATCCCGTAACTGCCGATCGTCGCTGACATAAGAGAGCCACCCGGTTCCGGCCCCCGCCAGCGCCGCGAAGGCAATCCCTGCGAGCAGCATCACCGACATCGACGTTCGTCCGCCGCGACTGGCTACCGCGTAGAGAATGAGTGTGGAAACCAGCGCACCAAGAAATGCCGCCACAGGCAAGATCGCAAACGGCAACGCGCCCGCCGGGTCGGGCGGCATACGTCCTCCGAGAACGATGGCGGTGGCCGCCGCAAAGCCTGCGCCGGAAGACACGCCGATCAATCCGGGATCGGCGAGCGGGTTGCGAAAAAGTCCCTGCATGATGGCCCCGGCGACGGCGAGAGCAGCCCCCACAGCCGATCCCAACACAAGCCTGGGCAGGCGGATTTGCTGGATCACCAACGCGTCACGAGCCCAATCCCCTTGGCTCGCTGAATGCACACCGAAAAGCACTTCAGCGACGCGCTTCGGTGCGATGGAAATCGAACCCAGACTTATTGCCGCCAATGCCGTGACCGCAGCCATGCCGATGAGAACGGCAAAGGCCAGTGGTTTACCAAACTCGGCCCGATCGACTTTGCGCATTACTGCGAATTTGAACGCGAATCCGGCTTGGCAAGGCTCGGATAGGCAGCGAAGAGAAGATCACGAGCCGCGCGCGGGGTCCTCGGACCGAATCCCAAAAGGTATTCCCCATCGAAGACCAGCACTGACTTCGATTTCGCCGCAGGAGTAGCTGCGAACGCCGGCACAGCGAGAATACTGTCGAGCGTAACCGTCTGCGGGCCATGTTTCATCGCGATGATGATGTCCGGCGCCGCTTCGACAAGCGCTTCATCGCTAATGGGTTTCCAGCCTTCGATGGTCGACGCTGCGTTTTTCAGTCCTGCAAGCGTGATAATCCCATCTGCCGGCGTACCGCGGCCACCGACCATCGCTCGGCCGTTCTGGAACGAAAGAATGAACAGCGCGAGCCGCGGGGTTTCGATTTTCGCACGTAGCATATCGAGGGATTTGAATTGCTCTTGTGTGGCGCTCGCAAGTGCAGCCCCCTTCCCCGCTTCACCGACGAGCGTAGCGACTTCGGAAATCTTTGCCGCTATGCCGGCCGGCGTCGCGACTTCGCGGATGAGCGAAACCTTTACACCAGCATCTCCGACCACCTTCAGGATGTCTGGCGGACCCGCCGAATCTATCGCGATGACCGCGGTCGGCTTGAGCGACAGCAGCCCTTCCGAGGACAGCGCGCGCACGTATCCGACGCTTGGCTTATCTTTCAACGCGGATTCGGGAAACTTACTCGTCGAGTCAACTCCGACGATCAGATCCGAGCGGCCGAGCGCATAGATAATCTCCGTGATGACGCCGCCAGCCGCGACGATCCTGGCAGGTTCGTGCGGAGAGCTGGCCTCGATCGCGCTCCCCGACTGGGCATCAGCGGTCGATGGCAGCGCCAATGACAAGCCTGCAAGGAACGCGACAAAGACTGACGACGAAACGTACTTCATCAGACCTTCTCTGCAGCAATTGCGGCACGCAACGTATCGAAGCGCGCCAGCTGATCGGGTTTGAGGTTCTTCTCCTCATCACGCGCGACGAAGATCTTGAACATTGCCTGACCGTCGCCGTTGATGAATTGCACCGAGCAAGAGCGCCGCTTGAAAAACGGGCGGTCGACGAAATAGATCGCCGCGCAACGCTCAATCTTCAGATGGCCGCCGAGCGGGCTGTCGCCGTGGATATTGAAATAACCTCGCGCGTACGAACCCGGCGGAATCGTGCAGGCCGTTTCAAATACGCCATCGGCAGTATGCACGATGAATACCACGTGC
>DATBQJ010000161.1:0-7793 GCA_036560885.1 Methylocella sp.
CATTTTGGAGGAATTGTTGAGATTGATCATATCTATACTCTTGCTCAAGGCGCGGAGTGACGGTCGTGATCGGGGTCATCCAATGCGGCTGGCTCGCCTGTGCCGCCTCCACGCGGTCGTTCCATGTCGCGAAATATTCAGCGATCGGATCTAAAGGCGCGGTGGCCAGTTCGGGCTGCGGAACAGGCAAGTCCGCCGCATAAGCGCCGTCCGGAAGGCCCGTGGCCAGGGAAGCAATGAGATAAAGCGCTGGCAGACAGGCGGCGCCATTCGCGGAAGTTATCTTATTGGGTGTCATATCCTTAGTCCTGCTCCACCAGTCAATTGGTAATAACAATATATAACGAGGAGACGGGACGCCCAAACACAATCGCCGGGATTCCAGCCAATCGGTTTCTAAAACCGGTGCGCGTGCTAAAATTGCCACGCGGCACCGTGGAGCCCATTGCCCCGCTTAACAAACGCCGCATGTTGCCGCCGGTCTTCAACCTTCGCACAGATCGGACCGGAATGGCGCCAAGGGACTTTGACTTCGCGGTGATCCATGGCGGACGGTTCGCGCCAGTCCCGTTGCGCAAGTCCATGGGTTCCTTTACAAGGGCGCGAAATCGAGGGCGCGCGATGGCCAATGACGAGGAAGAACTTTCTGAGCCAATAGGCGAGCCCGGCGCCGAGCCAGGTTCGCATCCGCATGAAATGCTGCAGAATGGTGGTCAATCCCAATCGGCGGACGAACCGGAAGAGACCGCGGCGCAATTGCCGGAGGCGGAGCTCTCATTAACCGCGCCGCCCGAGTCGGAAACGCCTGCGGAACGGCACGTGTCCATGCAATCGCACGCGCCGGAAGCACCTTCGCCGGAAGCAGCCGCTCCCCAGCCCATGGGCTCGCCGCCCGCGACGGATGCGCCTCCGCCAAATATGACCGGCAGACAAGCCAAGCCGCGCGCGCTCTTTCCGGCGCTTGCGGCGACCGCCATCACCGGCGCTATTTTGGGTATCGGCGGAACAATCGGATTGCGCTTTTTTGGCGGCTCCCATTTCAGCGGAGTTGACTCAAGCGAGCGCATCGCCGCGCTAACCGCACGAATCGATGCGATCGAGAGCAAGCAGGATGCCGCCGCCGCCGCCGCCCGCACCGCGTTGGCGGCGATCGAAACCCGCGCCGCGGCAGCGGAAAGCGCCGCAAGCAAAGCCGCGGAGTTGGCAAATACGGCACAGGCCGACGCGGAAAAGGCCGTCGCGTCGAGGCCGCCGGAACAAGAGCCCGCGCCCGGTCCGGCGCCAGCGGTTGCCGATTTCGGACCACTTGAAGCGCGAATTGGAACCATCGAGCAGAAGCTCGCTCCGCTCGAAGCGGCGCTCGCCGCGCCGAAGGCGGATCTCCGCCCACGACAAGAGCGCGCGGATGCCGCAGCCGGAGAAAGCTCGCGCGCCCAAGCGATCGCGATTGTCGCCGAAAGCCTGTTGCTAAAGCTGGATAGCGGCGAGCAATTTGCGGGCGAACTCGCGGCGCTCGAAAACCTTGGTGTCGGCCAGGCGTCTCTCGCGCCGCTGCGCGCGCGCCCCGAATCCACCGTTTTGACCGAACCGCAATTAACCGCGCGATTTGCGACTCTCGTTCCGGGAATCATCGAGAGCGAGTCCGCCAAGCAAGCCAGCGAGGATGAAAGCTTTCTCGACCGCGTGACCCGCCATGCCAAAGGCCTGGTGCATATCCGCCGCGTCGGCGATACCGAAGCTCCCGGCGTCGAAGGCTTCGTCGAACGGATAGAGAAAGCCCTTGCGGAGCATGATCTCGAAACCGCGCATAGAACGTGGAAGCAATTGCCCGGCACCGCGACAACCCAATCGCAAAGCTGGGGTGAAGCCGCGCAAGCGCGGCTCGATGCATTGAATGCCGCGAGAGCGATCGAGGCCGATGCGGTGGCGGTCCTGGGCAAGCCAAAATCATAATTTCCGCCCGCTGAGACTTCAATCGAATCCCTCGACGAGAAGCACATGTTCCGGGTTCTCTTTTTCTTCATCATTCTCCTCGTCATTGCGCTTGGCGACGCTTGGCTCGTCGAACAGCCGGGCCAAATCGTTCTGACTTGGCAAGGCTACAGGATCGAAACGTCATTTTTGGTTGGGGTCGGGATCCTGCTCGCCGTGATCGCCGCGGTGCTGATGATTTGGAACATTCTGCACTATTCTTTTCGGCTGCCACCCGCCATGTCCGTTGCCAATCGTGCACGCCGCCGCGAAAAGGGCTATGCCGCCCTCTCCCGGGGCATCATTGCCGTGGGCACGGGCGATGCGCGGCTCGCCGGCAAGGCCGCCGCCGAAGCGCAGAAACTTTTGCCGCATGAGCCCTTGGCCTTGCTCTTGACGGCGGAGGCAGCGCAGCTTGCGGGCGATCACCGCGCCGTGGAAGCGGCGTTTAAGGAAATGACCCAGCGCGATCAAACGCGTCTGCTTGGCTTACGCGGCCTGCACGCGCACGCGCATCGGCGTGGCGAAATCGAGTCGGCGCATCGTTTTGCCGATGCCGCGCATCAAATTGCCCCCTTACCTTGGTCGGTTGCGGCAGTTCTTGAGAAACATGTCGCGGCGAAAGATTGGCAGGGCGCGCTGGCGATGCTCGAAAAGAGTGGGAAATTAATCGACAAAACAACCGGGGACCGGCAGCGCGCCGTGCTGACCACGGCGATCGCGCTCGACAAGGAACAACAGGCGGAGCCGGACGAGGCACTGCGGCTCGCTCTCTCCGCGCTTAAACGCGCACCGGACCTCGTGCCAGCGATCGGGCTCGCCGCGCGCCTGCTGGGCCGCAAAGGCGCCACCAACAAAGCGTCGAAATTGATTGAGGCGGCTTGGCGGCTAAGCCCGCATCCGGAGCTCGCGAAGGTTTATCTCAATCTGCGTCCCGGCGATTCTAACGCCGATCGTTTGGCAAGAGCGCGAAACCTCGCCAAACTTGCGCCACGCGACCCCGAAAGCCGGATGGCCCTAGCCAGCGCCGCGATAAGTGCTTGCGACTATCAAAGCGCGCGTGAAGCCATGCAGCCGCTGATCGAAGGAGATGAGCGGCCAACGGTCCGCATGTGCCAAATCATGGCGGAAATTGAAGAAGCCGAGCACGGTGATTCGGGGTATGCGCGCGAATGGCTGGCACGGGCGTTGCGGGCGGCGCGCGACGCGTGCTGGATCGCCGCTGGTGTCATGTCGGACCAATGGTTGCCGGCCTCGCCGGTGACGGGAAAGCTCGACGCCTTCGTCTGGCAGAGGCCGGACGAACGACCGGGCGCCGGGGGCGAGCCACAAGAGGCGATTTTTAAACCGATTGCAGCCCCAGCCGAGCCAACCCTCCTTATTGAACAGTCGCTAGCGATTGCGCCGCCGGAGATCGAGGCCGGGCCCGAGCCAGCACACGCCACCAAAGGCTCTCGGGCGATGATAGGGGAAGAAGGCACCACCGAAGCATCATCCCCCGGCGCGGACAATAAGCAAAGCGCCCCAGGTGCCGGTGCACCCGCCGGTGGCCCCTAGCTTTCGTGTTTTTCTCGGCGAGACGGCACCTGCATTCTTGCATCATTCCGTGCGTTGAACGCGCCGCGAACGGCATGCGGCTTCGAGCGCGAGAAACCGCCGGCGCATTTCGGCGAAGAAGCGCGGCGGCAGGAACCCGTAGGCAATAGAGCTGTCGTCTTGATCGCCGACGCGGCGCAGATCGGGGCCGGGCCAGTCGAACAAATTGCTTTCGGAAAGGACGACCCACGAGCGTTCCGCATCGAGACCGAGATGGTGTTTAACGGCGGGCGGCAGTTCGAGCGCGTCGCAAATGTTTTCGGGGGTGCTGTGCGTGACGGGAAGGACAAGGACTTGCGTTTCACCCTCATGACGGGGCGCCGCTAAAATTACCGCGCAAGGGCGGTCTTTCGTGCCTTCCTCGCGGCCTTCGCGATGTTCCCGCAACCAGAGATAAGAATAACGGATGACGAGGCCGGGCTCGGGATTTGGCAGACTCACGGCTTCCAGTCTTTGAGGAGGTCATCGAGATTCGCATGGCGGGGGTCCATCACAGACTTTCGCACGGCCTCGACCATTTCATCGGGCATGTCCCCGGCCGCGAAAACCTGCCGGTCGCGGCGCTTAAGGCGATAATATTCCTCGGCCGAGATCATGACCGTCCGGTCACGGCCGTTGCGGGTGACGATAACGGGCTGGCCCAGGGCTGCGTCCTGATAGCGGCCGACTTCCCTGCCGAATTCAGTCGAGGACACGCGGATCATACTGTCAAACTCCTTCCGGACTTTCCGTATTATAGCCGGAACACGGGTAAATGCTATCGCGTTTGTTGCGCCGCTGTCATGCTCATGCTGTCGAAGTAGGAATTGCGGCGGAAACAATAGAGATTTCGTGGACGAACCGGCTGTTCCGCCAGCTTGATTGACGAAACGGGAGAGGCAAATTGCGTCTCAGGCTCGCCAATGCAACAGAGCCTGAATGAGACCGCTTAAAAGAGCAGCATGGCAAATCGGTCCGTATTGTGTCGCTTGACAGGACACATTTCCTCCGCTAAGCTTCTTTATGAAGATCAGGAACGTGATCCATAAGGGGCTGTGACGCTTCATCGAGGACGACGACAGTTCAGGCTTGCCGCCCGCCGTCGCGCCGAAGGTCCGCAAAATCGTTTCCTTCCTGCAAGACATGGAACAGGAAGGCGAGTTGCGGTCAGTGCCTCTTTGGAAAGCCCACCAGATGACCGGCAACCGGAAAGGCGTCTGGAGCCTCCTCGTCACCAGGAACTGGCGCATCACGTTTCAGATCAATCAGGCGGAGATTGAAATTATCAATCTCGATTATGAGGACTACCACTAGCGCGCTTTCCGCTCGTATGGAGTCATGCGAGCGATAAGAAATCGCGCCAATTCAAAAGTTGGAGCGCATTTTCATCGCAAAAGTCTGTCAACTTTTGCGGAATGCGCTCTAGGAGGCGGAGCCATGGCGCAGGACATTCGCATGAAAAACCCGGCCCATCCCGGCGGGTTCGTAAAAACCGAGATCGTCGAGCCCTTGGGGCTATCGGTGACCGACGCCGCGCAGGTGCTTGGCATCACGCGGGCGGCTCTCTCGGCTTTCTTGAACGAACGCGCATCCCTTTCGCCTGACATGGCGATCAGGATTCAAAAAGCGTTCGGGGTTTCCATGGACACACTCATGCGGATGCAGAACAGCTTCGATATCGCTCAGGCCCACAGGCGGGAAGCGGAGATCGAGGTTCAGCCTTATGTGGCGAAAGCCAAAAGCGACCCGCAACCGAAATTGTTTTGAGGCGGGGGAAATTGCGGCCGCCGGTTCCATGATGGGCGCCTTGTGCGACTTGGCCGTATCGCGTGCTCAAACGGCTGACGTGCGCGCTTCAAAACCGCCACGGCGTTGGCGACGATCAAAGGCTTTGAGGTCATGCGCATGATCCGCAAGCGGCAATGCCTCATACTTGGAGACGGTGCGGCGGGAGAAGTCCGTTTTGTGAACCGGCTCTTCCGCCTCGCAGCTTGATCCGGCGAGAAAGCAGGGGCAAATTGCGCCTGAGGCTCGCCAATGCAACAGAGCCTTCCGCCCTGCCGCGCCGAACTCGGCGCGGGGGGGCGGCTTGCTGAAAAATTGAGGTTCCTTCGCCCTTGGCGTAAATTAACCGTCATGAACAACAGGCCCATTGATAAAGTCAGAAACTCCAGTGTACAGATGACGCTGCCACCGGACATAGGCGGCATTACCGATATGTGCGAGATCAACGGATCTCTGCATATGCTCGGTGGAAATTCCATCTACCGCGTGCAGCTCGCGGATGAGATCGACCCGCAGCGCACGAACATTGCACTACGCAACTCGCACCAAAAGGTTCTTCCTTACGGGACTGAGTTTCCCTATGTCCGGCAAACGCTGATGACAGCACGACGGCTGTTCAGCAACAACGTGCTGGGGCCTGCTTTCGATTACAAAACCGGCATCAATTTATCTTTCGAGGCGCTGCAAGATTTGGCGGCGATGCACGACATCCGTAAGGATTTACGCGTCCGCTTCGATAAGAGTGCGGAAGGCCTTAAAAATCTTGCCGTGGAGCCGCGCTCCATGACGGTGCCGTCGATGGGCGATGTGCGGGGCGAAACCAAAGCTTTTCTGCAAAAGGCCGATCACGTCGCGATTGCCTTATTCAAGGTCGCCAAACTTTTCTATGGCGATGAGATCGGCAAAGGCATGTTTGAAGGCGTGCAGGACTTGACCTGCAAGAAATTCGGCGAGGACGATCCGTTCTCCCAGTTTCTGAAAGCGGCTGCGCCGTTCCTGAAATTCGTGCGGAACGCCCGCAATGCCGTGGAGCATCCCGATCAGACCAAAAGCGTCAAGGTCACCGACATCGCGCTTTTGCCGAGCGGCGAGCTTAACCCGCCCACCGTCGAGGTCATTCACCCGGAAACGCCGCAACCGCCGGTGCCCTTGCTGGTTTTGATGGAACATATTGCCGACCAGCTTGCGACCGCTTTCGAGGTCATGCTCGCGCATCTTTGCGGCGCGAATATACAGCCCTTCGCGGGATTCCCGCTCGGCATTATCGAGTACGACGAGAACCAGCAAAAGGCATACAAGTGCCGCTATGGCTACGCCAGCCGCATGGGCGACCAGATTGTTCCGTTCGGTTAGATGCGAACCTTCCGCGATTTGCCCCTTGTCCCTGCCGCTTGCGCGACGGTGCGTGATTTAACAGAATGGGCGTTATGTGACAGCGGATGGAATCCCTTGATCGCAGTGCGCTAAAAGCTGTTCAATTCCTGATTGCAGATCGTTGTGGCTCACCCACTTGACCTTGCTCGCATCGCGAAGCAATGAAAGTAGATACTGATATTTTTGCTTAGCCTTCTCAGTTTCACAGGCATTTTGCATGTTCTCAAAGCGTAGCAGATTTTTGGCTCTGGTGTCGTCGCCCAGCAGCAGACGAGACGGGGCCAACTCGATCAGTTTATCAGGACATACAGCTAAGGCCCTGCCAAGCTGATTCAATTGACCATCGGTCCACTGCACGGCTGCTTTCAGCAATTCTGGCCCGATGATCACCCGCGAACATTGACTAACCTTGCTCTCAAGATAATAGGCACCCAAAAATGCGGGGCCGATTGTCTCCGCCGGAGTCCAGTAGATATCGCCGAGCTCGATAGCGCCACGTATCGCATAGCCCTCGGTCGCGGCGCTCTCCCAGATAAATTGGACGCTCGCGAACACCGTCCACAGTGATCGAAGGAATACGTTGCCGGGTAGATCGGGCGGCAACGCGCTACAGACCACAATTGAATCCGAGATAGTGTGAATTCGCGATCTATAAGCCTCTTTGGGAAGGGGCGGAGCGGTCGCAGTGTCGCTAATTATAATCGTCGTTTTACGCGACGAGGCCGCAGTATTCTTTATCCGTAAGAGTTTCTCCAATGGTGGGTTATTAGCGTCATTCCAATGACGTCTAATGCTTGCCGAGAAACCAAGTAAGTCGATGAAGGCTACAATCGCTGTTCCTTGGAATGCATCGGGGTTGCCACGCGTCCAAACGCCGGGGGCGATTTCAACATCTGATAAGTAACTTTCCATAAACGTTGTCGCCCTTTTTAAATTTTGCCATTTCCCCCAATTTCGAGAATCCTTTGATTCTTGCGCGTTCGCGTTGTTCTGTCAAAGCTTGTGCACAATTCAAGCAGAGTGTGTGAAAAGTCGGACTGGGGGATTCTCGGGTGGCCAAGTTCACGATAGAATCGGGCATGGCGCAC
>DATBQJ010000162.1:0-4909 GCA_036560885.1 Methylocella sp.
CTCGACGGTATCGCCCTGGCTGACGCGGATCATCGGGCCGGGCACGGTTCCATTATAGGTCCAATAATGGTAACCGATTCCCTCGGCGAGGAGCCCGGTAACCGGGCGGGCTTCCAGCTCGACATGAACAGTTGCCGGCTTTTTGCGGTTGACCGGCGGGGCAACCGAAGGCGCGGGCAGCCGCTCGAGGTTGGCGGGCAGAGCGGGCACGTGCACCTCGTCCTCCGCGGGTACGGAAGACGAAGCTGCCGGGGGGGCGGGTTTTTGCGCTTCCTGCGCCTGGGCACCGGCGGCGTACCATGTTGTGCATAAGGCGGCGGGGAGCGCGAACGCACGCACAAACGGCACTAGCCGCCGTCCACAATGCCTTTTCCTTGAATTCTTGCGCAACATTCTTTTTCTCCCTTGCACCCACGCCATTGGCTTTGCCATCGGCGCATCTTATTTTCTGGCTCAGTTCCTCCGGGGGGCCGCCGCCGCCCGCAACCGGAGAACCGCTCATTGGTCGACGGCGATTAGCATGCCTTGCATGCCGGCATCGCGGTGGCCAGGCAGGTCGCAGGTGAAGTCGTACGCGCCGGGCTTCGTGATTAGGATGTTTTTTTGAGTAATCTCGCCGGCCCGGGCTTCCAAGTGAAAGCCAAGGGCAGGCAAAACAAATTTGTGCTCAGTTTCGCCCAAGTGGTTGTCGAGGACCAGCGTGAGCTCGCGCCCGGCAGCGACCCGAACTTGCGCCGGAGTGAAGCTAAATTCGGTGGAAATGATCCTGACTTCGGGGAGCTCGGTTGCGCTCGAAGGCTTCAGCGCCGCTACCTGCGCCAGCGCCCTGGTTACCGACGGAATCGCGATCAGCGCTAGACTGAATGCCACCACAAAAATGAGTGGCGAGTGGCGTCCGGATTTTTTTTGTTCCGCCATTTTCCTCTCCATGATTTTCGAGGCAATATTGTTAGATTAACGAACCACACTATCCATCCGGCCGCATCCGACGAATGTCCTATGCGTAGTGATAAAGAATATTGAATGCTGATTGGTATCTGTTCTCTTTCGTTTCGGCTGCCTATAGGGTGCTATAGGCTGCAACGGTGAGGGGACCAATTCATAATGGCAAGCGATTCCTAGTTTGGAATCGGGTCCGTTCCTTTTCCTTGACTTAAATCATGCAGCCAGAGTCTGCGTCTGTCGCTGCGAGTTGGTGGGCAGGGACATCCGGTGAAGTAGCGCTCGACAAATGGCGGCGGCTAGCAAAGTGGTGGGCGTTTGCCATGCGCGCGCCAGCCCGAACACGTCCCGTTCAGATGGAGCAATTCATGGAAGGCGCAAGACGGGGCCCCGACGCAAAAAAGGGCGTCTCCTGCGAGACGCCCTTCCACCGCGTGGCCAGGCGTGGGAGGGAGCCGCCCGGCTCGCGAAGTTAGGCTGCCCTTGGCGTCGCAACCGCCGGCTTTGCCGCGGCGGCCGCAATCGGGATCTGGCGCGGTTTCTGCGCCTCGGGGAGTTCACGCACGAGGTCGACGTGTAGCAAGCCGTTTTCAAGGCTCGCGCCAGTCACCTGGACGTGGTCGGCGAGCTGGAAGCGGCGCTCGAACGCGCGGGCCGCAATGCCCTGATAGAGCACTTCCGGCTTCGCCGTTTCGCCCTCGCCGTCGCGCTCCCGCGAACCACGAAGGGTGAGGGTATTTTCCTTGGTTTCAATCGAGAGATCGGTTGCGGCGAAACCCGCGACCGCCACCGATATCCGGTAGGCATTCTCGCCGGTGCGCTCGATATTATAGGGCGGATACCCCGGCACGGTTTCGAGCCCGGCGGCCTGATCGATCATGTTGAACAAGCGATCGAACCCGATGGTCGAGCGGTAAAGGGGGGAAAGATCAAACTGACGCATCTCGCTATCCTCCTTGAATGAAGCGACAACAATGTTGCGGTGCGACGATGTCCCGGCACTTTCGCCGGATCCGTCGCCTCCATTTGCGCGTCCTGACGCGGCCCGCGCAACCTTGATGTGGGAATGGTGTTTCCCATTGCAAGAGGAGCCGGAGGGACAAGATTTCGGCCGCTCCTGTACCGCCTCACTCGCGGCTGGACTCATTCAGGTCCTGCGCCACATGCTCGATCCGCCGCGCTGCCTCGGCGAGCGACACTGCCACTTGCTCGGCCCAGTCAGGGGTGGGAATCGAAGGAGCCTTCAGCCGCGCGAGTTCGGCTTCGAGCTCGCGGACGCGGCTGTTTGCCTCGGCCCATTCGTCGGCGAGAGTAATTGCCGCCATGATGATGAGTCGCTGGTTGCCGATTTCGCCAAAACGCTGCCGCAGCGCGGCTATTTTGGCATCGACTAATTGCGCGAGGTCGCCAAGACGGACTTCCTCGCCCTCGTCACAGGCCAGCCGGTAGCCCCGGCCGTCGATCACAACCGCTAACTCCGCCATTATGTCCTCTCGAACAGGAATCGCCGAAGGCCCCGCGGCTGGTTTAGCCGCATCAGGCCGCCTGTCCTTCAAAAAAGTCGAATTATGTTCCCGTTCATGATAGCATGCGTTTTGGAGAACAGCCATGACGCAAGCTGCATCCGTGACCGCGGCGCTCCTCGTCATCGGCGACGAGATCCTTTCCGGGCGTACCAAGGACCAGAACATTGGTTACATCGCGGATTACCTTACCAAGATAGGCATTGATCTGCGCGAAGCGCGCGTCGTTCCGGATGAGACGGCCGAGATTATCGCCGCGGTCAACGCGCTGCGGGTACGCTACGATTATCTCTTCACGACCGGGGGCATCGGCCCGACGCATGACGACATTACCGCCGGCGCTGTTGCTGCCGCACTCGGGGTCGGAATTTCGGAAGACCCGCGTGCGATAAAATTTTTGCTCGAACGGATCAAGCCGGAGGATCTCAACGAGGCGCGCCGCCGCATGGCCCTCATTCCACATGGCGCCAGCCTTATCGAAAACAAAATATCGAAGGCGCCCGGGTTTTGGATCGCCAATGTCATCGTCATGGCGGGGGTTCCCGCGATCATGCAAGCCATGCTCGACGATGTCGCGCCGAAGCTCGCAACTGGCACTGCGGTAGTCGCCGAGACAATTTCGGCGGGGAGCCTGTTCGAAGGAACCTATGCGGCGTCACTCGGCGAATTCGCCGCCGCCAATCCGGAGCTTTCGATCGGCTCCTATCCCGCTTTCCGCGACGGCGGCTTTCACAATGAGATCGTGGTGCGCGGAAAGGACGCGGCAAAGGTCGCCACGGCCGCGGCGGCGATCGGCGCTATGGTCGCGCGGCTCGCCAAGGAGCGGGCCTGATCCACAAGGCCCGGCCCGTTCGCGCGGCGATCATGGCATCCCCCGCGGAGACTCATCGAGCAACCGCGCAAGTTCTGCTGGGTCCGTTGGAAAGCCAGCCTCGATCCAGCGCGTTTGCACATCCTTCAACGCCGCGCCAATGGCCCGTCCTTCGGTAATTCCACGCGCGATAAAATCGGCACCTGAAAATGGCAGGCGCGGTTCCTCTATGTCTTGCAGAAAGTTTCGCGCGCGTTCCCATTCGTCATCGTGTCCCGGGCGAGCATCGACTTGCGCCAATATGATTGCATCGCGCGACGCCTGGCGGCCGTGGCGGAAGAGCATGCGCCGTAATTCGGCGGGCTTTGGCGGCTCGTTCAGCCCATGCAGAGTGACGAGAGCAGCCGCCACGCGTTCGAGACGCTCCGCCTCCGCGTTGGAAAGGCGCAGGCGCAGCCGCAGCCGCGCCGCGTCCTCGGGTAGAAAGACACAGAGCGCAGCAAGGCGCAGGAGCGGATCTTGCGGTGGGACGATCGCCAGGGCGCGCCGCAGCCGCGCCGGATGGGGCACGGATGCGATAAGCGGATGCAGCAGCCCGTCGGCGCACATGTCCGCGCAAACGCTTGCCGCCTGCCGCGCGGAAAGAAGCTTCATAAGCTCGGCGTGGATTCTTTCGCGCGAGAGGCGGGCAAGACCGTCTCTACGGCGAATGGCCGCCGAGCGCCCCGCGGAATCTAGCGGGCCTTTGCCGAAATCGGCGGAAAAGCGGAAGAAGCGCAGGATGCGCAGATAATCCTCTTCGATGCGCCGCGAGGGCTCGCCAATGAAGCGCACTTTGCCCGCCGCGATGTCGGCGAGGCCGCCCGTATAATCGAATAGGCGTCCGTCGCGCGTCATGGAAAGCGCGTTCATCGTAAAATCGCGGCGCAGCGCATCGGCCCTGAAATCGCGGCCAAAAAGGACGTTCGCATGGCGCCCATCCGTCGCGATGTCCTCGCGCAGGGTTGTCACTTCGAAGGTTTGCTTCCCGGCGAGCACTGTGACCGTGCCGTGCGCGATGCCGGTCGGGATGGCGCGCAAGCCGGCGGCCGTTGCCCGCGCCATGACGGACTCGGGAACTAAGGTGGTTGCGAGATCAATTTCATGCACCGGCCGGCCCAGAAGCCTATTGCGCAAGGCGCCGCCAACTATGCGGGTTTCCTCGCCTTCTTGATCGAGCGCGGCAATAACGCTGGGCAAGGCTTGGCCGTTAAACAGCGTGGCGAGGGCCTCCGGCGCTTTGATTCCCTGGGCTTGCGCTTGGCTCATTGCATGCGCCCCGGCACAATCTTCCCATTTTCGATGTGGGCCGGGACATAGGCGCCCTCGTGGCGCGGGGCGAAAATACCGAAGGCGATCATGCCGGCGACGGCGACCGCAAGGCCGGCCAAGGTGAGCGTCGAGACCGCCCCTTTCGTCCAATGCTCCACCGCGAAGGGATAATTTTGTCGCAAAACGAGATAGATCGTGTAGGCGGCGAAGGGCAAGGCGAACAAAAGGGCAGGTTCGAGGATGGCGCGCCACATCAGAAATAGAGCCTCTCGCTGAGATAATTTAAAGGACGCGCGGTCACGCCGCAAGTGTTCCGCGCGCT
>DATBQJ010000163.1:0-2918 GCA_036560885.1 Methylocella sp.
ATTCTTGAAGAGCGGCTTCAGCCGTGCCATAATAATTTTCATGCGACAGGTGTTGAATGGCATTGAAGCCGGAAAATTACTGGACGAGCTGAAAAGGCGAGACGTCAAACCAAACCAACGGCTTCGTGCGATCGTCGAAAGCATTGACAGCGATGATTTGCCGATGACCGCTATTAACGCTTCCGGCGGTGCCTTCGCCTGGCTTGCCGGGGAGCCGGACCTCTACAGCGATGCAGATTTGGTGGAGCGCTATCGCGCATGACGGCCATTCCGTTTGGCGCGATCGTCCTGACCGATTTCCCGTTCACCGATCTCTCTGCCGCCAAGCGCCGCCCGGCTCTGGTCGTCTCCACCGATAATCATCGCTGTACGGATGTTGTCGTGGCCTACATCACCTGCGTTCCCTCGCGGCACAACAGGACGCGGCGCCGATCGCGCGCATCTCACATAGGGCGGCCTTGCCTCGGCCCGGCAAAGAGTTAAATTAAAGGCAAACCTATGCGCCAAGCAGCAATCCGCACGAGACCGGAAACGATGACGTTTGTTAGCTCTGTCGACGTCGCGGGCCGCAAGGCCGGCCATATCAAATTGCACGGGCCAGAGGCATTCGCCGGAATGCGCCGGGCCGGACAGCTTGTCGCCGAGGCGCTCGACCTTCTCACCGGCCATGTGCGGCCCGGCACCACCACCGAGGCTCTTGACAAGCTCGTCTTCGATTTCGCGATGGCACATGACGCCTATCCGGCGCCGCTCGACTATCGCGGCTACCGCAAATCGATCTGCACCTCGATCAACCATGTGGTTTGCCACGGAATACCCGACGCCAAACCGCTCAAGGAAGGCGATATCGTCAATATCGACGTGACCTTGATCCTAGACGGCTGGCACGGCGATTCGAGCCGCATGTATTTTGTCGGAGAGGTTCCCCGCCGGGGGCAGCGCCTCGTCGAAGTGACCTATGAAGCGCTGCTGCGTGGCATGGCCGCCGTGCGGCCGGGCGCGACGACCGGCGATATCGGCGCCGCGATCCAGGAATACGCCGAGTCCGAGCGCTGTTCCGTCGTGCGCGATTTTTGCGGCCATGGCCTGGGGCGCCTGTTTCACGACGAGCCGAACATTCTCCATTACGGTAGGCGCGGCGAAGGCGTACTCCTCAAGCCCGGCATGCTGTTCACCATCGAGCCGATGATTAATCTCGGCCGGCCGGACGTAAAAATCCTTTCCGACGGCTGGACCGCGGTGACCCGCGACCGCGCTTTGTCGGCGCAATTCGAACATTCGATCGGCGTCACCGAAACCGGCTATGAAGCCTTCACCCTTTCGCCAAAAGGCCTCCATCGTCCACCCTATCAGGCCGCCGGGCTGCACGGCGCATGACGAAAGGGGACACGGCCGCCGCCGATCCGCCGCATTATCTCGGTCACCGCGAGCGCCTGCGCGACCGGTTCCGCAAAGGCGGCGGCGATGCCTTGGGCGAGTATGAACTCCTCGAACTCATTCTTTTCCGCGCCATGCCGCGGCGCGACGTCAAGCCGCTCGCCAAGGCCCTTATTGCCCGTTTCGGCTCGTTCGCCGAGGTCCTGGCGGCGCGCCCCGAGCGTCTGCACGAAATCGACGGGCTGGGCGACGCCGCGATCGTCGAACTTAAGATAATCGAGGCGGCGGCCAAACGTCTTGCCAAATCCGGAATCGAAAAGCGGGTGGCGCTATCGAGTTTTGCCGCCGTCGTCGATTATTGCCGCACCGCGATGGCCTTCCTCGACCATGAGGAATTTCGCGTGCTTTTTCTCGACAAGAAGAATCACTTGATCGCCGACGAGGTTCAAGGCATCGGCACGGTCGATCATGCGCCGGTTTATCCACGCGAGATCATGCGCCGCGCCCTCGAGCTCAGCGCTTGCGCGATCATCCTTGTCCACAATCATCCCTCCGGCGATCCGCAGCCTTCGAGCAGCGACATAAGCCTCACTCATCAGATCGTCGCGGTGGGCAAACCCCTAAATATTGCCGTGCATGATCATTTGATCATCGGCAAGCACGGCCACGCGAGCCTGAAGGGCCTGCGGCTGATGTAATTGTTCACAATAGTGATTAGCACCTTTCCGATGACGACCGGCGTGCCAAAGCGACTATCAGGGGGAGTGCTCGCCAAGCCAGTGGGCGGCTGCTCGACCTAACAAGCGGGTATCGCTTGGGCCGCCTTGCTATCCAGGACTTCGCGAATTTTCCGTGCTAGGTCGCGTTGAGTATAGGGCTTGTTCAAAAGATGCACGCCGGGGTCGAGCCTTCCGTGGTGTACGATGGCATTGCGCGTGTACCCAGTGGTAAACAGCACAGGCAAGCCGGATTGCAGCTCCAATGCTTTGCTGGAAAGTTCGCGTCCGCTTGCCCCGGGCAGGACGACGTCGGTGAATAGCAAATCGATTCGGGGCGTTTCCTGGAACACTTTTAAGGCTCGCTCTGCATCCGCAGCTTCGACGACGCCGTATCCCAATTCCTCCAGCACCGATTTTGCATATTCGCGCACTTGGGTGTTGTCTTCAACCAAAAGCACGATCTCTCCCGGGTATGCCCGGGGCACTGGCGAAGTCTCGCACGGCAGCGCCGCCGGAGCCGCGTGGGCTTGTTGCGCGTCTATGAGACGCGGCAAGTAAATCTTTACTGTCGTGCCATGCGCAAGCTCGCTGTAAATCCGGATATGGCCGCCAGACTGCTTGACGAAGCCATAAACCATTGCAAGGCCGAGCCCCGAACCTTGGGCGCCCCGCTTGGTCGTAAAGAACGGCTCGAACACATGCTGAAGGTCGTCTGGAGCGATTCCCGTGCCCGTGTCGGCAACGCTGATCAAAACGTATTGGCCGGGCTTCACATCCTCAAATTGCATCGCATAGGCATCATCGAGATAGGCGTTAGCTGTT
>DATBQJ010000164.1:0-24809 GCA_036560885.1 Methylocella sp.
CCGTCAGGCCGCCGCGGTCGCTGCCCATCGCGAGCAAGTTCCGGACGGATTTGCCGATTGGATCAGCGCCGAGGTACACCGGCGGGCGGCCGCCTACACACTGGCCCGTACGCGCCTGGCGATTGTGGAGACCGTCTTCGACACCGTCCTCGCGGTGGCTTGGCTGTTAGTCTTGCTCGGTCCGCTCTACGCATTGGCGGCCCATTTCATTGCTCCTGGCATCTCCCGCGCGGTCGCGGTCGTGGTTGCGTTCGCGCTAGCCGAGCGCGTGCTTAATCTGCCTTTCTCGGTTTACAACACTTTTGCGCTAGAAGCCCGGTTCGGCTTCAACCGCGCGACCCCAATGATGTTTCTGCGTGACCGGATAAAAGGCGTGGCGCTCTCGGCACTCCTTGGGATCCCTTTGCTATATGGCCTGTTCTGGCTGCTGCGCGTCCTTCCTGACAACTGGTGGCTCCTTGGCTGGGCAGCGTTTATGGTTTTGATGATCGCCATGAGCGTGATTTATCCCGCTATCATCGCGCCGTTGTTCAATACGTTCACGCCCATGCCAGACGGAGCGTTGAAGTCGCGCGTCGAATCGCTTCTCGCCAAATGCGGTTTCGCCTCCAAAGGGCTCTACGTCATGGACGCTTCCCGGCGTTCGACCCACGGCAACGCCTATTTCACCGGCTTCGGAAAGGCCAAGCGTATCGTCTTTTTCGACACGCTTCTGCAAAACCATACGGCTGACGAAATCCTGTCCATTCTCGCCCACGAACTGGGGCACTATAAACTTGGTCATATCGGTCAGCGCATCGCCGAGATGGCGGTGCTCTCCTTTGTTGGTTTTGCTGTCCTCGTCTGGGCTTTCGGCGCCGGTCGATTGGCCGGCGCATTCGGCCTGCCAGCCGATCCCGGCGTGGTTTTGATCATCGTCCTTACCGCGATGGGACCCGTCTTGCATTTGCTGTCGCCGCTGACAAGCTGGCTGTCGCGCCGCGCCGAGTATCAGGCCGACAATTTCGCAAAGGCAATGGCCGGGCCTGGGCCTATGATCAGCGCCTTGGCAAAGCTCGCGCGGGACAATCTTTCAACCCTCACGCCGGACGCGCTCTACGCCCTGTTTTATTATTCTCATCCGCCGGTTCCGGCGCGGATCGCCCAACTCCGGGCGGAGCCGGCTTCTGTTGACCGGATAAGGATCGATTAATCTGCCATAAGCAGGTCAGCATTTTTCTTGACTTAGCAAGCGCCGCCATAGTCTCCGCCGGCCGACGCGCCCCGTGCTTGGGTCCTTCGAATCCTCGTCAGCATTTCGGGCATGGGCTCCGTGCCGCTTTTGAATCAGCGCGGTTTATTCTCGTCCTGAGGCGTTTGCACCAAAGTGGTCCACGAACGCGCGGACGTCCGGAAGTATGCCTTTGACGATCCGTTCGACGCCAGCGGGATTGGGATGCAATCCATCGCCAAGTTTGAGAGCCGGCTCGCCCGCCACCCCTTCGAGAAAAAACGGATAGAGCGGCGCGTCGTATTCTTTGGCAAGGGCCGGATAGATCGCGTCGAAGCGCGTCTTGTAATCCTGGCCGAGGTTTGACGCAGCCTTCATGCCCGCGATCAAGACTTTGATATTGCGTGCCTTTAGCTCGCCAAGGATGGCCTCGAGCGCGGCCTTCGTCACCTCCGGATCGACCCCGCGTAGCATGTCGTTGGCGCCAAGTTCCAGAATCACACCGTCGGCGCCATCAGTGAGCGCCCAGGCGAGCCTCGCCTGGCCGCCGGACGCGGTGTCGCCGGAGACCCCGGCGTTGACGATCGTCACCGGGCAGCCTTCCGCGCGCAGCGCCTTTTCGAGCACGGCGGGAAAGGCGGCCTCAGCCGCCAACCCAAAACCTGCGGTCAGGCTGTCGCCGAAAGCAATGATTTTCACTGGCGGCGTTTCCTTTGGGGCGGACCAGGTTGGACAAGACAGCGTCACCAACAAAAGCACGGCGGACAGTTGCAGGAATGCGCGGCGATGGCCATATCCGCCGGGCCTTGACCGTGGCATCGGATCGGGCAGGGCGGTTTTGCGAGCTGTTCCGGAGGGCATGGATGGAGGAACCGGCGGTTGAACTTGAAAATGTCCATTTAAGCCTAGGACGCGGCGCGGCGAGAGTTCATATCCTCAAAGGGATTTCACTTAAAATAGGATGCTGTGAAACAGCTGCCCTCGTCGGCCCTTCGGGCTCGGGCAAATCCACTCTTCTTATGGTGATGGCGGGACTTGAGAGGCCCGATGCGGGCACGGTCAAGGTGGATGGCACCAGCCTTGGCGGGCTTGGCGAGGATGCGCTCGCGCGCTTCCGGGGCGCCCGGATCGGCATCGTGTTCCAGTCGTTCCACCTCATTCCAACTATGACCGCGCTCGAAAATGCCGCCATTCCGCTCGAATTGGCGGGGGTCGCCGAGGCCTTCGCCCGCGCGCGCGCCGCTCTCGCCGCTGTCGGCCTCGAAGATAGGCTCACGCATTACCCGGCGCAATTGTCGGGCGGCGAACAGCAGCGCGTCGCGCTTGCCCGCGCGCTGGCGCCCGACCCGTCGATCCTCGTCGCCGACGAACCGACTGGAAACCTCGACGAGGCGACAGGTGCGGGCATCATCGACCTAATGTTTGCCTTGAAGAAAGAACGTGGCGCGACCTTGATCGTTGTCACGCACGATTCTGCACTTGCCAGCAAATGCGAGCGCAGGATCGAACTGCACTCCGGCCGCATCGATGAAGCCGCCACGGCGGCGTTGCCCGTTTGAGCGGGACGAGGCGCCAATCGTACCAAAATGTTTCACGTGAAGCATTTTGGTAAGATCGAAGCCTAATATCCTGCCTTGCCTTATACATTTGGTCGCCATGGACGCGTACGATCATGCGGAATTGTTGTGCGATCCCACCCTTTGCGCCGCAGCCAGCCGGGCGCTCACCGGGCCGCAATTTGCGGCCAAATTGGCGCGCTAGGGCATCAAATCGGCGGCCGTTGGAGCGCCTTCGACCCAATTCACGTCCCACGGCCCGTCCACGGTAATGAAAGTCACCGAACCCGCGCCGATCCAGGCCTCATGCACCATCCGCGCCGGCATGTAGTTAAAACCGCCAGGGCCGAACTCCGCCTTTTGTCCATCACACGCAAAACTTGCTGTGCCGCTGATGATTGTGTGCGTCTCATTTGCCGAATGCCAGTGCTTGCGAACGTGAAGTGCTTTGGTTGCCCGTATCATGAGTTGCGTCGCGTGGGTTTTCGCGTCCTCGTGCAAAATAGCCATTTCCGGCGAAGCCTTGCCCAATTCAGGCAGCATCTTTTCCCAATGGACTTCGGGTAATGGCTTAAAGATGGGGACATCGGGTCCCGTCTCTGTTGACGCTGGCGCCGCAATGGCAGGCAGCAAAACCAGTCCGAAGAAAGATAACGCCAAGCCGGCGATGGCCGGCAAGGCAAACCCATAAAGCGAGCGTGCACCCATGCCTCCCTCCCTTTTTTCCGACCAGAAGCCAAACACGAGATTGTGCCTAGCATACCGGCCTCGTTAAAATCTGCTCATTGGTCCGCGGCGGTGGAGGATACGCGGCTGCAGAAAATCGCTGGCTGACAACCGGCCGCGTACCCGTCTCACCTATCTCGCGCCGGCCTGCGTCGCCGCTGCGATGACCCCGCTAGAATGGTGAGCTGCATTTTGCCAGCATGCTCTATAGCAAGTGTAGTGCGATGATCAGGATGACCCCTAGAGCGGCGATAATGAGAAAGCCGATCGCATCATCATGGTCAGAGGTTTGCCTTTGCCTCATAAGCGTCGTCCTCTTCGACTTATGCTGGTTTATCCCCAGTAGTGGACGCTCCAACCTATCTGCGTAGCTAAGCCCCGTAAATCCCCTCGCGTCAATCAGCGGGAAACCATATGAGTTCCCTCGCGTAGCCGGCGGGAAACGGCCTTGTCCTTCCTATGAGGTAAGTCAAAGTGCGCGAAAGAAAGTTCAGACTATTAGGGCCTGGATGCATAAGCGAAGGCAACTAAGCAATCACATGGTTTCGCTGACAAAAGTTTTGCCTCGTAACCGGGAAAGCTCGCGCTGGCCGCTGGTCCTGCGCTTTGCCTTGCGCGATTTTCGCGGCGGCCTGCGCGGGTTCGGGATTTTTCTTGGCGCGATCGCGCTCGGCGTGGCGGCAATCACCGGCGTCGGCTCGGTGTCGCTTTCGCTTAAAGACGGGCTTGCCCAGCAGGGCCGCACGATCCTCGGCGCGGACGCATCTTTCGATCTCGCCCAGCGCGAGTTGTCCGCCCCCGAGCGCGATTATTTGGCCGGGCAGGGGCGTTTCTCGGCGGTGGCACTGTTGCGCGCGACGGCGCGGCGCGACGATGGCGAGGCGGCACTGGTCGAAATCAAGGCGGTCGATGAAACCTATCCTCTGGCGGGCGAAGCCGTCCTTGATCCGGCGTTGCCGCTCGCCGATGCGCTGGCCTCGCGCGACGGCACCTACGGGATTGTGGCCGGCGCGGCGCTCCTCGGAAGGCTCGGCCTTTCCATCGGGGACCATGTTGCGATCGGCGGCACGCGGTTCGAGCTGCGCGCGGTGCTCGTCTCTGAGCCCGACCGGCTCGCCGGCGGGATCAGGTTTGGCGCCCCGGCCTTGATCTCGGAGCCATCCTTGCGCGCGACGGGATTGGTCGAACCGGGTTCGCTCGTCAGATGGTTTTATCGTGTCGTGCTGCCGGGAACGCCGGCAAGCGATGAGGACGTCGCGGCATTGACCGAGGCGGCGCAAAAGCGTTTCCCCGAGGCCGGGTGGGACATTCGCACGCGCAATAATATTTCGCCGCAGTTTTCCCGCAATATCGACCGCTTCACCGAATTCCTCACGCTTGCCGGGATCACTTCGTTGATTGTGGGCGGGGTCGGCGTCGCCAATGCGATGCACGGTTTTGTCGAGCGCAAGCGGCAAACGATCGCGATCCTGAAGGCGCTGGGCGCGACCGGATCCAGGGTCTTCGCCTTGATGTTGACAGAGGCGATGCTCGTCGCGAGCGCGGGGGCGGTGCTGGGTGCGGCTACGGGCGCCGCCTTGCCCTTCGCCGCTGCTGGAGCATTGGGACAAATGATTCCGTTTCCGATCGCGCCGGCGATTTATCCGGCCGCGATAGGCAAGGGGCTTCTCTATGGCTTTCTGACCGCGCTGGCGTTTTCCGCGGGCCCGCTCGGCCGGGCGCACGACGTGCCGGTTCCGGCCTTGTTTCGCGCCGGGATCGAATCGCCGCAGGCCACGCCGAGACTGCGCTATCTCGTGTTGATGCTCGCCGTGGCTCTCTGCCTTGCCGCGGCGGTTGCCGGGTTTGCCGCGGACCGGAGGCTCGTCTTGATCTATATGGGCGCGACGCTCGCCGCCTTTGTTTTGCTGCGCGTGGCGGCGCTTCTGATCGTGACATGCGCGAAAAAACTTCCGCACGCGCGGAGCGTGGCACTGCGGCTCGCGGTTGGCAATATACACCGGCCGGGTGCGCTGACCTCTTCGGCCGTGCTGTCACTCGGGCTCGGGCTCGCACTGCTTGTTGCGCTTGCTCTCATCGACGGCAACATCAGAGCACAACTCCATCATTCCATTGCCGGGAAGACACCAAGCTTTTTCTTTCTCGATGTCCAGAGCGCGAATGCGGCAGCATTCGCCGATTTTTTGCAAGGCCAAGCGCCGGATGGCAAAATCGAACGCGTTCCCATGTTGCGCGGACGCATCGTCAAGCTAAACGGGATTGCCGCCGGCGCGATGCGGCCGAAACAAAGCGCCGCCTGGGTGCTCGAAGGCGATCGCGGAATTACGTTCGCCGAAACCGTGCCGGAGGGGTCCAGCGTTATTAAGGGAAGCTGGTGGCCAAGGGATTACCGCGGACCGCCTTTGGTTTCGGTCGAAAACGAGATCGCCGAGGGGCTCGGACTGGCGATCGGCGACGAAGTCACAGTCAATGTTCTCGGCCGCGACATTACGGCCAAAATCGCAAGCACGCGGCACGTTCAATGGCGCACCTATGGGATCAATTTTGTTCTGGTGTTTTCGCCAAACAGCTTTGCTGGCGCTCCCTTCGGAGAGCTTGCCACGCTCACCTTTCCCAATGGCGGCGACCCCGCGCGGGAATCTGCGCTATTGCGCGCGACGGCGAAAAGTTTCCCGTCGGTGACAAGCATCCGCGTGAAAGACGCGCTTGACGCAATAAATATGGTTGTTAGCCAGCTCGCCTTCGCCGTTAGGGTAGCGTCGAGCGTGGCGTTCCTGGCGTCGATCCTCGTTTTGGGCGGCGCGCTCGCGGCCAGTCAACATGCGCGCACGCACGATGCCGTCGTGCTTAAGACGCTCGGGGCGACAAGATCCCGCCTGCTTGCCGCTTATATTTATGAATACGGTCTCATCGGGCTCTGCACCGCGCTGTTCGGCGTGGCGGCGGGGAGCGCCGCCGCGTTCGAGATCGTGGGGCGCGTGATGGAGCTTGACTTTGTCTGGCTTTGGCCACAGGCGCTCATCGCCGCCGCCGGCGCGGTCATGGTCACGATCTGCCTCGGGCTCCTCGGGACGTTCCGGGTCCTCGGGCGCAAACCGGGTCCTTATCTGCGCGATTTATAATTAATTGACCTTAACCATTGTTCATGTTGGCGCACTTGTACGCGGCTCCAGCTTGCGCCATATTAAGGCAGACGCTGAATCCCGCAAGGGCAGCGGCCGGGGGCGGTTAAGCCTCCATAACGCTTAGAGGAAAACATGTCCGACTTCGACCGCAACACGAGTGCCCGCTGGGGGCAGGGCGCAACCCGGGCCGGTCGCGCCGAAATCGATCAGGGCCTGCGCTCTTATATGCTGGGCGTCTACAACAACATGGTGGTGGGCTTGGCGCTCACCGGCGCAGTGGCGCTTGGCGTCCACATGCTCGCCGTCACGACTGACCCCGCGCTGGGCGTGCCGGTTGGCCGGCATCTGATGCTCACGTCCTTTGGCGTGACGCTTTACACAACGCCGCTTAAGTGGGTGGTGATGCTGGCGCCGCTGGCCTTCGTGTTCTTTTTCTCGTTCCGCATCAACCAGATCTCGGCTTCGACCGCGCGGGGCGTGTTTCTCGCTTTCGCGGCGGCAATGGGGTTGTCTCTCTCGAGCATTCTGCTCATCTATACCGGGACATCGGTTGCGAACGCGTTCTTTGTGACCGCGGCGGCCTTCGGTGGCTTGAGTCTTTATGGCTACACGACGCGGCGTGACTTGGCGCCAATGGGCGCCTTCATGGTGATGGGCCTCTTTGGTCTCGTGATCGCGATGCTGGTCAATCTGTTCTTGCAGAGCACCGGGTTCCAGTTTGCCCTGTCGATTCTGTCGGTCCTGATCTTCTCCGGCCTCACCGCCTGGGACACACAGGCCATCAAGGAAATGTATTATGCGAGCGACGATTATGAGACCGCGACGAAGAAATCCGTGTCTGGCGCCTTGAGGCTCTATCTCGATTTCATCAACATCTTTATGGCGCTCCTGCAACTGACAGGTAGCCAAAGAGACTGATCCGGACCAGGTTGGAGAAGGGCCCCGCTAGCGCGGGGCCTTTTTTTTCGAGCTGCCGAAGTTATCGCTTGGGTTTCATCGCGGAATTCCGAGAAATGGGTGACCGCATGAAGGCAAATCCAGCTGCCCCGCAAGCACCGCCCTCGCGCGATCAGAAATCGCTGGCAATACCTCTCACTTCCCAATCTCCGTAGCGCACTGGCTCGGGACCGCCACGGCCGTTGATTTCCTTTCCGGCCGTGGGGTGACTCAAAGCACCGGAGCGGCGGCGCGCTTCGGCCTCGGCAAGCGCCCGCTGCGCCGCTTGGCTGGGTTCGCCGCCGCGCGTGCTGGCCCGCGCATGGCCAACGGTTTCGCCGTCCGGCCGTTGCATTTTCGCCATGGAAATCTCCTCCCGGGTTTTCGCCCATATGCTGGGCAAAGTCCAACTGTTTGTGCTAGGAGAGAGCCATGATCGGTGTCCCTGAAGCCCTCGTGGCGGAGTTTCGAGTTTGACCGCTGCTCCGCATCCACCGGCCGGCCGGCGGCATAGCCGCAAAGTTTCGAACGGCCGCCCAAACCACCTGGCTTCGGGCGCGAGTCGAGGACGGGATAGCGAGGAGTGTCCTGGTCTTGCCGCTCGTCTCGCCGCGGCGGCGATTTTGAACGATATTGTCGCCAGTGGTCATCCGCTCGACGAATGTTTTTCAGGCACGGCAATCCTCTCGCGGCTTGCTGGTTTGGAACCTCGCGACATCGCCTTGACGCGGGCCATTGTCACCGTCGCTCTGCGCCGGCTGGGGACCATCCGCGCCGCCCTGGCCGGGCTTATGGAAAACGGTCTGCCGCGTCAGGCCGCCCATCTTGAGTGGACGCTGATCGCGGCGTCGGCGCAGATTCTCTTTCTCGACGTCCCCGATCACGCCGCCGTCGATCTTGCTGTCCGCATGACCCGTCTTGAGGCGAAATGCATGCCTTACGCTTCACTCGTCAACGGAGTGTTGCGCAATCTTATTCGCACCCGCGAAAAAATACTGCTCGAAAGCGATCCCCTGGATCACGACACGCCCGCATGGCTCGCAGAGCGCTGGCGCAAGACCTATGGGGACGCCGCGGCGCACGCCATCGCAAGCGCCCATCGCCAGGAGCCGGCACTGGATCTCACGGTTCTGTCCGACCCTCTGATCTGGGCGGAGCGGCTCGGAGCAAACGTCTTGCCGGCTGGTTCGCTTCGGATTTGGACGCATTTGCCGGTGACCGGACTTCCGGGCTTCGCGGAAGGCCGCTGGTTTGTGCAGGATGCGGCGGCGGCGCTGCCAGCGCGGCTTTTGCGGGCTGGCCCCGGCACCAGGGTGGCCGATTTTTGTGCGGCTCCCGGGGGCAAGGCGGCGCAACTCGCGGCTACAGGCGCCGACGTCACGGCGATAGACCGTTCGGCCGAGCGGCTGAAAAAGCTCGCCTCGAATTTTGCCCGGCTCAATTTGCGCGCCAACATCGTCGTTGCCGATATCGTAAACTTTAAGTCGGTGCCTTTCGATGCAATTCTGCTCGATGCGCCATGTCTCGCCACGGGGACGATCCGCCGTCACCCCGATATCGCTTGGATCAAGAAACCACGGGATATCGTGGCGTTGACGGCGCTTCAGACACGACTGCTCGACAAAGCCGCCGAACTGGTGAAGCCTGGTGGAATGATCGTCTATTGCACGTGTTCGCTCGAACCCGAAGAAAACGAAATGCAAATCGCGGCTCTTCTTCACCGCAATCCCGGCATCGTGCGGGTTCCAGTAGAGCCCGGCGAGGTTGGCGATTTGCCCGGAGTCTTGAACGAAAACGGCGAATTGCGGACATTGCCGTCACACCTTCCGGCTGCCGAGCCGCGGCTTTCCGGCCTCGATGGTTTCTTTGCCGCCCGTCTGTTGCGCCGCGGTTAATAAACCCGAGAGGAATTTTATCGATAACGCAATGCCCCAGGTGGGGACTGCCGGGCTTGCGGTAGCTTTGCGCCCGTGGAGAAAGTATTGGACTCCCGCATCCATGCTTCCATCGCGTGCCAGAATGTAAAATCGAGGAGTTGAATTCTGGCCGGCGCGACATTCAAGGATTGTTTGCGCGTCGCGGGTCACCTTGCGGCTCGCGCGGGACTGGCATTGCGGCGTGGCCTCGGTGCCCCCGCGCGTGCCGCCATCGGGCTAGGGCGGCGGTGGCCGGAACGGCTCTTGATTGCGCCGCAAGATATCAGGACCAGCGATCCGACCCTCGCGGCGGACATCTACGCCGGCTATTTCGCCTTCGGCGGCACGATCGTCAATGCGCATGGCCGCTCGCCGTTCGAACTGGAGTCTGGATCGGTCGCGTGGGCACGCGCACTCGCGGGTTTCGGCTGGCTCCGCCATCTGCGCGCGGCAGATACCGCCGTCGCTCGCGCCAATGCCCGCGCCCTCGTCGATGATTTTTTGAGCCTGGCGGGCAAGCCTGGTGCAATTCCGGCATGGGAGCCCGAGGTCGCGGCGCGGCGCATGCTTGCCTTCCTGTCGCAATCGCCGGTGATTCTCGATGGCGCCGACCGCGCCTTCTACCGCCGTTTCATGAAAGGTCTCGGCCGTACCCAGGTTTTTCTGGAACGCAAGATCGCGGGGGGACTCGCCGGCGAACCGCGCCTCATTGCCGCGATCGCCCTCGCCGAATTCGGACTTTGCGTGGAAGGCACAGGCAATCTGACCCGCAAAGGCACGAAACCGCTGGCCGGGGAGCTCGACCGGCAAATCCTTCCCGACGGCGGCCACATCAGCCGCAATCCGGAGATCTTGCTCGACTTGCTGCCGGACTTACTTCCCTTGCGGCAAGCCTATGCCGCACGCGGGTTGCAACCCCCGGCGCAACTCCTCAACGTGATCGATCGCATGATGCCGATGCTGCGCATGTTCCGGCACGGCGACGGCACGCTTGCCTTGTTCAACGGCATGGGCGTCACCCCGCCTGAACTGCTTGCGACGATCCTCGCCTATGACGACGCGCGGGCGCAGCCGCTCACCAATGCGCGGCACTCGGGCTACCAGCGCCTCGAGGCAGGCGACACGATTGTCTTGATCGATGCGGGACGGCCGCCGCCGCAAATCTATTCTCATCGCGCGCATGCCGGATGCTCGTCCTTCGAGTTTTCGGTCGGCGCGCAGCGTCTCGTCATCAATTGCGGTGCGCCGGACGCCAATCGTGCGCCGGCGCGCGAGGCAGCCCGCATGACGGCGGCACATTCGACACTCGTCATCGACGACACCTCGTCGTGCCGTTTCGCCACTCAAACGGGCTTACGGAAGTGGCTCGGCGATGAGACCATCTCGGGTCCAACCAAGGTCGATGTCGAGCGCCATGACCTGCCTTCGGGAACGATGGTGGGTGTCGCGCATGATGGTTACGAAGCGAAATTCGGCTTAATCCACGAACGCCGCCTCGCACTCGCCAAAGACGGCAAGCTGCTCGAGGGCATCGATCGGCTGCGTGCCGCAGGAGAGGGCAGGCCGACCGAGGCACACGCCGTTGCGTTGCGCTTTCACATCCATCCGAATGTGCGCCTAAAGCGGGTTCACGAGGGCGGTGCCGTCTTGTGTATTTTGCCGAATGGGAGACGCTGGCTTTTCGAGACGACGGCCGGGCGAGTCGTCATCGAGGAGAGCATTTTTTTCGCGGCGCCGGATGGGCCGCGCAGTTGCTTCCAGATCGTCATCCACGATGAAACCGGAGACGGCATGGTTGTCGAATGGAGCTTTCGCCACGTCGACCGGAAAGCGCGTGACGAAGTTTGAAAGGTTGCTCCCCTCGGAGCGAGACAAAACTTGTAAGATTAATGATTTCTAGTTTTTGACTGGTTTGTGCCTTTACGATACGTTGTGTGTGCTCATTTCATATAGTTGGGAGATGGAGCTTGCGGTCATTTAATGAATTGAACAATCGATGGGACGATCATGTCAGCCGCAGGCCCTATCATCCAGGCCTTGCGATAAAGAGTGCTGGGCTTGTGCTTGGCGCGGACACGATTTTGGTGCGCATGGGCGAGACGCGTCCCGGCGCGAAAGCTCTTGCGGTCGAAGCCGATCGGTAGCGGCTTCTGACACTGCTCGGTGTTTCCTATTGGGACCAAGTTCCGCAAGACATCGTCAAGAATGTCGAAAAGGCATCGGAACAATGGCGGCACGGCGAAAAGGTTTTAGCGCATATCCATTTGGCTTTCACGGGCTTGCCGAAGCTCGAAAGCGCAAACGATGCCTATCGTCTCTATTTGGCCGGAGCGCTCCTCGACGATGGTTTGCCGCCGCGCGAAATGCTCGCCGGACTTGGCCTCGACCGGACGATGCGCCAACTCGACAAATATGACCCCGACCAGCCACGCGTGCCGGCAGGCAGCGGCCGCGAATGCGGGCAATGGACGAAGGACGGGAGTTTGGCCTCAACATCGGGCGACGAAGATCGTAAGGTGCAGCTGGCTGGCGACGTTATTAATGTTGGGTTTTTGGTTGGTATAGCCCATGGCAGCAGCCCAGGCGAAATACCGTGGACGACGTGCGTTTATGAGTCGGCAATTGGAGATTTTGAATGGAGCAGGCTCGGCGAATGGGAATGTCCAGGGATTCGGCGGGTGCCATGAGCCTCCCCCAGCGCAGTGCGGCCGTTACAAATTTCTCTCTACTCTACAAATGTTTTTGATTGTCACTCCCGAATCAAAGGTTCCTTGATGCGCAACGATAAAAAAATCGATGTGTCCTTTTCGGCGAGTGCCGAGGATGTTATCCGCCGCTTCATGAAGGTTGCGGAGCGAACCATGCCAAGCGCAAACTTGGTCCCAGTGATCACGTGGTGGGTTGAAGGGAAATTCACCGACAAAGTGACAGGCAAAGTGACGAAGTTAGGACCAAGTATCGATGTAGGCGCGATTGATACCAAAAAATTGACTAGTGAACTTGTCGTCCCCATGGGCGGGCTTAAGGTCGCGCTCCAACTGCCGGACGAACTTCAATCCGCCGATCGGCTGACATTCGATTACCTGGACGGTTCTTTTATCCTCGTCGGCAATTGATTTCCCCGTACCGAGGTTCCCAAATGCCCAACGGCAGACAAATCGACGTTTCCTTTTCGGCGAGCGCCGAGGATGTTATCCGCCACTTTGGCCGTCGCCCGGACCGCAGCGCCGCGGCGCGGCTTTGGCAAAGTTGGCGAACGAGAAACCATGTTTCAGCAACCCTTTCAGGCGATCCGGCAAGACGGAAGGATGCAGGGAGGACATATGCGGCTGCCCCGCGATGGCGTTCCTGGCTGCCTGCGCGCCGAGTTCTAGCGTGCACGCTGCAGCCCCTATCAACCATCGGGCGAATTCCGAGGAATCCATTGACGCATCGCCCGCAAGCTGGAAATTCTCCTGCGCGGCGTCAGCGCCTTGGCCTGCCCATCCGCGCGGGCCGCTGAACGCCTTCGTCACCGCGTTGCTGGCGAGCGACCGGACTGCCTCACTGGTGGTGCCGCCAACCACTTTCCACGCATCGCGCGCCGGTAACAGACCTGCAAAAATTCCCGATACGATGCGCGCCGTGTTGGCGTCCTTATGGGCGCGCTGTGCCAAGATTTTTGATGCCGCGATCCATAGCGGGGTGAGCGCCCGGTTGCTGATGAGCTGCACGATAAAGCGCGACAGTGCCATGTCGTAGCGCATTTCGCGCTCGACGCGCGCCGCGAAAGGCGCGAGCGCGCGGGCGGAAAAATCATCACTGCGCAGACATGGTGCCAGCACCTCGGCCGCCCAGCGGGCGCTGAGCAAAGCGTATTGGATGCCCTCGCCGTTGAGCGGATTGATCAGACTTGCCGCGTCGCCGATCAGCATGACGCGATCGGATACGATCGGGAGCCGGTGGTTGTAAGTCATCAACGGCCAGCCGACGATCGTGCCGCGCAAACGGGCATTGCGCAGGCGCGCCGCGAGGGCCGCATCCTCGTGCATCAAGCGGCGCAGCATGGCAGCGGGAGTGAAATTGTGGGCGGGCCAGGTTTCGAGCGCCAAGCCGAGCCCGACATTCGCCTCGCCATTGCCAGTGGGGAACAACCAATAGAAACCCGGATAACAGCCGCGGTCGAAATAGACGTCGAGCTGGTCGTCAGGTCCCTCGACGTTGTCGAAATATGCGCGTGCGGCGATGAACCGGTCGCGCCGCGGCGGCGCCGATCCGCGCATGAGGCGCGCCACCGCCGAACTGCTGCCGTCTGCGCCGATGAGAACGCGGCAGCGCAATTTTACGGGGCCGTTCGAGGTAGCCAATTCGACGGAAACCGCGTCGCCGTTGACTAGGAAACTCGTTAGCTTGGACCCTTGTATCAGCCGGGCACCGGCGCTCCGCGCGGCATCGACGACGAAGCTGTCGAGCGCGATCCGCGGAATGACCCGGCCATGGGACGGCAAGCCCTCGATTTCCGGGAACGGCCGGGAGATCAGCTCTTCGCCATCAATATAAAGCGCGGCGCGGCGCGCGATATTGGTCCGCGCGTACGCGTCCATCCGCGAAATGCCGAGGCTGTCGAGTTCGACCAGGGCGGACGGGCCGACGAAATCGCCGCACACCTTATCGCGTGGAAAGGCCGCACGATCGAGAAGGATAACCGATGCTCCCGAATGTGCCAGATGGCATGCCGCCGCGGCCCCGGCCGGCCCGGCACCCGCGATGATCACATCCGCGTCGTATTTTGGCTGCGCTGCTACATAGGCCATTTAAGTCTTATTCTGCGAAGCGAAATCCTTATCCGCGGTGGAGGTTATCCTTCGCGACTAAGGAAAGGGATGGACTTCTTGGCCAACGGGAAGATGAACCGTGGGCGGCAAGACCTGCGCGCTAGCCTAAAGTGAACTGCCTTCAGCTCCCGGATAGCTGCAACGCCATTTGACGACTCTGCGGCCGGGATGGCTATTTGCCCATTCGGCGATCGCGGGTGGCGCCTGCGTCATGCATTGCATGAGCGAGCCTTCGTCGATGAACGACAGACGCCGCTCCTCGCATGATGTGGGCTCCGTCAAAGTGCAAACCGTGAGGATCAATTCAACGAAACCCATTGAAGGCTTCCTCGATAAAGCAAACTTTCGCGCCCATATTGCTCCCGATTGCGTGCGGCGGCGAGCGCAGAAATTGGCGGTTAGCTTTTTTTGTAATCGATATAGGCAAAACGCTGATCCGACGGTGTCCCTTCCAGAGCGCCGCCAGCCTTGCCAGGCTGCCAAAGCACGACCTCCTCGATCTTTTTCGCCAGTTCGAAATCCTTGTCCGTGATCCCCTTCGCGGCATGGTTCTGGAGGCGGACTTCGACCCAAGCGTAAGAGGCAGTGAGATCGGGATGGTGCCAGGCGGCTTCGGCCAGATGACCAACCGTGTTGATCACCATCAGCGTGCCTTTCCAACTCGCCGTCCTATAGGTGCGGCGAATCCAGCCTCCATCATAGACCCAGCGCGGCAATTCTTGTTCGAGGCGCGCCTTGATTTCGGCTTCACTATAGGTTTTTTCCTTGGCAACTTCGCTCATTGTCAAAATCCAATCCTTGGCTCGCGTTGGCCCATGCCTTCGCAGGCAAGTCCATTCTAATATGAATTATGCGAAGACAGGAAATCCGGAGTTTTGGCCTGCTTGCAGGCGGCCTCCCGGCCCTTTGTCTTTCAGCCGCCGTGAAAACATGTTTTAAAGAGCCGGGCAGGGGACTGGAGAAGAGATGCACGGTTTTAGGCCAGCTCCTTGGCGCCGCCGGTGGCGGGTAGCCGCTTTTCCGCTGCTCGCACTTGCCATCACGCTTGAGGCTACGCCGGTTGTGGCAGAGCCAAAAGTGAACTCCCCGGAGCGGAATTGGCCTTGCCGGCAAATTCTGGTCGGACGGGTGTCCCTGGCCGCGGTATGGTCTGGCCCCTCGATCGAAGGCGTGGCATGGCGTGACGATAAGGCGGTCGCCGATATCGTAACAAGGCTCGCGGCGCGGCGGATCCCGCTCGAAGACGCGGAACATGCGATCGAGGACTTTGCCCAATCGCAGGGAGCCGAAAAGACCAAGAAGCTCGTTGCCGTTTTCGCAGGCCTATTTGAAACGCTTAACGACGAACGCACACAAGTGATCGAAGGGCTGCTTCGATTCGGCGCGAAACAGAAGGAACTTGCCGAAAAAATACGCGCCGAGAACGCCTTGCCGCGCGAAGGGCCGGGCAAGCCGCGACCTGATAAGGGTAAGCAAGATTCAGAGACTGTTGCACGGGACTTGGAATGGGACCTGCGCGTTTTCGACGAACGGCGCCAATCGCTCACCTATGTGTGCGACACGCCGGCACTCATCGAACAACGGCTTTTCGCGCTCGCCAGGGTCATTCAACGCAATATGAACTGAGCGGGCATCGAGTGCGCTGATCGTGTTCCACCACAGGGCAAAGGACTGCCACTCTCATGGATGGGCGAGGAGGGCGTTGTTCTCGTCGAGAAGAGGCACGCCGTAGGATGCCAAAATTTGGGTGATCTCGGCCTGATTCTCGGCAATGAGCTTGTTCAACTGGCGTTTCCAGTCTTGATCGGAATGGCGCACCCCCATTCCGATTCGATAGATCATGCCTGGTCCGGACACTTCCTTGACGAGCGGCGTGACCTTTATCGGGATTTTGGCGTGCTTTCCGAGATAGCCCGCGATCGGTCCCCAAAGCACGGCGGCATCGATGCGGCCGCCCTCGAGATCCGCGATCATCGCCGCGGCCGGCGCGTCAAACCGCGTGTCGACCACGAGCGGATAGGATTTGACGTTTTCCAATAGCCCGTTGACCGCGAGATTGGTCGCCGGAGGGGTACCGGCCACGATGCCGATGCGCTTGTCATGCAAACGCGGATCTTCGAGGCTGTCGATTGTCTCAAGACCGGCGCCTTGCTTCGAAACCAGGGCGTAACTTGTCCGGTAATAGGGATTTGTTCCTTGAACGATATCGTCTCCTTGCGGCATCCCCATGATCACGTCGCAACGATGGGCATTCAGCGTATTCCGCACAAAGCCAGTGGCGCCGGGGTAAAATTCATAGGCCAGCGTTTTGCCGAGCTTGTGGGCAAGAAGCGCAGCGATTTTGTTTTCGAATCCCTCGCCGGCCTCATTCGAGAAAGGCAGATTCCGGGGGTCGGCGCAGACCCGCAACACCTTCGGATCGACAAGTTCGATTGAACCCTCTTCTCCGGATTGCGCCGCCACCTCCATCACGGTCAAAAAGACCGGCAAAATTAGCGCAAGCAGAATCCTGATGCGCCGGAAGTTCATGCGTTTTACAGTTAGTTCTTGTCGCCAAGACATGCTTGCTCCGCGTCGGTGGCCGACGGCAGCTTGTCTTCGTGCTTTGCCGGCCTTCCGCGGCCTATCGCATCGCCGGACCGGGCGCGAAGATAAACGTAAATATCGTCAATGTAGCACATGACGTTCTTGTTATCTCCGAGCGCCGGCATGACCTTGTTTTCACCGCCGGCAATATCCTGCTTGCCGCCGACGACAATCCCGTAAAATTCGGCGTAGTTAATGCGACTCACCGAATCCTTGAGGGCAGGTGCATAGGTCGAGCCTTCACCATCGGGACCGTGGCAAACGTGGCACTCAGAATGGTAGCGGCGGAAGCCGGAATAAGTATACCAGTCCACCGTTCCGTCCGGCTTTACGCTAAACGTCGGGTCGCCTTTGGCATCGAGATATTTGCCATTGCCGTCCTGCTTTACGGCTTTGGAATCTCCTGGGGCCTCGGCCATTGCCGCGGTCGCGAACCCGAAAAGCAAGGCGAGGGCGAAGGCCTGCGCCAGACGGCTGATTTGCACGAGACTATCCTTGTTCGAGAAAAAACGCACGGCGCATAAACTGCCCGGCGCCGATTGAGCGCCGGGCGTTTACGCGTTTGACAACGCCATGCCGGAGGTTAGAACGTTGGCGGCAGGGCAAAAACCGTCAACTGACCACCGAGTGCCGTGTAGTTGGAGAGCGCGGCATAGCCGCCGACTGCGCCAAGGCCCTCGGTTCCCTTTGTCAAGCCGGCCGCAAGTCCGATACCCGCCCAACCGCCGACACCGGAAAGCACCGCGACATATTGCTTGCCATTGTGCTCATAGGTCGAGACGTTGCCGATGATGCCGGAAGGCGTCTTGAACTTGAAGAGCTCGTCGCCGGTCTTCGCGTCCACCGCTTTCAGATAGCCTTCAAGCGTGCCGTAGAAGACCAAATTCCCGGCGGTCGCCAGTGCCCCCGACCAGACCGAGAACAGCTCTTTTTTCTGCCAGACGATCTTTCCGTTCTTGGCGTCCCAGGCGGTGAAATTTCCCATGTTGGGCTCGCCCGGAGGCGGGAACATGGACAAGGTTGCCCCGACATAGGGTTGTCCGGCCGTGTAGCTCACGTGGAAAGGCTCATAATCCATGCAGACATGGTTGGCCGGAATATAGAAGAGCCCCGTCTCAGGCGAATAGGCGGCCGGCTGTTCATCCTTCGACCCGAGCGCTGCCGGGCAGACCCCCTGCGTATTCACGTCTTCGCCATTTGCTTCGGTCGAATATTTCTTCACGACCGAGGGGCGTCCGTAGGTCTTGGAGTTTTTGTCAAGATCGACCTTGGTTGCCCAATTGACCACTGGATCGTATTTCTCGGCGACCAGCGGCTCGCCAGTTTCACGGTCGATCGTATAGGCGAAGCCGTTGCGATCGAAATGCACCAAAACCTTGCGCATTTCCTGGTTGGCCAGGATCATCTCGTTGATCGCGTCGTAATCCCATTCATCGTGGGGTGTCAGCTGATAGACCCATTTGGCAACGCCGGTATCCGCATCGCGCGCCCAGACGGTCATCGACCAGCGATTGTCGCCCGGCCTCTGTTTGGGATTCCAGGTCGAGGGGTTGCCGGACCCGTAATAAACGAGATTCAATTCCGGATCGAAGGAATACCAGCCCCACGTGGCACCGCCGCCGATTTTCCACTGATCGCCTTTCCAGGTGTTGGTTCCCGAATCTGGACCAACCGGCTTGCCGAGGCTCGTCGTATGTACCGGATCGATCAAGGTGTCGGAGTCGGGCCCCATGGAATAACCGCGCCACACCCGCTTGCCCGTCTTGATATCGTAAGCCGTAAGCGAGCCACGGACGCCGAATTCACCCCCTGAAATGCCGACGAGAACCTTGTCCTTGACGACCTGCGGTGCCGAAGTGCCCGTTTCCCCCTTGGCGGGATCGCCGTTCTTCGTCGACCAAACAACCGCCCCGGTTTCCGCTTTGAGCGCGACCAGAGTGGTGTCGGCTTGATACAGGAAAATCTTGCCGTCGCCATACGCCACGCCGCGGGTGACAGTATCGCAGCACATCACGGGAATGACGTTGGGATCTTGTTTCGGTTCGTATTTCCAGATGATCTTGCCGTCATGATTCAAGTCGAGCGCGTAGACGATATTGGGGAACGGCGTGCTGATGTACATGACGCTGCCGACCACCAAGGGACCGCCTTCGTGGCCGCGCAAAACCCCCGTCGAAAAGGTCCACACCGGAACTAGACGCTGGACGTTGTCTGAATTGATCTGAGTGAGTTTCGAGAAGCGGTGATTGGCGTAGTCACCGGTCGGCATCACCCATTGCTTTGGGTCTTTCGAAAGCTGGATCAGCTCATCGTTGGCAAAGGCGGCGCCATTGGCGAGAAGCGCGGCGGCGCCAACACAGGACATAACCAGGAACTTGCGCATTAATTTCCTCCGGACACTCTGTTGCGCGGCGCCTGTGACGCAGTCTTTCGCGGCGGCGGCGCCTTGTCGTTTCATGTCTTTCCGGCAGGGTGTCAGGACGCCGGCAAGCCAGTAAAGTTTCCCCAATAAAGCACTTTCCACATCAAGCACCGTCCCTGATGCAGCCGCGCCTCGTATTCAATTAAGCGCGAGCGGTCCTGTCCGCCAACGCCGTGAAGCCGGAAACCCGGTAGCTGTATATATTGGCGCTGGCACCGATTCAATAGTAATTCGCGGGGCTGCTGCTGCACCAAGCGCGGTGGCGTCCAATGTTGCCAGATTTCGCTCGCGCTCTCGATGCCGCGCGAAGGACCGGCCTCGCGAGGTCCTCGATGCGGCAGCCGGGAAGAACCTTCGGGGGCCATGCCTCGTCAAGGCAATGCGGGTGGAACGGGACCGCACTGGCGCATTTTTTCGCGCCCGCTATGAATTATTGGCGCATAAAAATGACATCCCTCTCGCTGCGTATTCGCGCGAAAGCTTCTCGAAATGACGGGAAATTTTTTATCGCGGCCGTTTTGCCGGCGGCGCGGCGCATGTCGAATCTTGGTCTGGAAGCAGGCCCTGCGGCCGAAGGCTTGCCCTGCGGCGGGCGATGGAGCTGTCTCGAAATGCTCCCGGCCCCATTGGGCGCTCCAGGTGAGCCGCCTCACCGGGCACCGAAGCCTAACCTCATCGACTCATCAACGGGCCAAACATATTCTGCCGCGCGTCTCTTGATCGCGGCGCTGGTGTCTTTACCTTAGGATTCGCGATGGGATATTGGCACGAATGCTTAGCTTGACTGCGCCCCCTTTTTATATGAAAGACTTGTGCCAGCAATCGCTGTGGGGAGGAGGGGCAGCATCGCTCTCAATTTGGCAGGCGAGAGTGCTTTGAGGTTTATAGAGTGCTTCCGGGTTTATACGGAAACCGAGCTATTGTTACGCAGATATTAGGTTCCCCGCGTTATCTATTTCCACCAGGGTTGCAAAAAATTCATGTTGCAGGTGAACAAAACACCACCGCTCGCGTCTGACGATGCTGAGGGGTTTGTACCCTCGGAATTCGCTACCGCGTTTAATGCCTTCATACGAATCCTTAAACGTCAATTTCGGGCATGCCTTGTCCTGATGGCATGCGCGACGGCGCTAGGGTTGCTCTATCTCTACGTCACGCCGCCGAGTTTCACGGCCACCGGCACGATGTTGATCGATACCCACCGGGCCCAACTATTGCAGCAGAAACCAGACCTCGGGAATAACACGATTGATACGGCGACGGTACAGACCGAAGTTGAGGTACTTTTGTCGCGGACGATCAGCTTGGCGGTCATCAAGAACTTGCGGCTTACAGAGGATCCCGAATTCGTGAGGGGTAGCGGCGGCTTGTTAGGCCCCATTCTCAAGTTCGTGCCTAGCTTTTGGGGGAGCGGCGGAAAACCGACCGAGGCCCAACTGACAGACCGGGCGCTCGCTGCTTTCGACAGCCGGCGCGCCGTGTCCCGCGTTGGGATGACTTATGTGATCCAGATTTGGTTTCGTTCTGGAGATCCCGCAAAATCCGCGCGGATCGTCAATGCTATTGCCGAGGCCTATTTTGCGGAACAACTCGACGCCAAATATCAAGCCACGCGGCGCGCCAGCGCTTGGCTGGAGGACCGGATCAAAGAGCTGCGGACGCAGGGCTCGGTTGCCGACCGGGCCGTCGTGGATTTCAAGCGCGCGAACAATATCGTCACGGTAGACGCCGCGGGCGAAACCTCACGGCTCATGAACGATCAGCAATTGTCGGAGTTGAATAGCCAGCTGATCTTGGCGCGCGCCGCGACAGCCGAGGCCAAGGCCAGGTTCGACCGGATGCAGGACGTGATGAAAGAGGATGTTCCCGATGCCTCGGTGGCGGACGTGCTCAAAAATGAAGTCATTATCAAACTACGCAACCAATACCTCGATTTTGCCGCGCGCGAACGAATTTATGAGGAGCGCTATGGCGCCAACCATTTGGCGACCGTCAATCTCCGCACGCAGATGCTAGAAATGCGGAATAATATTAAAGATGAAATGAAAAAGATAGCGGAGAGCTACAAGAGCGATTACCAAATCGCGCTTGCTCGCCAACAGAGTCTTGAAAAAAGCCTTGCCTCCGAGGTGACGGAATCGCAAATTACGCATAACTCTCAGGTTCAGCTCCACGACTTGGAAAGCAATGCCAAAAGCTATCGAACAATTTCGGATAGTTTCCTCGAGCGTTATATGGAGTCTGTCCAACAGCAATCGTTTCCAATTACTGAGACAAGGCTTATTAGCGCGGCGATCCCGCCGACCTCTAAGAGCCAGCCTGTTACATTCGTCGTTTTGAGCATATCGACTGCCGGTGGTTTGGCCCTATGCCTTATGTTGGTATTCTACCGCGAACTCTCGGACCGCGTGTTTCGCACGGCAGCCCAAATCGAGGAATCGCTCGCGGCCAATTGCATCGCCACTTTGCCCGCCCTGACATCCGCCAATCCCAGGTCCACCGTAATTGCCGAAGGCGCTCCTTCAAAGGCGGAGCGAACGCTTGTTCATAAGCATGATCTCATGAAATTTGTCGTTGATTCGCCCTTCTCGCAATTTTCCGAAGGGCTTCGTTCACTGAAATTGGCGATGGATCTCAATGGCATGCTGAAACCGAACCGGGTAATCGGCGTAACATCGACGTTGCCCAACGAAGGCAAGTCGACCGTGGCATCAAATTTTGCGCATCTTTTGGCGCACGCCGGCCGCCGTGTCATGCTGATTGATTGCGATCTCCGCAAGCCATCGCTTTCCCAGCAGTTTGCGCCAGACGCTGTGGGTGGACTTATTCAGGTCATCGCAGGCAAAATTGAGCTGGCTGATGCCGTCTGGATCGAACCCGCGAGCGGCCTAACTTTTCTGCCCGCTCCTGCTGCCTCGGCATCCAAACTCTTACATACTGACGAAATTTTAGGTTCCAATGCGATAAAGAACTTCACGGATCGCCTATGCGAGACATTTGATTCTGTGATCGTCGATTTGTCGCCGCTGCTGCCCGTGGTCGATGCAAGAGCTACATCGAATTTCATCGATTCTTACGTTTATATCGTGGAATGGGGAAAGACAAACAAGGATATTGCGAGACGTCTTCTCGGGGAAACACCAGAGATTCATGATCGTCTGCTCGGCGTAATCTTAAATAGAGCGGATATGAGGAAGATGGCGCATTACGAAGGCTATTCAAGCTCATACAATTATAGAAAATATTACGGCAGCTATGGCTATCTTGACTGATCTCGGTCGTCGGCTATTGCAAGGAGACGGAAGGGCAGATCCAGACTAACCGTCATGGCGGCCGTTCCTCAAATGGGGATATTCTTAATACTTCCCGCGGGCGATTCACGGCTGAGTTTGAGCGAAAGACGGCCGGCCAGCTGGCCGCGGCAATGAGGCGAGTTGTGGCCCGCCGGAGATCCGCTCGAAATTACTGCGGCTTATCTGGCCAATCAGGCCCGAGCCAACCATCCCTCAAGCGACATCACGGCGGTATGCGCTGCAAAAGGGGGCGCACTTGCCGCGAAAGCCGCCCGCCGGTGTCCGGCAGCAAGCGAAAATTTCCCGGATAAGTATATTTTGAGACACCGGGCTGCGCCAACACACTCCGCGGATTGGCGCTAAGGTTCACGTTGCATTTATCCGTGTGCTTCCCCACGCCTGGCAAAGCGTGGCGCCGCCCTGCCGCGGCGCAACCGCATACGCCTATTGCCGCGGTTCTTTCTTGCTGCCGCGCCGCAATTCCCATGCGGCTTCTTGCCGCAGAGCTTCGGCAACCTCCGGACCAGAGGCTGCGCTTTTTAGCCGCCTTCCGCTGCTAACCCTGCGTCGTCCTTAAATCCGCGCCGTCCTATCGCCGGGGATCGCGCCACAAGCCGTGCTTTTGCCAAACTTTGCTCCCTGCCTCTCTGCCTTGGCGCGTGGACGCGGATCGCTTGCCAAAACCGCATGATCCCGATTGCTGGCACCCTCTTCGCGCGTGTCGATATGAACCATCCCAGGCATTCGCATCAAGACAAATGAGGCATTTTTAGTGACAACTTTGAACACAATTTTATCAAACAATATTAATTAACTGTCACAAAAATTTATTCGTAGGCGTAGGTCGATCTGGTGTAAGCGGCACCTTAACCAGGCGTCATACAAACGGTGTAATATCCAGCAGAGGAGGTGAGAGGGTGATACGTATTAACAAGCTGTTGCTAAGATTTGCCTTATCCTATATAGGTTTACTTTCTTTCGGTATTATTGGGGATGGCGCAGCAGCATCAGGAATCACCTATACACAAAACCCTGTCACTTACCCTCTTGGCCAGACGATTACATACAACAAGGCCACCTGCGGGGGGACGTTGTCAAACGTCTTTATCAGTCCGGCCCTCCCGGACGGGCTGATCCTTCATTCAACAACCGGGACAATTTTTGGCCTCCCAACCCAGATCGTGGGTAGCACAGCCTATACCGTTAGCGGCACCTGTAGCGGGGCGCAAGTCACCACTACGCTCACGCTCGGCATCGGCGACGCACCGACGGCCTATTATGTCGATAATGTTAATGGCAACGACGCTAATGACGGCCACACCCAAGCGACCGCATGGAAGTCGCTGACCAAAGTAAACAATGCGACGCTAGGGCCTAACACCTCGGTGCGCTTCAAGCGGGGCGGGGTGTGGCGGGGACAATTGGTCCTGCGGAGCGGCTCGTCCGCGGGCGGGCTTTACTACGACGCTTATGGAACGGGACCCGCGCCGGTGCTTATGGGCTCGGTGAGCGCGAGTGACCCCACGGGTTGGACGCCCAACTTCTGGAAAGGGTGGGCCCCATCCGGCACCGGCGGCTGGACAAATGTGGCAGGCAACATTTGGAAGAGCAATATGACTTTCGCGCCCCTGCCAGGCTACGCGAATGGGATGCCGTACAACAGTGCCAATGATGTCGGAAACATCATCTACAACCCAACTCCCACTACCATCGCGACGGGAGTTGAGGCAATGACGGGATTGCCGGGCGCGTATGATCGCAAGCTTACACAACTCACGAGCAACCTGACGTCTCCCGGAATGTGGCTTTTCAACAAGACCGACTGGAAGGTTTACCTCTATTCGACATCGAATCCGGCGACGGCCTTTCCCAACCTTGAACTGGCCATCAACACCAACGTAGTTAACGCTTATTATGGCAGTGCCAGCTACGTGTACCTACAGAATTTTCAAATCAAATACGGTGCCGGGAGCGGAGTTTACACCGCTCTTAATGCATCTCACGTGACCCTTCGTGATCTTCAAATCTCATATATTGGAGGCGGCAACCTCGGCGGTAGCGGTATTCGATATGGCGATGCGATCGTTTTCTATGGCAATGCCGACAACGATCTTGTCGAGCGGGTGAAGTCCTCGCAAATTTACGATGGTGGTCCAAACAACCAAGCCGATGGCCCCTATATTACCGTTCATGATATCACCTACCGCAACAACATTGTTTGGAAC